>NZ_JBIAXS010000031.1:0-106280 GCF_042896885.1 Streptomyces sp. NPDC001231
CCCGCCGGCTGCCGGCCGCGCCCACGTCCCTGACCGTCACCAAGGACAGCTCCGGCCGGTACTTCCTCAGCTTCGTCGTGGACACCGAGCCCGACATCCTCCCCGGTCTGGAATCCGATACCGGGATCGACCTGGGCCTGTCCGCCTTCGCGGTCCTGTCCGACGGCAGCAAGATCGGCAGCCCCCGCTTCCTGCGGCGGGCGGAGAAGAAGCTCAAGCGTCTTCAGCGGGAGTTGTCCCGCAAGGTGAAGGGATCGAAGAACCGGGCCAAGGCCCGCATCAAGGTCGCACGCCAGCATGCCAGGGTGGCGGACCGGCGCCGGGACTGGCACCACAAGGCATCCACGCAGATCATTCGCGACAACCAAGCGGTGTACGTGGAAGACCTCGCGGTGTCCGGCCTCGGCCGCACCCGGCTCGCCAAGTCCGTGCACGACGCGGGATGGTCCGCGTTCGTCGGCATGCTGGAGTACAAGGCAGTCAAGCACGGCCGCACCTTCGCCAAGGTGGACCGGGCCTTCCCGTCCTCTCAGGTCTGCTCGGCCTGCGGATTTAGGGACGGGCCCAAGCCCCTGCACGTGCGGCAGTGGACGTGCCGCGCGTGCGGCACGGTGCACGACCGCGACCACAACGCAGCCCGCAACGTCCTCTTCGAAGGACGCCGTATCGTCGCCGCCGGACGGGCGGAGACGCTAAACGCCTCGTGGAGCGCCGGTAAGACCAGGGCGAAAGTCCCGGCACAGCGCGTTGAAGCAGGAAGCCCCCGGAAGGGTCAGACGACCCAGGCCGGAATCCCTGGACTTTAGGCCGGGAAGCACGTCAACCGGGACGCCGCCATGCGGGATACCGCGTGCTGCCCGAGCACGACCCGACCGTGGGGGCCACGGAGGGCTTTCTGCAATGAGTTCGTCAAGCAGGTGTTCACAGGGGTACACAGCTGGGCTTCGCCGGGGCGCTCGACGTCCGCGAGCCGGGATCGTGGGGGCTGCTGCTGTCGCTGCTGAGCTTCAACCTCGGCATCGAGGCCGCCCAACTGCTCCTCATCGCCGTCCTCTTCCCCTTGCTGACCCTGGCCCGCCGGACGCCCGCGGCCCGCTGGGTGGCGGTCACGGTGACGGTGGCCATTGTGACGATCAGCCTGTACTGGTTCCTGGACCGCATCCCGCTGCCGACCGGGCAGAGCTCCTGACCTGGGTGCTCGGGGGCCGATGGGCGGCGCCTGAAGTCTTGGAGAACCCTTCGGGTCGGCCCAGTGAGCATCGCGGCAACTTCGGCTGACCCCCGGCACTTTTGTGGCAGGGGGCGGCCGGGAGGTCCGTAACGTTGAGGCGTCCTTGATCGTCCAGCCGTGACTCTTCGTGAGGAGGGACGGGTTCCGATGCGTGATGCGCAGGGCACATTGTCCATACCTGTACCGGGGACTGCGGCCGGGACCGGCCGACTGCCCCGGCCCGACCTGCCGCGCGGGCCCGCCACCTCCGGACGGGCCCGCCCCCGCTTGTACGCCATCGACGGCATCCGTCTGATCGCCGCCCTGATGGTCGCCGTGCACCACTTCGCGGGCACAAACCGGGTCGACCAGCCGGGCAACCTGATATGGGACCGCCCGGTCTCCGACATCATGCCGACGGTGTTCCACTTCGCGACGTACGGCTGGATCGGCGTCGAGATCTTCTTCGTGATCAGCGGCTTCGTGATCTGCATGTCGTGCTGGGGCCGAACCCCTCGCCAGTTCTTCGTCTCGCGTGTGATCCGGCTCTACCCGGCGTACTGGTTCGCGATCGTGTTCACGACGGCCGTGCTGGCGGCCCTGCCGGGCGTCTGGGAGCGTCTGCGGCCGCGTGACGTCCTGCTCAACTTCACGATGCTGCAGTCCGGCTCGGGCGTGGGGAACGTGGACGGCGTGTACTGGACCCTGTGGGCGGAACTCCGCTTCTACCTGCTCTTTCTGCTGGTGGTGGTCACCGGACTGACATACCGCAAGGTCGTCGTCTTCTGCTGCGTGTGGGGAGCCGCCGCGATGCTCGCGCCGGTGGCCTCGTTCCCCCTCCTCGATCTGCTCGCCGTCCCCGACGCCGCCTGGTACTTCATCGCCGGCCTCGCGCTCTACCTCATGCACCGCTTCGGCCAGGACCTGCTCCTGTGGGGAATCCTCGCCATGTCGTGGCTCATGGGCCAGCGGGAGCTGGGGCAGCGCATCGACGAGGTCGAGCACGTCTCCAGCTGGCGGGGTGCCGTGCTCCTCTACACCGTGTTCCTGCTCGTCATGATCGCCATCGCCCTCGGTATGACCGACCGCGTCCGCTGGAGGTGGCTGGTCACGGCCGGGAGCCTGACCTACCCGCTCTACCTGATGCACTACGCGGCCGGTACGACGCTGATCAACCGCCTGCGGGACACGATGGACGCCCGGCTGCTGGTCGCCTCGCTGCTCGCCTGCTTCCTGGTGCTGAGCTACCTGGTCCACGCTTGCGTGGAGCGTCCCCTGGCAGGTGCGCTGAAGAGGGGCCTGGACACCTCGTTCGCCCGCATACGCAATACGGGCCGCACCGACGGACGGTGAGTTGTCGGGTTCCAGACATGCCGGTTTCAGACAGTAAACGACCGTTCAACTATGGGTAGTTGGGCTTACAGACTGGGCGACGCCCGCGGATGCCTACCAGGCACCCTCGAAAGGAGTCCCCGTGAAGAAGGCCCTCTCCGTGGCGGCGAGCATGGCGATCGCCGCGACCTGTGCTTTTGGCATGGCGCTTCCCGCGCACGCCGCCGATACGACCGGGACCACGAGCGTCGCGAGCCGGTCGCTGCAGTCGGCCGTCGACACCTCGGCAATGGCCCCGCAGACCAAGGCACTCGTCGACCGGATTCTGGCCAAGCTGCCCGCCGACTGGGAGTCCCGCGTCGACGCGGCCCGTGCCAAGTACGGCCTGAGCGAGTCGCAGTGGAGCGAGATCCGCGACAGTGCGATCAATCCCGGCGACTACCAGTGCCAGCGCACCGAACTGACGACGTACGCCAACACCCTCCTCAACGGCGTCGAGGACCCGTTCACCCTCTTGATCCTCCAGCTCTTCGGCGGCTTCGACTTCCCGACCTACGACGCGCTGATCTTCGGCTCGGAGTCGAAGGCGAACACCTTCGGCGTCAACGGCGAGTACACCCAGAAGCTCACCGCCGAGATGAAGAACCTCAAGCGCTTCTGGGACATCGACTCGGCGGGCATCGAGCTGATTCCCATGCACGGGGCCGATGTCTTCTCCAGCCCCGACCGGCTCGCGCGCACGCTCTCCGTACTGTACGGCGGGACGGCCGAGGACAACCTCGACCTGGCCGAGCTGTTCATCGAGCTGGTCGACTCGGAACCCGTACTCCAGGGCGGCGCGAACCCGATCTTCACGTTCAACGCCTTCGCCTACAGCGAGGTGGACGATCCGGATCCCCTCGGCATCTCGGACCGGATCATCATGGGTGACGGCATCATCCAGGGCATGACCGAGGTGGGCCTGGGCGATGTCGCGCCTCGGGCCATCGTGGGCCACGAGTTCGGCCACCACGTGCAGTACCAGAACAACCTCTTCGAGAGCGACCTGGCGGGCCCGGAGGCCACCCGCCGAACCGAGCTCATGGCCGACGCGTTCGGCACGTACTACCTGACCCACGCCCGTGGCGAGGCACTGAACGCCGCCCGGCTCCTCAAGTCCGAGAAGTCGTTCTACCAGGTCGGCGACTGCAGCTTCACCAGCTCGGGCCACCACGGCACGCCGAACCAGCGGCTTGCCTCCTCCAGTTGGGCGGCGGACGTGGCCAACGCCGCGCCGAACCAGGGGCACATCCTGCCCTCGCTCAAGCTGGACGAACTGTTCGAGGCCAAGCTCCCCGACCTGGTCAAGCCGGACGCCGGCTGACGACTGCGGTCCGACGGAGCGGCGTTGACCGCCTGAGCGGCTGAAGACCCGCGCGGGGCGGGCCGGGTCGGACACCGGCCCGCCCCGCGCGCCAAGTGCACGGGTCCGACCGGGGGCGCGGTTCACAGCCAGCCGCGGCGGCTGGCCTGGACACCGAGCTGGAACCGGGTCTTGGCGCCGAGCATCTCCTGCAGGCGGGCGATGCGCCGGGCGACGGTCCGCTCACTCACCCCCAGCTCACGGGCGATCGACTCGTCGGTCAGCCCGGCACTGAGGTAACTCAGGAGCTGGCGGCTCTCGTTCATCGGACTGGCCTCGCTCCCGACGACCTCACGGGCCGGCGGGAGCGGAACGGCTATCCGCCAGTACGACTCGAAGACGCCGATCAACCCGTCCAGCAGACCCGACGGCTGGACGACGACGCTGTGGTGTCCGGTGCGGTCCGGCGCGGTGACGGACACCACGGCGAAGCGGTCGTCGCAGAGCAGGAGGTTCAGTGCGACGTCGGGGAAGACCCGTGCCTGCTCCCCGCGGTCGACACACGTGTGCGCCACCTCCAGCGCCTTGGGGTCCTGGAGGATGTTGGCGCTGTACACCACCCGGTAGGCGATCCCGCGGTCCAGCGCGTCCAACGTTCCGGGCCCGACCTCCGGCACCCGATCGCCTCCGCCCACGGGTCCTATCGACAGGGCGCGCACCTCCGCCAACGCCTCGCTGTGGACCCGCTGTTGAACCGCCTCGGGTCTGCCGGAGGTGTCGACGACCTCGACATAGCTCGATCCCGCGGTGTGGTCGAGCCAGAACCGCGACAGCACCGTCGCGCTCTCGTAGGCGATCCGGGCCTCGCGGGCGCGTCGCTCGGCGACGGCCTCCAGCATCGCGCGAGGTGGCTGGGCGGTCAGCCTGTCGCGCGTGCGCGAGACCAGACCGATGTCGCCGAGTTCGGTCACCGCGTACTGGAGGCTTTCGAGAGGCGCCCCGACCAGCGGTGGCCGCTCGGTGAGCTCGATCCAGGTCTGCGGACCCTGTTCCACGAGCACGAGATAGACGGCCTCCGCCGTCGCGGAGAGCCCCAGTACCTGCAACGGGCGCAGTTCGCGCATGTGTCCCCCAACCCCGGCGGCGCTGAACGCACCGCCCACTGACTCCATTCGTACGGTGACTGTCCGGTTACAGAAGATCGCCAGACTAGCAGTACGTGATCACGTGGATGCCGGTCGTCCTGTCCGTCGTTCCGGCCCCGCACCACCGTGCCGACGTGGATCTCTTCTCACGGTCGTGGGCAGCGTTGCGCACAGCGGTCGCCGAGCTGCCGGACGGGGACTTCGACCAGGCGCCCGGCTGTGCCGGCCGGCTCGTACGGGACCTGGTGTGCCACTTGATCATCGACGCACAGGACGTCCTGATCACCCTCGTGACCCCGGCCGGGACGGAACCGACCCGTGACCCGGTCACCTACTGGAACGTCGCGGAAACACCGCCGACCGGCGACGACCCGCTCGACGCGCTGATCGTCCGGCCGGCCGCAGCGTACGAGGAGCCGTGGCTGCTGAAGTTCCGCCTCGACGAAGTCGGTTCCGCCGTCGGCCGCGCCGCCGAACGCGCCGACCCGCGCCTGGGAGTCAGGACCCGCGGCGAGGTCCTCACCGCCGGCGACCACCTCTCCGCGTACGTCCTGGAGTGGACGCTGCACCACCTCGATCTGGTCGCCCACCTCCCGGACATGCCGCAACCATCCGCGGAGGGCCTTGCCCGCTCCCGCGAGATGCGTCATCCGCCGGCCGGCACGCCCGGACGCTCAGGGCCTCGATGAACCAGTCGTGACCGTGAGACCGGTCCGCCGAGCGAATTCGCCCATCGCGTAAAGCGGCCCACGTGGGCCTTTGTGGCGTGCTCGACCAACTGGCCCCGCAGGAAGGGACCTTCAGCCCAACGGTCGTGGCCTTTCGGCACCGGGCGGCGCGCGGCGTCCGCGACAAGAGTGAGGAGTGCAAGGACCAGGACCGGACACTCGCGAAGGGATCACTGCCATGGCCGTGGACGAGCACCAGCACCGGAGCCCGGGCATCCACCTGCCGGCCTTCCGACGTAACCGTTCCGCCTCCGCGTCCGCCGCGTCGGCACAGCTCGACACGCACACCGCCGCTCAGGCGTACGCCCTCGCATCCCTTCGCATCCTGACCGGTTTCGTCTTCCTGTGGGCGTTCCTGGACAAGGTCTTCGGCTTCGGTTACGCGACCGCGTCCGGCAAGGGCTGGATCGACGGAGGATCGCCGACGAAGGGCTTCCTCAGCTCCGTCTCCGTCGGGCCGATGGAGTCGACGTTCCACTCGTGGGCCGGCCAGACGTGGGCGGACTGGCTGTTCATGCTGGGCCTGCTCGCCATCGGTGTGGCCGTCATGACCGGTGTGGCGCTGCGGCCGGCCGCCGTGGCGGGCACGGCGATGATGGCGCTGATGTGGATCGCCGAGTGGCCACCGGCCAGGCATCTGTCGAACGGAGCCCCCAGCATGTCGACGAACCCGTTCGCCGACTACCACCTGATCTACGCCGTCGCCCTGGTCGCCGTGGCGGCAGCGGGCGCGGGCACCACCTGGGGCCTGGGCCGTCCGTGGGCGCGGCTGCCGATCGTCCGCGACCACACCTGGCTGCGCTGAAACACCCACGGTGCGACCGCACCACAACGCGACCACCCCACAGCGCGACGGTCCCGCGACGCGGGCCGTCGCGCCAAGCCCCGCACGGATCTTCGGCTCCGCCGCAGGACCGCGGCCCCCTGCCTCGCAGAACTCAACCGCGGCCCCCTGCCTCGCAGAACTCCCTGAACACTGAACACGACACTGGAAGGTGGAGATCATGCCCCGCACCATCACCGTGGGTCTCGACGGTTCGCCCGAGAGCCGCGCCGCCGCCGAGTGGGCGGCCCGAGAGGCGCAACTGCGCGGACTGCCGGTGAAGCTCCTCCAGGTCTGGGAGCCGGTGCCGGAGCCCATCGCCCTGGCGCAGCTGCTGGGCGCCGACACCCACCAGCACTGGACCGAGAGAGTGCTGCGCGAGGCCGCCGAAGAACTCCGGTCGCGCCATCCCGGCGTCGAGGTGACCACCGAACACGTCACAGGAAAGCCCGCCGAGGCCCTCGCCCGCGCGGCGCGGGACGCCGAACTGCTCGTCCTCGGCTCGCGTGGCCTGGGCGGGATCCGCGGCTTCCTGGTCGGCTCGGTCGGGCTCGCGGCGGTGGCGTCCACCGAGCGGCCCGTCGTCCTGGTCCGCGCCGGCGAGCAGACCACCGGCGAGCAGACCACCGCCGAGCCCGACACGGACGAGGCCGGCAAGCCGTCCACCGCGGCCGCCATCCGCCCCGTCGTCCTCGGGCTCGACGCCGCCGGCCCCGACGAGGCGCTGCTCGCGTTCGCCTTCGACGCCGCCGCGCGCCGGAACGCGCCGCTGCGCGTCGTGCACGGCTGGAACCCGCCGCCCTACTACGCCTACGGCATGGGCCTGGAACCCGCGGTCGAGCGGGAGATGGCGAAGGCCGACGCCGCCGCCGTGACCGAGGTGCTGCGCCCCTGGCGGCAGAAGTTCCCCGGTGTGGAGGTCGTCGAACAGCCCCACTTCGGCAGCCCCTCGCTCCTCCTGATCGAGGCCTCCCACGAGGCATCCCTGGTCGTCGTGGGCCGGCGTATCCGCCGGGCCACCTTCGGTGCCCGCCTCGGCCCCGTGACCCACGCGGTCCTGCACCACGCCGCCGCCCCCGTCGCCGTGGTCGCCCACGACTGACGCTCACCTCGGTCGGCGTGGTCACACGCTTCCGGGTGCCTCCGGCATACGAAGCACGCCCCGGGCGGCAATGGCCGCCCGGAGGCGCGCGGCCGTTTCGGCCGCCTCCTGCGGGGACACGGGCAGGACCCCGTTCTCGGTCATCAGGGCGTGGAACTGCTGCTGCTCGTAGGGGACACCGGCCGGCAGGGCGGCGATGTGCCAGAGGAGGCGGGCCGTGCAGGCCTCAAGGTTCATGGACTGACGGTCCGTTGACACCTGCACTCCTCTGCGTCGCGATATTCGTTGAACGGACCGGAACCGAGGAGAACTGGCTCTCGCCGGCGCCCGGGAGGACCACGAGGTTCAACTCCTGGCCGACACGCTGCGGCCATGGCGGCTGAAGTATGGGGTGTGATCGGGTACCAGCACCACCGGGCAGGCGGAGGCCGGCACAAGGGCGAGCTGTGCTGGGCCGGCGGTGTCGTCCTCCGCCGTGGACAGGCCCAGCACGAGCATCGCCGCGGCGCTCAGGTCGCCGGGCGGTGAGCCGTGCACCACCTCGAGCGGCAGACCGCGCAGCGACGCCTCGCGCGTCGCCCAGTCGACGACCGCACGATCGAGTCCCGTCCCGTCGGCGCAGGTGATGGTGACACAGTTCACGACGATCCGCCTCTCGGGGGCAGGAGCAACCCGGCCTCACGCCTCCTGTCCTGCCGTCCCCTTCAGGACCGGCTTAGGGGCCGAATGGGCCTGCGGGAGTCCTTGCGGCCCATATCCACCGAGTGATCGTGGGAAGACACTGACAGTAACGAGCAGACCGAGCGCAGGAGGTGCGCACCATGCTGTCGCCCGTCATCGTCGGAGTGGACGGATCTGCCGAGAGTCTCGCCGCCGTCGAGTGGGCCGCCCGTGAGGCGGTGCGTCGCGACCGACCGCTGCGCATGGTGCATGCCAGGAACTGGACCCGCAGGCAGACGGAGAGCGAACCCGCGAACACCGCGCAGCAGCACCTGGCGCGTCGCACCTTGCGGCTGGCCGAGGAGCACATCCGTGGCTCCGTACCCGACGTGCAACTCACCGACGAGCAGGTCGAAGGCCCGGCGACCGCGGCCTTGCTGAAGGCCACCGAGCAGGCCGAACTGCTGGTGCTGGGCTCGCGAGGCCTCAGCGGCTTCACGGGAGTCCTCGTCGGCTCGGTCGCCCAGGGGGTGATCGCCACGGCCCCGCGCCCCGTGGTGCTCGTACGGGCGGGGGAGGAGGCCGAGGACGAGCACTTCCCGGCCGACGACGGCGGCCCGTCCACCGGCACCGGCTTCCGTGACGTGGTGCTCGGCATCGACCTCGCCGATGCCTGCGACGAGGTGATCAAGTTCGCGTTCGAGGCGGCCCGCCTCCGGCACGCCCGGCTGCGGGTCGTGTACGCCTGGCAGCCGCCTTCCGCGATCAGCCTCGGCCCTGGGGACATCGGTCTGATCAACGATCCCGCGCAGGCCGAGGAATGGCGGAACTTCCTGTCCGCTCTGCTGAGGGTGTGGCGTGACAAGTACCCCGACACCGAGGTCCTGGAGACCGTTGTGGAGGGCAAGGCCTCCACCGTGCTGGTGCGGGCCGCCTCCGCGGCGAGCCTCCTCGTCGTCGGCCGCCGCCTGTCCGAGCGGCCGACGGTTCCGCGCGTCGGCCCCGTCACCCACGCCGCCGTCCATCACGTCCGTTGCCCGCTGGCCGTCGTACCCCACGAGTGAGAACTGCCGCCGCCGGCAGTAACCGATCACGTTCGTCGTCCTGCCGGCCATTCCGGAGGCGCGAGTGGCGGGCGCTGCCGACCCGCCGCCGGATCACCCAGGTGCACACCCACCGCGTCGCGCCGCGTCCGGAGAAGAAGGTCTTCACGCTGACGGATGTCGTCCGCACCGTCGAGTACGAGGCGGGCCTGGGCGGAGTGCGGCTGGGCAGGACGGTGTCCGTCGGTCGGAGCGTGTACGTCACCTCGTACCGGGCCTCGGACGGCTGCGGCCCCGACTCCGAGCAGTACACCTTCTCGTCCGTCGAGGGCCACCGGCTGATCCGGGGTGCGGCCGGGAGGCCGGTCCGGCGGGAGGCGCAGCCCGCCGGCGTGAGGATCGCCACAGGTGCCGCAATCCTCGACGGACTCGGCGCCCTCGCCGCGCTGATCGCCGTCGCCGTCATCAAGTGACTCCGACCGGCCGGCGGGCCAGGCCCCGCGGGCGACGCTTCCCACCAGCCGGGTGGCAAGACGCCTTCGACCAGGCGGGTGGCAAACGGCGGCCGCACACCTGCCGCCCCGGAGTCCAGGCTCCCCTCCTGCGACCCGGCCGTCGCTCCTCCGGCACTCCGCCCTGGGGCCCCTGCCCCACGCCCTCGACACCCGCGACCGGCACCGTCACGACGTCGACGCGCTCCGTGACCACGGGTGGCCTCCAGCGGCCTTGCCGCCCCTCGTCGTCTACAGTGCGGTAGACCGTCTACGAGGTTGTAGTCGGCCGTGGCGCATGCCAGGCCGACCAGAAGGAAAAGGGCACCGGAGAACGGAGGAGCATGCGCCGCAAGATCCTGGTCGTCGAGGACGACCACGCCCTGCGTGACGTCCTGCGCCGCAGCCTGTCCGACGAGGACTTCGACCCCGTCTGCGCCGCCGACGGCGCCACCGCCCTGCGCCTGGTCTCGGAGGACGTCTGCGCCGCCGTCCTCGACATCGGGCTGCCCGACGCGGACGGCCGGGACGTGTGCCAGGCGATGCGCGCCAACGGGTTCCGCGCCCCGATCGTCTTCCTCACCGCGCGCCACCAGCTCACCGACCGGCTGGCCGGGTTCTCCGCCGGAGGCGACGACTACCTGCCCAAACCGTTCCACCTCGCCGAGCTCGTCGCCCGGCTGCGCGCGGCCCTCAAACGCGCCGGGCCGCCACCCCCCGCCACGGTCGGAGAGCTGGTCCTGGACGCGGTCGAGCACAGCGTGACCGTGCGCGGCGCCGACGTCGCCATGTCCCCGACCGAGTTCCGCCTGCTGGCCGCCCTGGTGGCCGCGGGCGGAGGCATCGTCCGCCGTCGTGACCTGGTCCGGGCGGCCTGGCCGGCGGGCGCACAGGTCAGCGACAACACCCTGGACCAGTACCTGACCCGGTTGCGGCGCAAGCTGCGGACGGCCGGCAGCGGCCTGACCATCGGTACGGCCCGCGGGATCGGACACCGGCTGTCATGAAACGGCTGCTGCGCCGTCTGGCTCCGCGCACGCTGCGCGGCCGGCTCTCGCTCGTGGCCCTGACCACCGCCGCGCTCCTGATGACCGTCCTGACCGTGGCGTTCAACGTCGCGACGAGCCGGCACCTCCAGCACCAGGCGGACGACGAGCTGCGGACCCGGGCCGCCGCCGTCGCCACGACCGTCGACACCAGTGGCCCCCGGGTGCGCGTCGTGGAAACCACCAACGACCAGCTGCTCGACACGAACGTGTGGATCTACGCCGGGGCACGGCTGCTCGAACAGCCGCCCGCCACCACGGCCCACAGCGCCCTGACCAGGGCCGCCGTACACCTCGCGGCCGTGGGAAGGCGCGCCTGCGCGACCGTTCCCGCCGAGAACGTCCGGCTGTGCTCCCAGCCCGTACCCGGCCGCCACGCCGCCGCCATTGTGGTCACCGCGCTGAACCTCGCCCCCTACCGAAGTTCGGCCGACACCCTGCTGCTGGCGTCACTGACCCTGGACGCCGTCATGCTCGCGTGCACCTACGTGCTGACGCGCCTGGCCGTCGGCAGAGCGCTGCGTCCGGTGCGCACGATGACCGACCAGGCCACCCAGTGGAGCGCCGTGGCCTCCGACGACCGCTTCGGCGTCGCGGAGCGGCCCGCCGAACTCGCCCGGCTCGGTGCCTCGCTGGACGCGCTGCTGGACCGCATACGCGCGGTGCTGCGCCACGAGCGACAGCTCACCGCAGAGCTTTCCCACGAACTGCGCACCCCGCTCAGCCGCATCATCATCGAGCTCGACTGGTGGCGGTCCCGGCCACGCTCGGCCGCCGAGACCCGAGCCACCCATGAGGTGATGGACGAGGCTGCGCAGTCCATGCGCACCATCTGCGACACCCTGCTGAACGAGGCCCGCGAAGACGCCGTGAATCCCTCGGAGGTCCCCGGCACCGTGGACGTCGTGCCCGTTCTGCGCGGCCTGATCCATCAGCTCGGAACACCGCAGGGCATGAGGGCCACCGTCGAGTCGGCTGATCCGGACCCGAAGGCGGGGATCGCACCGGCCCTGCTGGAGCGGATCGTCAGTCCGCTGCTGGCCAATGCCGCTCGGTACGCGCACTCCAGCGTGACCGTCGTCGTGCGTCGCGGACCCGGGGCCGTACGCATCGACGTCATCGACGACGGCCCCGGCGTACCCGCGGCCTTCTTGGCCGAGCTCTTCCAGCCCGGACGGCGCGCCGACCGTGCCGACGGGCACGACGGCGCGGGACTGGGACTGCCGCTGGCCCGGCGCCTTGCCCGTGCCGTCGGCGGCGAGGTGTCCCACGACCCCGAACACGTGCCCGGGGCGCGGTTCACGGTCAGCGTGCCGACCGGCTGACCGCTTCCGCCTCGGTCGCCGAGGCGGTGGTCCTGCGCTCGCGCACCTGGGCGACGGCCATCAGTCCGAACAGGATCGCCAGCAGCACCGCCGACGAACCCACCGTGCCCAGGTCCAGACCGCCCTTGGCGGCCGGCTTGGTGAGGAAGTCCCCCGCGGTGGCGCCCAGCGGGCGGGTGAGGACGAACGCGATCCAGAACAGAAGCACGTTCGGCACCGCGGGCACCTGCATCAGCGCCACCAGGACGGCCAGGGCGCCGGTGACGAGCAGTGCGCCACCGGCGTAGCCGAGTCCGGAGCTGTCCGAGAGAAAGTCGCCCGTCGAGGTGCCGAGCGTGTTGGAGACGAGGATCGCCGACCAGAACAACGCCTCACCGCGAAAGGTGACGATGTCGCGGATCTGGAACGTCATCCCGGACCGCTTCCACACGGCGAAGATGACCAGCAGGACCGAGATGAGGATCGCCGCGCCCGCCGGGTATCCGAGTCCGAGGCCCTGCGGCCCCCAGCCGAGCGACGTGGCACCGCCCGAAAGGTACTTCGCGCTGGCGTCGCGGTTCATGAAGTCGGACATCGTGGTGCCGGCCATGCTGGTCGACAGGATCACGGTCCAGTAGAAGAACGGGTTGTAGCGGCGTGCTCCCAGCTGGACGACCAGGGTCACCACGAAGACCAGGAACAGGGCGATCGTGGTGAGGAAGTAGCCCAGCTTCAGGGTCTGCGCGAAGAGGTCCCCGGCCGTCTCCCCCAGGGTGGTCGCCGCGATCTTCATGATCCAGAACGCGAGGGTGACCTCGGGCAGTTTCTTCATCACAGACTTCGCCGTACCGGCCGCCGGGCGGTGCGTGCCCGCGACGTCGAGGCCGGTGAGGACTTCGGGTCGCTCCATCGTCCGATGCTCCTGTCCGTCCAGCAGTGGGGCGCCCGTGCCGGAGGGACGAGCGCCTTGTCAGGGGGCGCCGACCGCGCGGAAACGGCCGGCGCCCCCACGATGGCAGGAACATCATGAAAACAACCTGAACGCCCCGCTCTGTCGTTTTCAGGCGGTCATCTGTCGCGCATTCCGCTCCGGATCGATCACGTCCCTGCGCGTCGCCGACAGGTAGACCACCAGACCGAGGATGACCAGCAGGAAGAGCACGCTGGTCACGACGGTGCCGAGTCCGAGACCGCCGTCCGCGCTCGGCTGGGAGAGGAAGTCGCCGATCGAGGCACCCAGCGGACGGGTCAGGATGTAAGCGATCCAGAAACTCCACACGGCGTTCAGGCCGAGCGCGAAGTGAGCCACGGCGACCGCGGCGATCGCGAGGGCGAACAGCGCGGCGGAGAGCCAGTAGCCGAGATTCATCCGCTCCGAGACGAGGTCGCCGGCGGAGGTGCCGAGGGCGAAGGTGAAGAGCACGGCCAGCCAGTAGAAGGACTCACGGCTCAGGGTGTCGACGTGGTGGATGGACAGGGTCCGCTCACGTCGGTACCAGACGACGAACACGACCGCGAGCGCGACGGCGAACACCGTGGTGCTCGTCTCCAGCGGCACTCCCATGTTGTCGGTGAGGTTGTCGCTTATCAGCGTGCCGACGACGCTGATCAGGGCCACGGCGAGCCAGTACACGGCCGGGCGGTAGGCGCGGGTGCGGAACTGCGCCACCAGCACCACGGCCAGCAGGGCGCTCATCAGAACCGACACACCGGTCAGACCGAGGCCGGCCTTCTCGTTCAGCAGGTCAGCCGCGGTCTCACCGACCGTCGTGCACAGCACCTTGATGATCCAGAAGTAGACGGTGACTTCGGGCACCTTGTTCCAGCGCATCCGGTGGCCGAGGCCGACCGCCGGTGTCGCAGTGGTTTCGGAGGCTTCGTAGGTCATGTGGCCAGACCGTGCCACCGATTCCCTGAACGCTTCCTTTACGCGCCGCGCCGGGGCTTTCGGCCGTGGCGTTGTTCACGGCCGGGGTGTGAGTGCCGCAACGGTCGAGGTGGCCGCGGCACTCGCCGCCGACCAGGCGCGAACTCGTTACCGAGCGATCTCGTCCCCGGACGCCGACGATCCTGCCGTGTGGCCGAATTGGCACAGGCACCGGACCGCGAGGTCGGCGGGGGAACCGGGTCCCTCGACTCCGGCCTCCGTGCCCGCCCATGACTCCAGGGCGATCCGGATCGCGTCGGTCGCGGCGGCCGCGGTGAGCCGTACCTCCAAGTCCTCGACGTGCCCGCCCGAGAGCCGGGCGATCACCGGGACGAGCCGCTCCTCGGATTCCTGGTTGACCCGGTACCAGACCGCCCGCAGCGCGGGGTCCTCGGCCGCGGCCCGCAGCAGCCCACGCGTGCGCAGCAGCGCCTGGACGGCCTCCTCGTCCGGCGGGAGCAGCGCCTGCTCGACGGCGGACTTCAGCGCCCGGGGGAGTGGCGTCCCCGGCTCCGTGGCCTCGAGGAGCGCCCGCCAGCGGTCGCCGCCGTTCGCGAGCAGCGGGCTCACGGCGTCTTCCTTGGAGCGGAAATACCGGTAGAAGGTGCGCAGTGCGATCCCCGCGCGCCGAGCGATCTCCTCGGCTGTCGTGCCCTGCGGGCCTCGCGTGGCGAACAGCTCCATCGCCGCGTGCGCGATCTCGAGCTGTGTGGCGGCCTTGCGGCGCTCGGTCAAGGAGGGAGAGGCATGAGTGCTCACCGCACAAGGATACGGTCCGCGGCATGCTTTTGGCATGCATTGACGTAGTGGCAAAACGTGCCACCTAGGCGTAACGTGTAGGTGATCGAGGACGCCGAAGGCGAGAGAGAGCCGGCGTCACAGGGCCCTGGCCGGACAGCCGCGGGGCCGGTTTGGAGAACAGATGAACCGCTACGAAGGCCGTCGAGCCCTGATCACCGGTGGTGGCTCGGGCATCGGCCAGGCCACCGTGCTGCGCATCCTCGCGGAGGGCGGCACCGTCGTGGCCGCGGACGTCAGCGAGCGAGGTCTGAACGACACCGTCAAGAAGGCCGGCGCCCACGCGGACCGCCTCACGACGCTCGTCATCGACATATCCGACGAGGCCTCGGTACGTGCCGGGGTCTCCGCTGCCGTCAACGCGCTCGGCGGTCTGGACGTGCTGGTCAACGCGGCCGGGATCCTGCGCTCCTCGCACACCCACGAGACGAGCCTCGAGGACTTCACCCGCGTCCTCCAGGTCAACCTCGTCGGCACCTTCCTCATGATCCGCGAGTCCATCCCGGCGCTGCTGGAGGGCCGGGGCGCGGCGGTCGTCAACTTCAGTTCGACCTCCGCCCTGTTCGCGCACCCCTACATGGCCGCGTACGCGGCGAGCAAGGGGGGCGTCCAGTCCATGACGCACGCGCTGGCCGGCGAGTACGCGAAGCAGGGCATCCGCTTCACCGCAGTCCAGCCCGGCTCCATCTCCTCCGGCATGACCGACGGCAGCGGCGCCAGCAAGCAGAGCACGGGACCGGGGCTGCCGGAGGATGCCGACATGAGCCTGTTCATGAAGCTCTCCCCGGCGCTCGGCCAGGGTTTCGCCGGTCCGGAGACGGTGGCGTCCGTGGTCGCGATGCTCGGCTCCGACGACGGCAGCTTCATCACCGGCACCGAGGTCCGCATCGACGGCGGCACCCACTTCTGAGGACGGCCCGGCGGCGGCTCGGCGCCGCCGGCTGAGGACGTACGGCTGCGGCACCCGAGGACGGCGCTGTCCGCCGCCGATCCCGGGGAGGCCGCGGCCCCTTCCGCCGCGGCCCCTTTTCACCGACGTCCACACCGCACGGATGACAACAACGAAGGAGCGCACCATGAACGCCCTGACCGGCAAGAGAGTGATCATCACCGGCGGAGCCCGCGGCCTCGGGGCCGAAGCGGCCCGTCAGGCGATCGCGGCCGGAGCCAATGTGGTGATCACCGATGTGCTTGACGACGAAGGCAAGGCCACCGCCGCCGAACTCGGCGCCAACGCCCGCTTCCTGCACCACGACGTCACCTCTGAGGAGGGCTGGCAGCGGGTCGCCGACTTCACGGTCGCCGAGTTCGGCGGGATCCACGGCCTCGTCAACAACGCCGGAATCTCGACCGGCCGGCTCCTCGAGGCCGAGTCCGTGGAGCACTTTCGCAAGGTGCTCGACATCAACCTCACCGGTGTCTTCATCGGCATGAAGACCGTGATCCCCGCGATGAAGGAGAACGGTGGCGGTTCGATCGTCAACATCTCCTCCGCCGCGGGTCTGATGGGCCTCGCGCTGACGGCCGGCTACGGCGCCTCCAAGTGGGGTGTGCGGGGACTGACGAAGATCGGCGCGGTGGAACTGGGCACGGCCCGCATCCGGGTGAACTCGGTGCACCCCGGCATGACCTACACCCCGATGACCGCATCCGTCGGCATCGAGCCGGGTGAGGGCAAGTACCCGAACACGCCCATGGGCCGGGTCGGCGAGCCGTCCGAGATCGCGGGCGCCGTGGTGTTCCTGCTCTCGGACGCCGCGTCCTACGTCACGGGCGCGGAGCTGGCGGTGGACGGCGGCTGGACCACCGGACCGACCGTCAAGTACGTCATGGGGCAGTGAGGACCACTGCCGGCGACACGCAACACTCCATCGTGCGGCCGCCGCCCGTAGTACGGGAGATCCGTCACGCCGGTTCGACGGGCAGCCACAGCTCGCAGGTCGCGGTGCTGAAGTCGTCCGCGCGCTCGATGACCGTGACGATCGAGGGACCTGGCCGCAGACGCCACGGGTTGGAGGGGAACCACTCGGTCGCGGTCGCGGCCCAGGTCGTCTGGAGCGTCCTCGGATACGGTCCGGAGCTGCGGAAGATCGCCCACCTGCCGGCCGGTACCTCGATGGCGTCGAGGTCGTCGGGGGCCGCCGTGTCCCGGGAGACGGCGACCCCGTGCAGGTAGGTCAGTTCGCTGCCCTCCGCGCCGTCGGGGGCCAGATCGTCGCAGACCTGGAGCAGGCCCCCCGGTTCGGTCCCGCTGAGGGCCTTCAGCCGGAGATGCTCCTGCGGCGGCAGTGCGGTGATGTGCCGCTCGATGTGCGCGTTGACGCCCTGGTGGATGAGCGGGACCCGGGCGGCGTGTCCGACCAGCCGGAACGCGGGGCGGTCGACGAGGCGGGTGTCCATGGGGATGTTCCCTTCGACGGTCAGGCGGAACCTGAGTTGTGGTTGAGTGCGCAGGGGGCCTCCTTCGCGGCGCACGTCACGGGGGGCGGCGCCGTGGACCGCCCGGAACGCGCGTCCGAACGCCTCGGTCGATCCGTATCCGTGCCGGACGGCGATGCTCAGCAGATCGTCCTCGCCCCGGACGACGTCGGCGGCGGCGACGGTCATACGGCGCCGGCGCACGTACTCCGACAGCGGCATGCCGGCCAACGACGAGAACATCCGGCGCAGGTGGTACTCGGTCGTGCCGAGTGTCCTGGCCAGTCCGTGGACGTCGAGCTCCTCGGCGAGGTGTTCCTCGACGAGATCGGCAAGCCGGTTCAGTGCTGAGATCACGGGGCCTCCTTTCGACATCAACCCTGGCAGAGGCATCCCGGCCGCATCCGACCGCTGCGATCCGATCCGATCAGGCGCCCGGACCGGAGCGAGGCTGACGCACTCTCATGCCGCCGGGCGAGCACGGCCGTCCCGGGCACGTCACAGTTTCCGGTCCTCGGGCGTCACATGGGTGGGCTCCGGCCCGTCAGACGTCCGAGGCACCCGTGGGGAGAGTGTGACCCGATGCGCGAACACGACTGGCTGGCGGCTCGATTCGAGACCGACCGCCCCCGACTGCGCGCGGTGGCGTACCGGATGCTCGGCTCGTCGGCCGAGGCGGACGACGCCGTCCAGGAGACCTGGCTCCGGGCAAGCCGCTCGGACGCCGCCGCGGTGGAGAACATGAGCGGCTGGCTGACCACCATCGTGGCCCGCGTGTCGTTGAACATGCTCCAGTCCCGCAAGTCGCGCCGCGAGGAACTGGTGGACGCCCCCGAGACCGGCGGCCCGCCCAGCCTGGACACGCCGGTCGACCCGGAATGGGAGGCGCTGCTCGCCGAGTCGGTCGGCACCGCCATGCTCCTCATCCTCGACACGCTCACGCCCGCCGAGCGGCTGGCGTTCGTGCTGCACGACATGTTCGCGGTGCCCTTCGAGGAGATCGCGCCGATCGTGGACCGTACTCCGGCCGCTGCCCGCCAACTGGCCAGCCGTGCCCGCCGCCGCATCCAGCGGCAGGGCGGCGACCCGGGCGCAACGGGCGCAGGTCCGAAGGCCGAGCGGGGACAGGGCGAGGGCGCCGACACCTACCAGGCCGGCAAGGCCGATCTCATCCGCGCTTTCCTCACCGCTTCCCGCGAGGGCGACTTCGAGGCGCTGCTGGCCATGCTCGCCCCGGACATCGTGCTCCGCTCCGACCGGACGGTCGTGCGGATGGCCGGGGCCATGGGGAGGGACGCGGCAGCGGAGATCCGCGGCTCCGACGCCGTCGCCCGCGCCTTCGCCAAGCTCTCCTGGGACCCGGTGCCCGCCCTCGTCGACGGCTCCGCCGCACTGGCCTACGCCCCGGACGGCGTGCCGCGGGCCGTGTACCGCTTCGGCGTCGCCGACGACCTGATCACCGGCATCGACGTCCGGGCCGACCTCACCGGCCTCGACATCGTTCTGTGCTGAACCGCCGCGGCACGTTTTCCTGCCGCGGGAGGGGCGCGGTCCGCAGCGGCCCGCCGCCGCGGCGGGTCAGCCGCTCGGGTGCCGCCGCGGACTGTTGCCGGGCGGCCGTGCGGGAGCTCGCCGACGTCGGCGCTGTCCGGGCCGTGGCCTTGGCGGACGTTCCGTCACATCCGGCGGCCGCGGCCTGTCATACGGACTGAGCCTGAATTCCTCCCCATGCGAGTAGGAGACACCTCATGTCCACACCCAGCGCCGTACCTGCGGCCGGGGACTCACGGCGGTGGATGGTCCTCGCCGTCATCTGCACCGCCTACCTCATGCTGACCCTCGACGCCACGGTGATGAACCTGGCGCTGCCGTCGGCGCAGACCTCGCTGCGCTTCTCGGACGCGGACAAGCAGTGGGTCGTGACGGCGTACGCGCTGAGCTACGGCAGTCTGCTGCTGTTCAGCGGCCGGCTGGCCGACCTCATCGGGCGCAAGGAGACGTTCGTCGCCGGCCTGGCCGGCTTCGCGGCCGCCTCCGCGGTCGGCGGCGCCGCGAACAGTTTCGCCATGCTGGTGGCCGCCCGCGCCTGCCAGGGCATCTTCGCCGCACTGCTGGCGCCCACCGCCCTGTCACTGCTGGCCACCACGTTCACCGACCCGAAGGAGCGCGGCAAGGCGTTCGGCGTCTTCAGCGCGGTCGCGGCCAGCGGCGGCGGCCTGGGCCTGCTCATCGGCGGCGCGCTGACCTCCGCCCTGAACTGGCGCTGGTGCATGTACGTCAATCTGGTCTTCGCCGCCTTCTCGCTGATCGTCGGCTCCTCGCTGCTCACCCGGCAGCCGCGCACGGGCGCCCGGATGGACGTCCCCGGCGTCGTCGTGGTGTCCGGCGGCATGCTCTGCCTGGTCTACGGCTTCTCCAACGCGGCGACGCACAGCTGGCACACCCCCTCGACCTGGGGCTTCCTCGTGGCCGGCGGTGTGCTGGTGGTCCTGTTCTCCTTCTGGCAGCGTCGCGCCCAGCACCCGCTGCTGCCCCCGCGGGTCGTGCTCGACCGCAACCGCGGCGGCTCCTACATCGCCGCACTGGTCATCGGAGCCGGCATGTTCGGCGTGCTGCTCTTCCTCATCTACTACATGCAGTCCGACCTGGGATACTCGGCGATCAAGTCGGGTCTCGCCCTGCTGCCGATGGTGGCCGTCACGGCCGTGGCGAGCAATGTGGGCAACATCCGGCTGATGCCGCGCTTCGGCCCGCGGCCGCTGGTCTTCGCCGGCATGCTGATCAACGCCGGCGGTATGGTCTGGCTGACCCGGATCGGGCCGGACTCCCACTACGCCTCGACGCTCCTCGGGCCGACCATGGTGATCGGGCTCGGCATGGGCATGATCTTCGCCGCCGTGCTGCGCACCGGCACCTCCGGGGTACTGCCGCAGGACGCGGGCATCGCCTCGGCCGCCATCAACACCGGCCAGCAACTCGGCGGCGCCATCGGCACCGCGCTGCTCAACACGATCGCGGCCGGCGCCACCACCGACTACCTGACCGGCCACGCCCGGGGGAAGCCGGGGCCGGCGCTGCTCCACCTGGCGACGATCCACGGCTACACCCGGGTGTTCTGGTGGTGCGCCGGCATCTTCGCCTTGGGCGCCGTCCTCAGCGGCGCGTTGCTGCCCAGCGGCCCGCTGCCGGTGCCCGGCCCGTCCACCAGCCCCAAGCCGGCCACCGAGCCGGAGAAGGTGCGCTCCTGACGTTCCCCGGCGGACACTTCTGACGCACGCCCCGACGCCTTCCTGCCGCGGCGCCGGCGGAACAACCGAGGAGGAGGGCCGGGCTGCCCGGCCCTCCTCTCACATCACCGGACACGCGGGCGGGCCGTCCAGGAGCCGGAAATAGTCCATCCATCCTGCGTTCGTCGACGAAATCGGTAGCCTGCCGCGGGGGTTACGGGTGAGGGGGCCAAGCGCATGGGTGCCGATCTTGACGACCAGGGCTGGGGTGCGACGCGCGCCTGGGTGGAGAAGGGGCTGTCCGAGGCCGAACGCATCGAAGGAGTCACGCGGTTGCGCGGCGGCTGGACGTCGGAGATGCGCCGTCTCGACATCTGTGGGCCGGGTGGTCGGCGCTCGCTGGTGCTGCGGTCGTTCGTGAGGCCCTTCTTCGTTCGGCACGCGGAGGGCCTGCTGACCCGCGAGGCAGCCGTTCTGCGCCTGCTCGGCGGCACGGACGTGCCTGCGGCCAGGCCGGTGGCCGTCGACGCGACAGCGCGGTACTGCGATCACCCCTCCTTGCTGATGACCCTGTTGCCCGGGACCGTACGCCTGACCGACGAGGGGGCCGATCGGCGTGCCGAATTGCTGGCCCGCCAGTTGCTGCGCATCCACCGGCTGCCGGTGACCCCCGAGGCACGGCCTCGCACCTATCAGGCGTGGACCGCTCCCGAGCGAGTGCGCCCGCCCGAAGACACCGATCGGCCTGAACTCTGGCAACGGGCCGTTGACGTGATCCGCCGCGAGCCCCCGGAGTACCGGGCCTGCTTCCTGCACCGGGACTTCCACCCCGGCAACGTCCTCTTCACGGGCGACGGCGACGGTCTGCGAATCAGCGGCGTCGTCGACTGGGTGGAGACCTCCTGGGGGCCGGCCGACCTGGACGTGGCCCACTGCTCGACGGCCCTCGCTCTGCTGCACGGGGTGACGGCGGGCATGAACTTCGCCGACCGCTACCGCGCGGCGGGCGGGACGCCGGCCGAAGACCGCGCCGCCCATCTCTACTGGCGGCTGTTGGACGCCCTGGCCTTCGCCCCGGACGCCGAGAAGGTCGCTGTCCCCTGGCGGGAGACGAGCCGTCCCGATCTGAAACCCACCCTGCTGACCAGGCGGCTGGAGGAATACCTCCAGGCCCTTTTCGACCGCTATGCGTGAATCCGGAATGCGTCTCTCAGGAGACTTCACACTCCTGGTGCAGGCCGTACGGCGATCCCGTTCCGCTCCAGCAGCGCCGCCGTGACCCCGTCTCCCGGCGTCAACTGCCCGGCGAACGAACCGTCGTAGACCGCACCGCGTCCGCACGAGGGACTGCGCGGCATCAACAGAGCCTCGGTGCAGCCGGCGTTCCGCGCCGCCGCCAGGGCGCGTCGTGCTCCGTGCACGAATTCTGCCGTCACATCACGCCCGGTGTCGTCGACGACCCGAGCCGTCCCGTCGAGCACGTCGTACCCGTCGCCGCCCACCAGTTCCGCGGGCCGTCGCGGGGTCGCGAGCCCGCCCGCGACCTCCGGGCAGAAGGAGACGACTTCGCGGCCGGCCACTGCCGACTCGACCTCCGAGGACCCCTTGTGATGCCCGTCGAACCGGCACGGCACCCCGCGCAGGCACGCGCTGACCAGGATTGCTTCCATGTCGCCAGGCTAACCGCGGCGGCATGCTCCTGCGGTTGCGCGGGGCCGTCGCGCCGGCATCGGTATCCGCCGCGCGGCGGTCAGTGCTCCTGGGCCGTCGGGCGCACCATGATCTCGTTGATCGCGGCGTGCGCGGGCTGAGTGATCATGAACGTGATGGCGCGGGCGATGTCCTCGGCACGCAGCCAGACGTCCTCCGGCAGGTCACGGGCGGCGAGGCGCCCGCCGCCGGTCGCCATCTCGGTCATGGTCAAGCCCGGTTCGATCAGCCCTACCCGCACACCCCTTCCGGTCACTTCCTGGCGCAGGGCCTCGCTGAACGCGCACACGGCGTGCTTCGTCGCCGAGTACACGGCGTTGTTCCTCCGCGCCACCCTGCCCGCGACCGAGCTGACGTTCACGAGATCGGCGGTCCCACGCGGCCCACCCGCCGCCGCCCGCAGCAGATGCGGCAACGCCGACCGTGACATCTGCAGGACGGCGTTGAGGTTGAGGTCGACCATCCGCTCCCACTCCGCCGGGTCACCCTCCTCGACGGGACCCATGGCCACGTAACCGGCGTTGTTCACCAGCACGTCCAACCGCGCGAAGCGACCGACGGTTTCCTCGACGACCTGACGTGCCTGCCCCGGATCGCCCAGGTCGGCGGTGAGAACGGCGCACGAGCCGCCCTGGTCACGGATGCGCGTGGCCAGTTCCTCCAGCCGCCCCGTACGCCGGGCGACGACCGCAACGGCCGCGCCCTGCCGGGCCAGTTGCCAGGCGGTCACCGCACCGATGCCGCTGGACGCACCGGTCACCAGAGCCGCGCATCCCGACAAAGGGGCTTCGGCGTCGGCGCCGGGCGACGTGTCGCTCCGATCCGCGGTTCTCATGGGTCCGGTCTTCGGATCCCTCACGCTCATCACCGTCCTTCACGGATCGCAGCCACCGCCGCCCCACCGTGGACGGCGATGTGCTGCCTCCTCTCGCAGCTTGCACCAGGCGGTCCGAGACCGCCTCCCGCCACAGACGGCCGGGCGTGGGCGATCGGCCTCCCGACTCCGGGTGCGGTCGGCTGCGGCTGATCGGTCACTGGCTGTAGCCCTCGGCGCGCCCCTCGGACAGTGCCGCGTTGCGCAGGTGTTCGGCGAGCGCCGCGGTGGCCGTCGACGAGGCGCGGTCCTTGACGCCCCAGGCCAGCAGATGGTGGCGGCGGGCCCAGGGATCCTGCAGTTCGCACACGGTGAGTGGCTGGTCGGGGTCGATGGCGCGACGCGGTACCACGGCGAGCCCGACGCCTGCGGCAGCGAGGGCGACGAGGACGCCGAGGTCCGCGACGGTGGTGCGGTAGCGCGCCACCGGAGCGTGCGGCCCGAGGTGCTTCTCGATCCAGCGGCGCAGCGAGGAGCCGGCGTCGAGCCCGACGAGCGGGTGCTCGGCGACCTCGCCGTAGGTCAGCGAGGTCCGCCCTGCGATGATTCCTCCGGCCTGGCCGATCACCACGAGGGAGTCGTCACCGAGGGGCTCCATGCGCAGGCCGCAGCCACGGGCCTCGTCGTCGACGACGACCCCCAGGTCCGCCTCGCCGTCGGCGAGCAGCCGCACCGTTTGCGGCGTGCGGCTCTCGCACACCGTGACGTCGACGTCCGGGTGCGCGCGGAGGAACGAGACCAGGGCCTGGGGAACGAGCCGATGCATCGCGGATCCGCCCGCCAACAGGGTCAGGGGAGCGGTCGGTGACCGGGTGTAGCTGGCGACGGCGCTTTCGAGCCGGGCGGTCTGGTCCAGCACGTCGCGTGCGTGGCGTGCCAGCGTCGTCCCCGCCGGCGTGGGCCGTACGCCCCGTCGCCCGCGGATCAGCAAGGCCACGCCGGCGTGGTGCTCCAGCGAGCGCACCCTGGCGCTGGCCGAAGGAAGACTCAGGTGCATCCGTTCGGCGCCCGCCGTGATCGACCCCTCGGTCACGATGTGGAGAAAGAGCCGCAGGTCGTCCAGGTCATAGCGCATCGTCCCAGCCTAAGGCTCAACCTTAGGCTCAGGCTAAGTCCCAGACTTAGGCCGGCTGCGCCGATTGCGCATTGTGGACGCACCGGTCGCGCGGCGATGCTCGGCGGGTGCTGGAGTTGTTTCCTGTCCTGCTCGCCGGTGTCGCCGCGGGAGTGCTGAACGCCATGGGTGGTGGGGGCACGTTCGTGGCGCTGCCCGCTCTGGTGGCGCTCGGCCTGCCGCCGGTGACGGCGAACGCGTTGTCGCGGATCGCCCTCGTACCGGGTGCCGTGGCCAGTGCATGGGTCTACCAGGGCGAACTCAGGCCGATCGGGGCGACGTCGACCAAGGCGCTGACAGCGGTCAGCGTGGTCGGCGGCGCAGTCGGCGCCGGGCTGCTGCTGGCGCTGCCTGCCGCGTCGTTCGACGCCGCGGTGCCGTGGCTGCTCGCCCTGGCCACGGTCGTCCTCGCCTCCGGACGCCGCATCTCCCGGGTGGTGAGCACGGTGCGGGGAAGATCGGCCGGCATGAGTCCCCGGGCCGTCCTGATCGGACAGTTCTTCCTCTCCGTGTACGGCGGATACTTCGGCGGTGCCGTAGGCATCATGATGATGGCCCTGTGGGGCATCGGCCTCGGTCTCGACGCCGCGGACAGCAACCCGATGCGGATCGCGCAGCTCGCGGCCGTCTATCTCGGCGCGACCATGCTGTTCCTCGTGGCCTCGGACGCACCGAGTGCTCCGCTTGCCCTCACCGTCACCGTGGTCGGGACGGTGATCGGCGGCTTCGCCGGCGCCCACCTGGCACGCCGTCTGCCCGCCCGGCTGCTGCGCGGTGTCATCCTCACCACCGCCGTCGTGATGACCGCTCTGTATTTCCTGCGCGATCTCCTGCGCGGCTGACCACGTGGAGAAGCCTGCGATGACCGTCCCCGATCGTTGGGAGCCGAGGCCGACCGACATGAGCGAAGTCGACACGGGAGCCACCGTGCCGTACACGGATGCGACGCGAGCGAGGCTGGTGATGGCCTACGACGCCTGCGTACTGGCCGACCTCGCGCGGGCCGCGGTTCCCATCGGCGAGCAGGAGCTGAACACCGACGGGACCACCCGTTCGCCGGGTGCCGTACTGGCCGATGCCGCCCGAGTGCTCGCGGCGGCGCGGCGGTTCTTCGAGACCGCCGCGGTGTTCGAGCGCGTGGGTGGCGCCGACTGGCAGCTCATCGGCGACGTCCTGGGTGTGTCAGCGCAAGCCGCCCGGGCGCGCTTCGCCATGGCCGAGACCGGCTTCCGGGAGGAACTGCTCCTCCCCGGGGGAACCGGCTCCACCGAAGCCGGCGAGACGAGCTGCCTGCGCGCCCATATGGCCGGAGAACCGCTGGAAACGGCCCTCGACCTCGACGACTGGGTCCTGCGCCATCAGGACGGCGACGACGCTCTCGGCTCCACACCGGTCTCCGGCGGCTTGACCCGGATCGATCCTCCACACCACGCCGAGAAGCACCTCTGACCGGACGCTCCGGGGGCCGTTGCCGGGAAGCCCCCGGAGCGTCGTCGGGTCTCAGGCGCCGATGTCGCGGCCGTCGGTGCGCCACACCGAGACCACGGCCGGGCGGACGATCTTGCCGGGGCCGTCGGGCCAGGTGCTGGCCGGCTTCTCCACGGACGCGCCGTCGATCTCGCCCGGGTGCTGCACGGCCACCAGCACGCGCCGGTCCTGGATGATCGGCCCGCAGGTCTCGGCGCCGGCGGGCACCGTCAGGAACTGCTTGAGCTCACCGCGCCGGTCGCCGCGCGTGGCGACGCCGAAGAGGCCGTCGTGGGAGCCGAGTTGGGCGCCGTCGGTGGCGATCCACAGGTTGCCGTGCGGGTCGAAGGCCACGTTGTCGGGGCAGGAGATGGGGCTGACCTTGTCCTTGGGGAACCCGGCGAAGTAGGTGGACGGGTCGGCGGGGTCGCCGGCGACGAGGAAGACCGACCAGGCGAACGTGGTGCTCTCGGGCCGGTCGCGGCCCTCGGTGAGCTCCAGGATGTGCCCGTGCTTGTTGGCGTTGCGGGGGTTGGCCTCGTCGGCGGGCGCCTGGCCGCTCTTGCCGCGGTTGGTGTTGTTGGTGAGGACGACGTAGACCTTGCCGGTGTGCGGGGAGGGCTCGATGTCCTCGGGGCGGTCCATCTTGGTGGCGCCGACCTTGTCGCCCGCCAGCCGCGTGAACACGAACACCTCTTCGGCGGTCATGCCCTCGACGTGGGAGACGGCGCCGTGGGCGGTGGCGGTGGCGAGCGGAATCCAGGTGCCGGAGCCGTCGAACTCGCCGTCGCTCGGCAGCTTGCCGCTGCCGTCGATCTCGGAGGCGGGGGAGTCGCCGGTGAGCCTGGCCACGTAGAGGGTGCCCTCGTCGAGCAGCGTCAGGTTGTGCTCACGTGCCCCGCGGCTGTTCCCGTGCCGCATCTGCTTGCTGCCGACGAACTTGTAGAAGTAGTCGAACCGCTCGTCGTCGCCGGAGTAGACGACGGGCCGCCCGTCCGCGGTGAGCCGCACGGTGGCGGCCTCGTGCTTGAAGCGGCCGAGGGCGGTGCGCTTGCGGGGCGTGGAGGTGGGGTCGTACGGGTCGAACTCGACGACGTAGCCGAAGCGGTGGACCTCGTTGGGTTCCTGGGCGATGTCGAACCGCTTGTCGAACCGTTCCCACTTCCGCTCGGTGGCACCGGTCCCGATGCCGTACCGCTTGTCGGTGGTCCGGCCGCCGTTGGCGAAGTACTGGTTGAAGTTCTCCTCGCCGTGGAGGGTGGTGCCCCACGGGGTGACGCCGCCGGAGCAGTTGTTGAGGGTGCCGAGGACCTTGCGGCCGCTCGGGTCCGCGGAGGTCTTCAGGAGGGAGGACCCGGCGACCGGCCCGGTGAGGCGGAACTCGCTGGTGGCGGTCACACGGCGGTTCAGGGGGTGGCGGGGGACGGCGGTGAGGCGTCCGGAGCGCTTGTCGTTCTGGACCACGACGGCGGCCAGACCGTGCGCGGCCCAGGCGACCTCGACCTGCTGCCGGGTGGGGTTCTCCGGGTCGTACCCCCGGAACATGATCACCTCGTCGGTGTACTCGTGGTTGGCGACGAGGAGCTGGAGGTCGTGCTCGCCCTGGATCGGCAGCAGGGCGAGGAAGTCGTTGTTGTACCCGAACTGGCCGGCCTGGGCGGCGGCGGTCTGGTTCTCGGGGTCGAAGGCGGGCGCGCCGCGGAGGATGGGGTCGCCCCAGCGGATGACCACGTTCTGGTCGTAACCGGCCGGGATGGTGACGGCGTCGGCGGTGTTGGGGGCGACGGGGGTGAAGCGGAGGCCGCGGGCGGCGTCACCGCTGCCCCCGGCGGCTGCCTGCCCCTTCGCGGGGGCGGCCTGGACCTCGGGCGCCGCGGCCGTGAGGGCGGCCGTGCCGGTGGCGGCGGCCACGGTCACGACGGCGGCGGCGCGCAGCGCGGAACGGCGGCTGAGGGCACCGGCGATGACGTCGCCGACGTACTCGCCCGAGCTGGTGTTGGGCACCTCGTGGAAACACGCGTCGCCGCAGCGGTAGCGGCAGGTCAGGGCGGACCGCCCGCCGGGATGCGAACCGGACGGTGTTCCGATCAGCGGCAGCAGCTTGCGCACTTTGCTCTCCCTATACGAACTCTTGGTAGAGCGTGACGCTAGGAGGGCCGAGTGTGCGGCAGCCATGCCGGTGCGTGAACTGTCGGTGAACGGGATGCAGTCGTATGGGGGCCGGGTGCGGCCTGCCGGGGTGCCACGCGGGGCCCGCGGCCCTCACTGTTTCCCGGCACGCGCCATGAGCAGCGGCTGGAAGAAGCCCGTCTGCTGCGGCATCCGCCACACCGGGTCCACGAATCCCGCGTCGGCCACGAAGGAGGCCAGCCGGTCGCGGCCGAGTGCCCAGTAGACGGCCCGGTGGACCGCGACCCGCCACTGCCCGCCATCCGGCAGGAGTTGGAAGTGCTCCAAGTCGTAGTGCTCGCCGTCCTCGTGCCAGTGCCACAGCTGGAAGCCGATGGTGGGTTCCGCGCCGTCCGGAGACCGGTGGACCTGCGGAGGTGTCGAAGTGGGGCGGGTGCGCAGCAGGTCGTCGTAGGGGCGTGTGCTGACCAGCAGCAGGCCGTCGGGACGCAGGACGCGGCGCATCTCCGACAGGGCGGTGTGGACGTCCTGCTGTCAGCAGATGGGGCAGGGAGTTGTCGGCGCAGACGACGGCGTCGAACCGGGCGCCGGGGAAGGGGAGGTGCCGCATGTCGGCGGCGGCCGTGGGCAGCGTCAGATTCCGGTGGGCGGCCTCACGCGCGGCGCGGGCTGCGGCGCGGGGGCTCGGGTCCGTCCCGGTGACGCGGTGCCCGAGCAGGGCCAGGCCGATGGCCTGCGTGCCGATGCCGCAGGAGCAGTCGAGCACTGCCGCTCGCCCTTCGCCCATGAGGGCGTCCAGGGCCTGGCCCTGCCGGCGCGTGCCGGCGTCCCAGTCCTCGTAGATCAGGTGGTAGTCGTCGGCCAGTTCGTCGTAGAAGCGTGCCACCGGGGTCTTGGGCATGGCCCGAGGTTAGTCTCCCGGCCCCTCCGCGGACACGGGCCGTGCCGGGTCGCCTGATCGGGTACGTCCACGCCGGCTCAACGCCCCCCCCCGACGAAGGGGAGTTGACCGTGATGTGGTCAGCCGTTGGTCTCGGGGGCGAAGGGGCCGCCGGCGCCGAACGCGAGCCGTGCGAAGTTCTCGGCGATGCGGCGGTGACCCGCGGGGTCGGGGTGGACCTCGTCGGGCAGCGGGAGTTCGGCGTAGTCCGTCTCGCCGTACAGTTCACGGCCGTCGAGGTGGTGCAGGTTCGGGTCGTCGGCCGCCCGCTGCCCGACGATCCGGGCGAGTTCGTGGCGGATGACGTTGAGCGTCAGGCGCCCGGCGGCGCGTTCGGCCGGATCGCCCGTGGCCCTGAACCGCAGGGTCCCGCCCTGGAAGTCGGGCGCGAGGGGGCCGGGAGTGTCCTCCTGGACCGGGCAGAGGATGGCGGACACGACCAGCAACGGCGTCGTCGGATGCCCCTCGCGGATGGTGTCGAGGAAGCCGTGGACGGCGGGGACGAAGGCGCGCAGACGCATCGCGTCGGTATTGACGACATTGATGCCGATCTTGACGCTGATCAGGTCCGCGGGGGTGTCCCGCATCGCCCGGGCGGTGAACGGGTCGAGCAGCGCGCTGCCGCCGAATCCCAGGTTGACCAGCTCCACTCCGCTCCGGGCCGCGGCCAGGGCCGGCCAGATGGCGGTCGGGTGGGCGGCGTTCGAGCCGTGGCTGATGGAACTGCCGTGGTGGAGCCACACCCTGCGGCCGCTGTCCGGCGCCGGCTCGACCGGGGCGTCGGTGCGCAGCGCGATCAACTCGGTGATCTCCGCGTGAGGAAGCCAGATCTCGACGTCCTTGTCCCGTGCGGGCAGATCGGTGAACCGGGCGGTGCCTGGAGGCCCTTCGAGCAGTTCGGCGGACTGGGTGGCCATGTCGATGGTGCGGACGTTGCCACCGGTCACCGTGTCCTGGCCCGCGAGGCGTCCATCGACCAGCAGGTCGTACACGCCGTCCGCCGGGGCCGGGAGACCGCGGTAGGCCCTCTTGGTGGGCAGGGTGAGCAGTTCGATGGTGGTCGCCCGGGTGCGGAGGGCCAGCCGTACGCCGGACGGCTGGGCCTCGGCCATGGCCAGTTGCTCGTCGGGGATCTGCCGACGCGCCCCGGCGGGCAGCCGGTGCGGCAGCAGTCCGTGCGCCGTGCGCTCCACGTCGAGGGCGCCGCGCAGGAGGTCCGCGGTGACGGGTGTGGTGATCCAGTCGTGCTCGGTGTTCATCGCCTCAGCCTGTTGATCAAGAGTTACGGGTTGTTCACGGGTGCCGGTACGCGGCGCGGCCATCGGGGCCACCCGCGATCCGATAGCCATTATGCATTTACCTAATACCTATAGGCAAAATCGACGTCGAGGCAGGCCAAGGACGTATCCGGCGGGATGCTCAGGTGGTGGGGGTGACGAGGTCCTGGGTGCCGAGGACGGTGAGGAGGGCGAGGCGTTCGGCGTCCTCGGTGCCGGGTTCGGCCGTGTAGACCATGATCCGCAGGTCGCTGCCCGCCACGGTGAGGACGTCGCAGTCCAGCATGACGGGCCCCACGCGCGGGTGGTCGATCGTCTTGCGCGAGGCCTCGTGGCGGCCGACGGCGCCCGCGTCCCACAGCTGGGCGAACCGCTCGCTGCCGCCGCGCAGTTCGGCCATCAGCCGTTGCAGCCGCCGGTCGGCCGGGTGGCGTTCGGCGGCCGCGCGCAGGTCGGCGACGAGCGCGGCCTCGTGATCGCGCTGCGCCTGCGGTGCGCGCCGGGCCCCGGTCCCCGGACTGAGGAAGTGGCGCCACACGCCGTTGCGCTCGTTGCCGCGCCGGCCGGACGGGTCGCCCATCAGGGCCGCGTACGGCGCGTTGGCCATGAGCAGGGTCCAGGACGCGTCGAAGACCGCCACGGGTGTTCCCGTCAGCCGGTCCAGCAGCCGCTGGATGCTCGGGGTGATGTACGCCGGCACCGTCTCGGGGCCCGGCGGCGCGAGCCCGGCCAGCCGGAACAGGTGCGCGCGCTCCTCCTCCGACAGCCGCAGCGCCCGAGGATCCCGACCTGGGCCTGCGCGCCGCCGATCCCGAGGATCGGCAGGCCCGCGTGGATGGAAGTCGGGCACGCGGTGCAGAGCCCGCGAGCGCATGCCGCGCAGCGATGCAGGGGCGCCGGCAGGTCACGGCGCCCCTCCGGCCGGGTGGCCGTGAGCGCGCAGGCTCGGCTGTTCACGGCCGGGAGGGCGGCTCCTCGAACAGCACTCTCAGCGCGACCTTTCGGTAGTGCTGGATGTGCCGCAGCGAGAGGTCCGCGGCCCGTTCCGCGTCTCCGGCCGCGATCGCCTCGTACAGCCCTCGGTGGTCGTCCCACAGCGGGTGGGGATCGTCGATCTGCTGGAAGAGCCAGCGCAGTCGTCCTTCGAGCGAGCCGAGCGTGGTGCTGAGGAGGTCGTTGCCGGCGAGTTCCATGATCTGGTGGTGGAAGGCGGTGTTGGCGCGCGAGATGCGCTCGGGCGTACCGGACATGGTGGCCCGCCGTGCCGCCTGCAACAGCTTGGCCAGGTGCTGAAGCTGGCCCGCGGTCGCGCGCTCGGTGGCGCGGCGCGCCGCCAGGACCTCCAGGGCCTCGCGCATGTCGAAGAGGTTCTCGACGTCCTCGCGGGTCATACTGCGCACGACGATGCGGCGGGGTGAGAGCGCCTGGAGGAACCCCTCGGACAGCAGGATGCGGATCGCCTCGCGCACCGGCACGCGTGACACCCCGAACTCGTCCGCCACCTCGCGCTCCATGAGGCGGTCTCCCGGTCTCAGGCGGCCCGTGATGATGCGGTCGCGCAGGCCTTCGCAGACCTGGTCGCGCAGCCACATCGAACCGGTGGCCGAGGTGGAGGCGGACTGCTGTGCCGCCGGGTCGGTGCCGGCCGCCGCGGTCTTCTTCGGGTTCACAAGCCCTCCGGGCATGTCGAGGAAATTAAGGTATACCAAAACCTTGACGGGGAGATCTCGCACCTTCATTTTAGGTATACCAAGCCGACGAACGGCCTGGCTGTGACGTTGCTGCAGCTGTCCTGGTCCCGCCTGGACCCCGTCCTGCCCGGCGCCGGACCGTGCCCTTTTCACCTCCTTTCCCCTGCTGAAACGAGGGTTCACCATGAGTGCCTCAGCAAGACAGCCCACCTCAGGGACCGCCCCGGGGAGCGCCCGGGAGGCGGACGTCGAAACCGCGCCCGGTTCCGCCTCCCCCGCGGGCGCCCGGCCCAGCCGGGTGCGCTGGACCATGTTCGTGCTGCTCCTCGGTGTCGTCGCGCTCAACTACATCGACCGCAGCTCCGTCTCGGTGGCCCTGCCACTGATCACGAAGGATCTCGGCCTCTCCAAGGAGACCACCGGCTTCGTCCTGAGCGCGTTCTTCTGGACGTACGCGCTGATGCAACTGCCCAGCGGCTGGCTGATCGACCGCTTCGGCGCCCGGTTCATGGCATCCGGCTCCTGCGTCGGCTGGGGCGTCGTCCAAGCGCTCACCGCCGGCGCGACGAGTGCGGGTTCGCTGCTCGGACTGCGACTCGCGCTCGGCGCCGTCGAAGCCCCCGTGATGCCGGCCGGCGGCAAGCTCAACGCCCAGTGGCTGCCCGCCCGGGAGCGCGGCAGGGGCGCGGTGCTGCTGGACGGCGGCGCCCCGCTCGGCGCGGCGCTCGGCGGCGTCATCATCTCCGGCCTGATCACCTGGACCGGCAGCTGGCGTGTCAGCTTCGTCATCGCCGGTGTGCTGACCTCCGCCGTCGGGCTCTACGCGGCCTGGTACATCCGCAACACCCCGCGCGAGCATCCCCGGGTCAACGAAGCCGAGGCCACGTACATCGAACAGGCCCACGCGGTGGAGGACGCGCAAGGGGAGAAGGGCGGCCGCGCCGGGCTGCTGCCCTACCTCAGGCACCGTTCCTTCTGGGCGATGTGCCTGGGCTGGATGGGCTTCAACGGCGTCTTCTACGGACTGCTCACCTGGGGGCCCCTCTACCTCTCCGAGGCCAAGGGCTTCGACATCGCGACGCTCGGCTGGTCCACTCTCGCCATCTTCGGCGCCGGATTCGTCGGGGAACTCATCGGCGGATGGCTGTCCGACCGCTGGCAGTCCAAGGGCACCCCCGTCAACACGGTCATGCGCACGCTGCTGGGCGTCGCGGGTGCCGTCGTCGTCGCCGGACTGCTCGGCGTGGTGCTGGTGCCGGACGCCGTCACGGCCGTCGTCCTGCTCTCCACCGTGCTGTTCTTCCTGCGCTGGGCGGGCCTGTACTGGTCGCTGCCGTCCATCCTCGCGGGCCGCGCCAACGCCGGGATGGTCGGCGGCGCCATGAACCTCTCCGGGAACATCGCCGGCATCGTCACACCGATCGTCGTGGGCTTCATCGTCGGCGGCACGGGCTCCTACACCTGGGCCCTTCTGTACTTCGTCGGCGCGGGTGTGCTCTTCACCGCGTCGTCCCTCGCCCTCGACTGCAGCAGGAGGCTGACGACCCGATGACGAAGCCCCCGACGACCTCGACCATGGCGACGGCGCTCACGCGCGCGAAGCCCGACGGACTGCCCCATCGGCTGGGCATGCTCACCCCGTCCTCCAACACCTGCCTGGAACCGGTGACATACCGGCTGCTGGGAGCCACCGGCGCCGACGCCGGTGTGACGGCGCACTTCGCCCGCGTACCCGTCACCCGCATCGCGCTGGACGACGGCTGCGACGCCCAGTTCGACATTGAGCCGATGCTCGCCGCCGCCCGGCAACTCGCCGACGCCAAAGTCGATGTGATCGCCTGGAACGGCACCTCCGGCTCCTGGCTCGGCGTCGACCGCGACCGCGCACTGTGCGCCGCGATCACCGAGGCCACCGGCGTGCCCGCCACCACCTCCACCCTCGCGCTGCTCGACGCCTGCGCAGCGTACGGCGTGACCCGGCTGGGGCTCGCCCTGCCCTACACCCGCGACGTGGCCGAGCGGATCGCGGCGACGTACGCCAAGGAGGGCGTCGTCTGCACCCTGGCCGCCGAGCCGTTCGGGATCAGCGACAACGAGGCCTTCGCCCGCATCCCGCAGGGCGAGGTCGCCCGCCAGATCCGCGACGCCGCGCGCGAGGACGCCCACGCGGTCGCCGTCGTCTGCACCAACGTGCACGGCGCCGGGGTCGCCGAGCAACTCGAACAGGAACTGAAAGTCCCGGTGTTCGACAGTGTCACCGCGACCCTGTGGAAGTCGCTGGACCTGGCCGGCGCCGCCCCCGCGCTCCCCGGCCACGGCGACCTGCTGCGCACCGGCAGCCCGCGCGCCCGCTTCCAGGAGGTGCTGACGGACCTGCTCGCCGCGACCGGCGCCGACCGCACCACCTTCCGCGTCGACCTGCCCGAGCACGGACTGCACGTCGACCTCACGGCGGGCGAGGCGCACCGCGAGGGCGTGCGGTCCATCCGCCGCGACGCCTCCCTCGACCAGCGGCGGCTGAACACCGTCGAGTGGCTGGAGCGCAACCGGACCCCTCTCGTCCAGCCGCACTTCGAGGCGATCCCGCACCCGCCGCAGGCGCTGATCGACGTCTACGGAGTACACGCGCAGATGCTCGGCCCCGTCGAACGCGACGGAGCCCTCGCGGGCTGGCTCTCCGTGCACAGCATGGAGGAACGCGACTGGTCCGGCGCCGACACCGCCGCGCTGTCCGCCGCCACGGCCCGCATCCACAGCGCCCTCGACCACCGACTCTGACCTCTTCGCACGGAAGGCAATGCGCACTGTGACGCAGGAAAGCACCACCCGGGCCACGACGACCGGTCCCACGGCCACCAAGGACATCAAGATCGCCCTCGGTGTCGATGTGGACGCCGTCGCCGGCTGGCTCGGCTCCTACGGCGGCGAGGACTCCCCGAACGACATCCAGCGCGGCGTCTTCGCGGGCGAGGTCGGCACCCCGCGCCTGCTGAGGCTCTTCGAGCGGTACGGCATACGCACGAGCTGGTTCATCCCGGGCCACTCCATCGAGACCTTCCCCGAGCAGACCCGGATGGTCGTGGAGGCGGGCCATGAGATCGGCGCCCACGGCTACTCGCACGAGAACCCGATCGCGATGACCCCGCAGCAGGAGGAGGACGTCCTCGCCAAGTGCGTGGAGCTCATCGAGCAGTACACCGGACGCAAGCCGCGCGGCTACGTCGCGCCCTGGTGGGAGATGTCCCCGTACACCGCGGAGCTCCTGCACAAGTACGGCTTCTCCTACGACCACTCACAGAACTACCGCGACTTCACCCCCTTCTACGCCCGCGTGGGCGACCAGTGGACCAAGATCGACTACACCGCCGAGGCCAAGGACTGGATGAAGCCCCTGATCCACGGCCACGAGGTCGATCTCGTCGAGTTCTGCGGCAACTGGTACGTCGACGACCTGCCGCCGATGATGTTCAACAAGCACGCCCACAACAGCCACGGCTACGTCAGCCCGCGGGTCCTGGAGCAGGACTGGAAGGACCAGTTCGACTGGGTTCACCGGGAGTTGGACTACGCGGTCCTGCCGATCACGCTGCACCCCGATGTGAGCGGCCGCCCCCAGGTGCTGCTCATGCTGGAACGCTTCATCGACTACGTCTCCGGGCACGACGGGGTCGGCTTCTGCACGCTGGAGGACGCGGCGGACGACTTCCGCCGCCGCTTCCCCTTCGACGGGCCCGACCGGCCGGCCGACATGCGCTGAGCCCGCCCGCGGCGGACGGCGTCGGGGATCGCCTGGAAACCCCTCGCGTACAGGTCGCCGACCTGTACGCGATGGCCCTGGCCGGCGGGGGTGGCCACCGCGGCTTCGCTCACGAGGGCGACGGATCCAAAGTGGTGCCGAGGGTCGCGGCCCGCAGTGCGGCCGCAAGTCGCACGGGTTCGGCCGGCGGCTGGGGGAGCCGGGCCAGGAACCGGCGCCGCTGCTCCCGCGGTCCGCCGCTCACCGACAGGATGCGCACGCCGGGCGGCGCTGCCGGGGCCGGTGACGAGGGCACGGTGGTCAGTCCGCAGCCCGCGGCCACCGGATGCAGTCTCGCCGGACAGTCCCGGGTCGTGTGCACGATCTCGGGGCGCTCGTCCAGGCCCGGCCACACCCCCATCAGCCCGTCCGCGCCGGGTGACGAACCAGCGATCCACCGCTGTCCGCGCAGGTCCGTCACATCGAAGAAATCCCCGCGCCCCAGCGGGTGCGCCGCCGGCACGGCCGGACACAGGGCCCGCGCCTTCAGCGTATGCAGCGCCAGTGGGGGGCGATTCGCTGTCCGGCGCGCGAAACGGCGGCGCCGACGACAACAGGGCGAGATCGATGCTGCCCGCCCGCAAGGTTTGTGTCGGTGTCGGGGTGCCGCCTTCCCGGCTGACGACTGCGACGCCTCGGAGGTCCCCGCAGGGCGTGGCCCGCTACGCCGTCGACCCGGCGGGCGCCCGGCGCCTGTGGACGCTCTCGGAGGAGACGCTCGCGGACGCCGACGCGGAGAGGGCGGAATATCCTGGTTCATGCACAGAGCGGCGGTGATCAGAAATGGCACACCAACGCCAGGTTCCACGCCCACGCCTCCGTGACGCCACCCGGCTCGTACTGGTCGGCGCCCTCGCGACGGTCCTGACGCTGGGCGCCGGTCCCGCCCGGGCGGCCTCCGGGGGCCACGTTTCGACGATCGACGCGGCGACCCACCGGATGACCGTCACGGATCACGGCCGGACGGTGATGACCTTCACCATCGGCTTCGGAAAGCCCGGCTTCCGGACGCCGTCCGGAACGTTCCACGTGCTGGGCAAGGACGCCGTCGTCAAGATGACCTCGTGCAGCGCGAACGTCACCTGTGATCCGGGCAACCCCAACTACTACGTCCTCACGGTCCACTGGGCCGTGCGCCTGACCAGCGCGGGAGTGTTCGTCCACGCGGCACCGTGGGACCACGTCATCGGCCGGGCCGACACCTCACACGGCTGCATCCACCTGAGCACGGCGGACGCCCACCGCTTCTACGATTTCAGCCGGACCGGCGACACGGTGATCGTCAAGAACACCGGCAGCCTCACCCACCACCCGAGCGGCCCGTAGCCCCGGCGTCTCGACTGCTCGTGCCACGGGCTGCGCGGAAGTCACGTCAGACCCGGTCCAGGGGTCGGTGCGGACCGCTGGGCAGTTCCGCTTCGATCGTGTCGCCGGGACGCGCCACGCCGCCTTCCCTCACGATGGTCATGATCCCGGCTCTGCGCACGATGTTCCCCGCCTCGTCGCGGCCGACGACCTGCTTCAGCAAGCCGTCCTGAAAGGTGTCGATCTGCCGACAGGGATTGCGCAGGCCGGTGACCTCCAGGACGGCGGAGTCGCCGACGCGCAGCAAGGTGCCGACCGGCAGACCGAGCAGATCGATGCCGCGCGTGGTGATGTTCTCGCCGAGTTCGCCGGGCGCCACCGTGAACCCTGCTGCGCCGACCTCGTCGAAGAGCTCTTCATGGATGAGGTGGACCTGGCGCAGATTCGGTTGGGTCGGATCCTGCGCGACGCGCGACCGGTGCTTGACCGTCACACCCGCGTGCACGTCCCCCTCCACACCGAGCCCGGCGAGCAGTGTGATGCTGCCCCGGTTCGGCTTGGTGAACGAGTACTCCCCGTTGCTGCTGACCGCCGTCACTGTCCCGTTCATGTTCTGGACCCCCTCTTCCGTAACCATGGACAGCCACGAGCCTACGGGTCTCTCGACGCTCGCCGTCCGAATGCCGTAGCCGTCCCTCAGCGCATCCGCCCCAGTGCCTCCCGCACCCGCCGGGCGTCCCGGAGCCGCTGCTCGTACGTCGCACCCAGCACGAGCAGCAGCAGCCCGGCGAACGCGGGAGGCAGCCAGCGGGGGAGTACGCCCGCCAACTGCACCAGGTAGGGGGCGAGTTGGTGCAGCGCGTCCAGCACGAGCACGCTCCCGCCGAGGACGAGCGGCGCCTGGAGCCGGTGGCGGGCACCCAGCAGGGTGAGGACGAGGGCCGCCGTGCCGAGCAGCAGGGGGCGCGGCCAGTCCGCGTCGGCCCACGCCGAGAGCAGGCTCGGCACGAGCGCCACCGACAGCCCGGGACCGTACGCCGTCCACGACGAAGTCTCCGGGTCCCGACGACGCCGGACGAAGCCCACGACCAGCGCCGGGACGGTCACCGGCAGGGTGTACGCCTCCGGGGCGACCACGGCCCACGACCCGAGCCGCACCCAGGTGGCCAGCACGAACAGCGCGGCGGCGACGTACCCCACCTGACGGCGGTCGGCACGCACGGCGGTGCCCGCCGCGATCACCCCGCACAGGGCCAGTACGAGGGCCAGCACGGGCGGGTCGGTGACGGCCAGCCCGACGGCCAGCAGCCCCGCGACGGCGCCCGTGACCTCGACCGGCACCCCGGCCCGCGGGACCCGCGCCGCGAGCAGGGCCGCTGCGGCCGGGACGACCAGGACCAGCAGCGCCGTGTGCGCGGGCGCCCGGCCCGCGGCGGCCCCCACCGCACAGGCGAGACCCGCCGCACCGGCCAGGGACGCGCTCGCGCAGACGGCGGTCAGGCGCGGGTGTGCGGCGGCCACCGCGAAGATCGCCGTCAGCGCGGCGAGCACGGCCAGGGTGGCGCCCTGGGAGGCCAGCGAGAGGAGCGCGAGGCCGGCCGCGGTGAACAGGGAGAGGAGGACGGCGGTGCGGGACGTCGGCGTCCGAGGCGTGTACGCCGCCACGGCCAGCGCCGCCACGACCGTCAGCCCCTGCGTGAACAGACCGGCCACATAAGGGAGTTGCAGGGCGGCCGGGAAGACGAGCGCGGTCGCCCAGACCAGGACCGCGGCACCGGCCGCGGCCGGGTCGCGCCGGGTCGTGGTGACGCGGGCCGCCCCGGCCAGAACCGCCGCGACGACCGCGAGCACCAGCGGCGCGGCCGCCGCGTCCGCCGGCCAGGGCGCCCAGACCGTCACCGCGGCGCGCAGATCCGACGGCGCCCCCGACCAGACCCGTCCCGTCCATCCGACCGGACCCCACAGCGCCACGACGACCAGGGGCAGCGCCCACACCACCGCCAGGGACTGGACGGCGGCCGACGCCCGGACGGCACCGCGCCGCACGGGTTCCGGGAGCGGACCGCGGACGGCCGACAGCAGCCCGACCCCGCAGGCCAGATAGCCGGGCACCGTCCACACCCCGGGCAGCGACGCGCGCGGGATGCCGCCGAGCGCCGCGACCAGGAGCAGCCCGCCGGTCACCGCGGCGCCGACGGCGAGGCCCTGCCGCGGAGCGCGCCACGCGGCGTACAGCGCGACCGCCGCCGCGAGGGCGAGGAGCGCCGACGCACGGGCGGCGGCGCTCGGTCCCGAGGCCTCCCAGGAGAGAACGCCGGCCGCCCCCACGCCCCAACCGCCCGTCCCGTACGAGCCGATGGCGGCGGAGACGCGCAGGGACCTCGCGGACGTTTGGAGCGCGACGACCGTATCGAACGCGGCCGTCAGCAACAGCGCGGCCGTGATCGCGTACGGGCCCGTACCGGCCGCCACCGCCCACAGCAGCAGTGGAAACTGGGCGGCGGCCAGCGCCGCGGGGAAGGGGACGCGCAGGGAACCGAGCCCCTTCCCGTACCCCCACCACGCCCCGCCCAGGACCGCCGCCGCGACGGCCGCGTACCCCGTGCCGTCGGCGGCCGGCAGCGCGACCTCGTGCAACGCGTACGCGTCGAGGACCGTCAGCGCCAGACCGAGGCCCGCCAGCGCCTCCGCCGTCGAGCCCAGCCCGCGCTTCAGCAGCAGCACGGGAGCGCCGAGCGCCGCCACGGTGACCGTGGCGAGTACCGCGGACCGCCCGGCGATCCCCAGGTGCCCCCAGCTGACCAGGGTGAACGCGATCGCGGCGACGGTCAGCAGGACGCCGCCGAGGACGAGGAGCACGTTCTGCACCCGGGGCGCGGTGGTCTCGGGCCGCCGCGCCCCGGGCGGAGCGGGCGGGAAGGCCGGCTGGAGGAGACCGATCAGGTAGGCGCGGCGGGCCAGCAACTGGGTCCGGCGGGCGTCGAGTTGCCACAACTCCGCGTCGAGGATCCGCAACTCCTCGGCCGGTGGCGGTAGGTGGGTCATGCCGTGGAGTCTGGCGCGCGCCGTGCCGCGGAGCATGAGCGCGCGTACTCAGGTCCGTACTCAGACGGAGGTCGCCAGGCTGCGGCCTTTTCGCTCTCGCAGCCTGGCGACCGGCTCGAAGGTCACGCCCGGCGGGCGGTCGCGCTCCTGGTGGTCAGGATGCGGTGGACCAGCCGGGCGCCGGCCCGCGCCGTGCGGTGGTCGACGTCGAGGTCGGGATTCAGCTCGGCGACGTCGCAGACGGCCAGCTTCCCGCTCGCCGCCACCACGGCGCAGACGTGCTCGACGACCTCCATCCGCACCCCGTAGGCGGCCGGGGCACTCACACCCGGAGCCGTACCGGCGGGGAGCACGTCGAGGTCGATGCTGAGGTGCACGACGTCGCAGCTCGCGAGGAACTCGTCGATGAACGCGTCGACGCGCTGGAGGTCGGGCAGGCCGCACTCGGTGTCTAGCAGGTACCGCACCCCGAGCCTGTCCGCGGTGTGGAACAGACGGGTGGTGTTGCTCGGCTGGCTCACTCCGAGCACCCAGTAGTTCAGCCGCTGTCCGCGCCGCTCCTCGCCGTGTGCCATCTGGAGGAACGGTGTGCCGGAGCTGGGCCGGACGTCGTCGCGCAGGTCGAAGTGCGCGTCGAGGTTCAGCACCCCGAGACGAGCGCCCTCGTGCAGGGCGCGGGTGCCGGCCAGCCCCAGGTAGCTGCCGTAGGCGACTTCGTGGCCGCCGCCGAGCACCACCACGGGGTGGCCGCGGTCGACGAGCGAGGTGAGTACCCGGCCCAGGCGGTGCTGCCCGTTCTCCAGGTCGCCGTCCGCCACCTCGATGTCGCCGGCGTCCAGCGCCCGCACCGGCGTCGCCAGTGCCATGGACGCGAGGGCGCCGCGCAGCGCGTGCGGGCCGTCCGCCGCACCCTGACGGCCCTTGTTGCGCCGGACTCCCTCGTCGCTGCGGAAGCCGACGAACGCGACGTCCCCCGGTTCGGCGTCATGGGGTTCGAGGCCGACCACGTGGTGCCAGCGCAGGTTGTCGGCCCCGGGCCCGTCGTCCCGGCCCGTCCAGGGCTCTGGAGCCACATCCGCCGTCACCGTCGCGGTGCCGGCGGGCATCGCGGTGCGGTCCGTGCTCATTCCGTGTCGCTCTCGGCCATCGGGACGCGCACGCCGCGCTGCTGAGCCACCGAGGTGGCGTGCTCGTAGCCGGCGTCCACGTGGCGGATGACGCCCATGCCGGGGTCGTTGGTCAGCACGCGGGAGAGCTTCTGGGCCGCGAGTTCGGTGCCGTCGGCGATGCAGACCTGGCCGGCGTGGATGGAGCGGCCCATGCCGACGCCTCCGCCGTGGTGGATGGAGACCCAGGAGGCACCGGAGGAGGTGTTCACCAGGGCGTTGAGCAGCGGCCAGTCGGCGATGGCGTCGGATCCGTCGAGCATCGACTCGGTCTCGCGGTACGGCGAGGCGACGGAGCCGGAGTCCAGGTGGTCACGGCCGATGGCGATCGGAGCGGACAGCTCACCGGAGGCGACCATCTCGTTGAACTTCAGGCCGGCGCGGTGGCGCTCGCCGTAGCCGAGCCAGCAGATGCGGGCGGGCAGACCCTCGAAGGCCACGCGCTCGCCGGCCATCTTGATCCAGCGGTGCAGGTGCTCGTTCTCCGGGAAGAGCTCCATGATGGCCTTGTCCGTGGCCTCGATGTCCTTGGGGTCGCCGGACAGGGCGGCCCAGCGGAACGGGCCGAGGCCCTCCTCGAACAGCGGGCGGATGTGCGCCGGGACGAAGCCGGGGAAGTCGAACGCGCGCTGGTAACCGGCCTTGCGGGCCTCGTCGCGGATCGAGTTGCCGTAGTCGAAGACCTCGGCGCCCTTGTCGAGGAAGCCGACCATCGCCTCGACGTGCTTGGCCATGGACTTGCGGGAACGCTCGGTGAAGTCGGCCGGGTCCTTGCGGGCCTGCTCGTGCCACTCCTCGACGCTCACGCCGACGGGGAGGTAGGACAGCGGGTCGTGCGCCGATGTCTGGTCGGTCACGATGTCGATGGGCGCGCCCATCTCCAGCAGCTTCGGGAAGATCTCCGCGGCGTTGCCGGTGAGGCCGATGGACAGCGGCCTGCGGGCGTCCCGGGCCTCGATGGCGAGCTGGAGCGAGTGGTCCAGGCTGTCCGCCGCGACGTCGAGGTAGCGGTGGGCGATGCGGCGCTCGATGCGGGTGCGGTCGACGTCGACGCAGATGGCGACGCCGTCGTTCATCGTCACGGCGAGAGGCTGGGCGCCACCCATGCCGCCGACGCCGGCGGTGAGCGTGATGGTGCCGGCGAGTGTGCCGTTGAACTTCTTCCGGGCCACGGCGCCGAAGGTCTCGTAGGTGCCCTGGAGGATGCCCTGGCTGCCGATGTAGATCCAGGAACCGGCCGTCATCTGGCCGTACATGGTCAGGCCCTGCGCCTCCAGGGACCGGAACTCCTCCCAGTTCGCCCAGTCGCCGACCAGGTTCGAGTTGGCGAGGAGCACCCGCGGTGCCCACTCGTGGGTGCGCATGACACCGACCGGCTTGCCGGACTGCACGAGCAGTGTCTCGTCGCTCTTCAGCGTCTTGAGGGTGCGGACGATGGCGTCGTAAGCGGCCCAGTTGCGGGCGGCCTTGCCGGTGCCGCCGTAGACGACCAGCTCCTCCGGGTGCTCGGCGACCTCGGGGTCGAGATTGTTCATGAGCATCCGCAGGGCGCCTTCCTGCTGCCAGCCGAGGCAGTTCAGTTCGGAGCCGCGGGGGGCGCGGATGCTGCGGGCCTCTGGGGAATCGCCGGCCATGCTGTCTCCTGGGTGGGATGTCGAACCTTGTTCCGTGCCCCATGACACGTGAGGGGCACACCGGCGGCCAGGCGCGTCGCCCGGATTTCTCGGATCCGAGAAACGAGCTCGGCGGACGGGGACGGACCGGCTCGGCGGGCAGGCACGGACCAACTCGGCGGACAGGGACGAAGGCGCTTCCCCTAGAATTTTTCCGACAGCCCGCCGGCCGGGTGTCAGGGGGGACCAAGGGTGACGAGGATGGTGAACGGCGTGGCCGTGGAGGGTGCGGACCTCGCCCGTCTGTACGAGGAACAGGCGCCGGGTTCGGCTCCCGCGTACCAGCGGGTGAAGGACCTCGTGACCGAGCAGATCACCAGCGGTCGCTGGCGCGAGGGCGACGCCTTGCCGTCGGAGAACCAGTTCGTCGAGTCACTCGGCCTGTCCCGCATGACGATCAACCGCGCGCTGCGCGAGCTGACCGCGCAGGGCCTGCTCCGGCGCGTCATGGGGGTGGGTACCTTCGTGGCCCTGAACAAGGGCAGTTCCGCCCTGGTCGAGGTGCACAACATCGCCGACGAGGTCCGCCGCCGCGGCCACCGCTACCACGCCCGGGTGCTGTCCTTGCGCGAGGAGGAAGCGGGGAAGGTCAGCGCTCAGTTCGGCCTCGGCGAGCGGCACACGGTCTTCCGGTCGCGAGTGGTGCACTTCGAGGACGGCGTGGCCATCCAGCTGGAGGACCGCTACGTCAACCCGGACTTCGCCCCCGGCTACCTGGAGCAGGACTTCACCCGGCGCACGCCGTTCACGTTCCTGTCCGAGGTCGCGCCGCTGGGCAAGGGGGAACACATCGTGGAGGCGGTCCTGCCGTCCGCGGAGGAGTGCGCGATCCTGGGTGTCGAGGAGTCGGAGCCGTGCTTGCTGATTCAGCGCCGCACCTGGTCGCGGGGCGCGCTCGTCAGCATCGCGCGGCTGCTGCATCCCGGTTCCAGGTACCGCCTCGAGGGCACGTTCGACACGCACTGACCGCCGGGCCGCGCACCGGTCATGCCGCGTCCGGGCAACGCCGATGTCCGGGGGACGGATCCTGCGCCCCGCTGCCGGCCGCCGGCCCCGAGGGAGCGCGGCCGGACACCGCGGCCGTCAGCCGTGCCGCCCCCTGTTGCAGGACGTGCCGCACATGGTCCGCGTCATGACGGCTGTAGTGCCGGCTCCACGTGCTGCTGAGGGCCGCCACGGGCCGCTCGTTGTGGTCGAACGCCGCCACCCCCACCGAGCGGAGCCCCTCGGAGACCAGCTCGATCTCCTCCGACCAGCCGCGCTCATGGTCCCGTGCCAGCAGGCTCCGCAGCTCGGACAGTGAGCGCGGGCCCTTGCCCGTGCGGGTGACGAGGTTCCCCGGTCGCGGGAAGAGGGCGCGCAGCTGCGCTTCGCCGCAGTGGGCGAGGATCGAACGGCCGTTGGCCGTCAGGTGCGCCGGCAGCCGGACACCGATGTCGGTGACGAGGGCGACGTCGACGTCGCCGCCTTGGCCCGCGGGCGGCCGCTCCTTGAGCAGGTAGACCGACTCCGCGCCGTAGAGGATGCCCAGGTGCACGGTCTGGCCCAGGCGATGGGCCAGGCTGCGCAGGATCGGGCGCGCGAGCCGCTCCAGTGGTTCGTGCCGCAGATAGGCGGAGCCGATCTCGAAGGACGCGACGCCCAGACCGTACGCCTGCTCCTTCGGGACGTAGGTGACGAATCCGCGATCGACCAGCACCGAGAGGATGTGGTAGACGGACGAGCGCGGGATGCCCAGATCCCGGGCCAGCGCGCCGGCCTGCGCGGGGCCCGAGCGGCTGGCGAGGTGCAGCAGGATGTCCAGCGCGCGCCCGACCGCGGGCGAGGTGCTGCTCGATTTCGTCTCGATGATCTCGTGTCCGCTCATTGGTTCACCTATTGACGTGCCTGTCTATACAGGAATATACAAGGCTCTCGTTCCAGGAGCGCGGCGATGGCCGTCGCAGCAACGGCAAGCGCCCCCCTCACCTCACACCCGTCCGGGACCTCCCGTCCCCAAGGAGCACTACGTTGACCAAGGACACGGCGACGACCTTGACCAGGGGACTCAAGTCCCGGCACATCCGCTTCCTTGCGCTGGGCTCAGCGATCGGGACAGGGCTCTTCTATGGATCATCCGAATCCATCAAGGCTGCCGGTCCCGCGGTCCTCCTGGCCTATCTGATCGGCGGAGCAGCCGTCTTCCTGGTCCTGCGGTCCCTCGGCGAGATGGCGGTGAGCGACCCGTGCGCGGGATCGTTCGGTGAGTACGCCACCAAGTACCTCGGCCCGCTGGCCGGGTTCGCGACCGGATGGACCTACGCCTTCGAGCTGGTCATCGTCTGTCTGGCCGATGTCACCGCGTTCGGCGTGTACATGGGCTTCTGGTTCCCCGGCGTACCGCGCTGGATCTGGGTGCTGGCGGTCGTCGGCGTCGTCGGCGTGATGAACCTGTTCAGCGTCAAGGTCTTCGGTGAGCTGGAGTTCTGGCTCTCCCTTGTGAAGGTCGTCGCCATCATCGCGATGATCATCGCCGGTGTGGCGATCCTCGTCTTCGGCATCCACACCGGCAGCGCCCACATAGGGGTGTCGAACCTCTGGAACAACGGCGGGTTCTTCCCGCACGGAGTCCACGGCGTCATCATGTCCCTGGCCGTGGTGATGTTCGCCTTCGGCGGCACCGAGATCATCGGCGTCACCGCCGGAGAGGCCCAGGACCCGGAGAGGACGATCCCGAGCGCGGTCAACACGATCCCCCTGCGCATCGTGCTGTTCTACGTGCTGACCATCGCGGTGATCATGTCGCTCAACCCCTGGCAGAACGTCGACTCCTCGGGCAGCCCGTTCGTCCAGATCTTCGTCGGCCTCGGCATCAAGTCCGCGGCGACCGTGCTGAACCTGGTGGTCATCACCGCGGCCCTGTCCGCGATCAACAGCGACATCTTCGCCGCCGGCCGCATCATGTACGGCATGGCCGAGCGCGGCCAGGCTCCCACGGCCCTGCGCCGGGTCTCCCGCAACGGGGCGCCGTGGCTGACCGTGGTCATCATGATGGGCGCGCTGCTGCTCGGCGTCCTGCTGAACTACCTGATGCCCGAGAACGTCTTCGTCATCATCGCCTCGATCGCGACGTTCGCCACCGTCTGGGTCTGGCTGATGATCCTGGTGGCGCAGGTCGCCGCCCGCCGCAAGATGTCTCCGCAGGAGCAGGCCGCACTCAAGTACCCGGCCCCGTTCTGGCCCTATGGCCAGATCATCACGATCGCCTTCATGATCGGCGTGCTCGGGCTCCTCGCCTTCTCCGACAGCACCCGAGTCGCGCTGATCGTCGGCGCCGTCTGGCTGGCACTCCTGTCGGGCGTGTACTTCCTGTGGGCCCGTCCGCGCGGTGCCCGCGCGGACCTCTCCGAGGCCTCCGAGCAGGCGGCGGAGGAACCCGTCTCCGCAGCTCAGGGATAGTTGCGGGGGTAACCGCACACCACCCTCGAACGCCGATGGGGTCCGCCCGGCCGGGCGGACCCCATCGGCGTTCCCGCACCGCCCGGAGCGCAATGTCTGGGATCCCGGACAATGAGTGCCGTCAGCGCCTCGCGAAGCTGCTCTGACATGGGACTTCATAGATTTATGACTGTTGTTGTGAATGTCGGCCCCCTTTCCGCCGACGACGTTGTTTCCGTCGCCCGCCACGGTGCGCCCGTGGTCCTCGCGGAGGAGGCCCTCAAGGAGATCGCTCGCAGTCGCGAAGTGATCGAGGGCCTGGCCGACGACGTGGTGCCGCACTACGGTGTCTCCACCGGCTTCGGCGCCCTGGCCACGCGCCACATCCCCACCGAACTGCGCACCCAGCTCCAGCGCAGCCTGGTGCGCTCCCACGCCGCGGGCTCCGGTCCCGAGGTCGAGCGTGAGGTCGTCCGCGCACTCATGCTGCTGCGTCTGTCGACCCTTGCCACCGGACGTACCGGCGTTCGCACGGAGACCGCCGAGGCCTACGCCGCGCTGCTCAACGCCGGGATCACCCCGGTGGTGCGCGAGTACGGTTCCCTCGGTTGCTCCGGTGACCTCGCCCCCCTCGCACACTGCGCACTGGCGATCATGGGCGAGGGCGAGGTCCGGGACGCCCAGGGGGTGCTCAAGCCGGCCGCCGAGGCGCTCGCCGCCGCCGGTATCACCCCGGTCGTCCTCCAGGAGAAGGAGGGCCTGGCGCTCATCAACGGCACCGACGGCATGCTCGGCATGCTGGTCCTGGCCTGCCACGATCTGAGGCTGCTGCTGCGCACCGCCGACATCAGCGCGGCGATGAGCGTCGAGGGACAGCTGGGCACCGACGCCGTCTTCGCCGCCGACCTTCAGGCGCTGCGCCCGCACCCGGGCCAGGCCGACAGTGCCGCCAACCTGCGGGCGCTGCTCGCCGGTTCGGCGATCACGGCCAGCCACCGCGGCCCGGAGTGCACCCGCGTCCAGGACGCCTACTCGCTGCGCTGCTCCCCGCAGGTCCACGGCGCGGCCCGCGACACCCTCACGCACGCCGAACTGGTGGCCTCCCGCGAACTGGCCAGCGCGGTGGACAACCCGGTGGTCACGCTCGACGGAAGGGTCGAGTCCAACGGCAACTTCCACGGCGCGCCCGTCGCCTGCGTCCTGGACTTCCTGGCCATCTCGGTGGCCGACCTCGCCTCGGTCGCCGAGCGCCGCACGGACCGGTTCCTCGACGTGTCCCGGAACCACGGCCTGAACGCGTTCCTCGCCGAGGACCCGGGCGTCGACTCCGGACACATGATCGCCCAGTACACCCAGGCGGCGATCGTCTCCGAGCTCAAGCGCCTGGCCGGCCCGGCCTCCGTCGACTCCATCCCCTCCAGCGCCATGCAGGAGGACCACGTCTCGATGGGCTGGGCCGCCGCCCGCAAGTTGCGCCGCGCCCTCGACGGGCTCGCCCGCGTCCTCGCCGTGGAGCTCTACACCGCCGCTCGTGCCCTGGATCTGCGCGCCCCGCTGACGCCGGCACCGGGCACCGCCGCGGTACGTGACGGTCTGCGCGAGGTGGTCGAGGGTCCTGGCGCCGACCGCTGGCTCGCCCCCGAGATCGAGGAGGCCGTCCAGTACGTGGCCTCCGGCCGGGCCCTTGCCGCGGCCGAGGCCGAGGTCGGCCGCCTCTCCTGACGGTCTCCCTCTCCGAGGAGGTCCGTATCCGGGAGCCCGTATCCAGGAGCCGGCGGCCCCGGCGCACCCATCGCGGTGCGCCGGGGCAGCGGCCGTCTCGCCGTGAAAGGCCGTGAGAGGCCGTGAGAGGCGGTGGGAGGCCATGAGGAGACATGGCGAGGCCGTACGAGCCCGCGCGGGCCCACGAGCTCGTACGAGTTCCTACGCCGAGGGAGCCGGTTCTCCCGGGCGGTGTGGCGCGTCGGCGACTCCGCCGACGCGGCGGCTCAGCTCACGGGCGGTCCGGGCCACCTCCGTGGCGAACCGTTGCCGACGCTCCGGATCCGCTTCCTCGGCCGGGAAGGTGACCGCCACACCCGCGATCGGGTGGGCGCTGTGATCGAGAACGGGGGCGGCGACGGAGGAGAAACCGGTCGTCACCTCTCCGTCCTCCGTCGCGTATCCGCGGCGCCGTACTTCCACGAGGAGGTTGCGCAGAGCGGACAGCGAGGTGGGTCCGAGCCCGTTGCGCAGGACGAACGCAGAGGGGTCGGGGAACAGGGCGCGGACCTGGGCCTGCGCCAGGCGCGCCAGCACGGCCCGGCCGCTCGCGGTGAGGTGCGCCGGCAGCCGTACGCCGACCTCGGTGACCAGCGGCGCGCGTCCCGGTGCTCGCTCCTCGATGACGTAGATCACCTCGCGGCCGTGCAACACGGCCAGATGCGCGTTGTGCCCGGTACGGTCGACGAGTTGTGCCAGCGGGACCCGCGCCAGGCGCTGGAACGGTGCCTGGCGGCTGTATCCGGAGCCGAGCTCGAAGGCGCTGACCCCCAGGCCGTAGCGACGCTCTTCGGGCAGGTGCACGACGAAGCCGTCGCGTGCCAGGGTGTCGAGCAGGTGATAGGTCGTCGACCGGGGCAGTCCCACGTCGCGGCTGATGGCCGCGGCCGGCACCGGACCGGCCTGGGCCGCGAGGTAGCGGAGGACGGCGAGCACCTGTGCTGCGGCGGGGACCGTGGACATATCGCGAGCGTACGTCCGTCCGGAAACGCCGATTCCGAATCACCCCGAGGCGTCTGGGATACGAGACGGATTGCTGCTCCCGGGCGTAGTGAGAGCGCCATGACCTGGGGCTTCATGGAACACATGGCACAGACTGCTGGATCGGCCGACGCCCCGTCGGCACCACAACGCGGCGCCCGGTCGGTGGCCGTCGCCGCGACCCACACCGACGAGGTGACATTCCCAGGCGTCTACAACAGCGTCAGGCAACTGCGCGCCGACGCATGGAACTCATTGGCGGAACTGACGCGTCGGTTGCGCCTCGGCCCGAGCACCGACACCCGCCCGGAGTCGTTGACCGACCAGCTGGCGGAACTGTTCCGGCTGCTGACGCCGATCGAGAACTGCTATGCCTTTCCCGGCAAGGCGGGCCTCGGCGAGCTGCGCCGGCTCCACGAGATCGGTGACCGGCGCCGGCTGGCGGAGTGCGCGGACGACCTGAACCTGGCCCTGGGCACGGACACCTACCGCAATGTCTCGACGGCACCGGAACACCCCGAGGAAGCGGCCGCCGAGGAGCCGTCTTCGCCGCACGAGCCCGCGGCCAAGCCGTACTTCGAAGTGCTCGTCGTCGGAGATCTCGACGAGACGGAGGAGCAGGCGCTGCGGGAGGCCCTGCGCCACCTGCGCCGCGCCGAGGACGAATTCGTCTACGACCTCGTCGTGGCCCCCAGCTTCGAGGACGCGGTGATCGCGGCGCTGGTGAACCCCAGTCTTCAGGCCGTCGTCATCCGCCGCCGATTCGCCAACCGTTCCCGGCACGACCTGCAGGTGGTGCGGCGGTTCTTCGAAGGAACCGCCGCCGAGACCGTCCCGGAGGAGGACCGGTTCGAGCAGCGGGCCCAGGCGCTCGGCGCCCGATTGCTGGAACTACGGCCGGAGCTGGACCTCTACCTGATGACGGAAGGGGCGGTGGAGAGGACCGCGGGCACGCTCAGCCGGGGCTTCGCGCGGGTCTTCCACGCCCGGGAGGGGCTTCTGGAACTTCACCTGTCGATCCTGCACGGCATCGGCGAACGCTACACGGCACCGTTCTTCACCGCTCTGCGAGCGCACAGCCGGCGCCCGACCGGGGTCTTCCACGCTCTTCCCATCTCCCGCGGTACCTCCGTGGTCGGCTCCCACTGGATCCCGGAGATGGCCCGCTTCTACGGGCTCAACATCTTCCTCGCCGAGACGTCCGCCACCTCCGGCGGCCTGGACTCGCTGCTGGAGCCCACAGGCCCGCTGCGGGAGGCACAGGACCTCGCGGCCCAGGCGTTCGGTGCCCGGCAGACGTACTTCGTCACCAACGGCACGTCCACCGCCAACAAGATCGTGGTGCAGGCCCTGGTCCGGCCGGGCGACATCGTGCTCGTGGACCGCAACTGTCACAAGTCGCACCACTACGGGCTGATGCTCGCCGGTGCCCATGTGGTCTACCTCGACGCCTATCCGATGGACCAGTACGGCATGTACGGGGCCGTGCCGGTGGAGGAGATCAAGCGAAAGCTGCTGATGCTGCGCCGCGAGGGACTGCTGGACCGGGTCAGGCTCCTCCTGCTCACCAACTGCACCTTCGACGGGATCGTCTACAACCCCGCCCGGGTGATGGAGGAGTGCCTGGCACTCAAGCCGGACCTGGCGTTCCTCTGGGACGAGGCCTGGTTCGCCTTCGCCCGCTTCCACCCGGTCTACCGCCGCCGCACCGCCATGGCCGCGGCACGCGAGCTGACCGACCGCTACCGCGACGCGGACTACGCCGGACAGTACGCCGCGCACCGCGAGGCCCTCGGGGACGACCCGGACGACGAGACCCTGCTCAGCCACCGTCTGATGCCGGATCCGGACACCGTCCGCATCCGCGTGTACGCCACCCAGTCGACGCACAAGACGCTGACGTCACTGCGCCAGGGCTCCATGATCCACGTCTTCGACCAGGACTTCAGACACAAGGCGGCCGAGACGTTCCACGAGGCCTACATGACGCATACGTCGACGTCGCCGAACTACCAGATCCTCGCCTCGCTCGACCTCGGCCGCCGACAGGCCGCCCTGGAGGGCTTCGAACTGGTGCAGAAGCAGCTCGAACAGGCGGGCGTCCTCAGGGACGCGATCGACCAGCACCCGGTGCTGAGCCGGTACCTGCACTTCCTCACCACGCCCGAGCTGATACCCGCCCGGTTCCGTTCCTCCGGTGTGGACCAGCCCCTGCGGACCGGGCTGGCGAAGATGGCGGCCGCCTGGGAGGACGACGAGTTCGTCCTCGATCCGACCCGGGCGACCCTGCACATCGGCCGCACGGGCATCGACGGGGACACCTTCAAGCACGAACATCTCATGGACCGCTACGGCGTCCAGGTCAACAAGACCACGCGCAACACGCTGCTGTTCATGACCACCATCGGAACCACCCGCAGCGCGGTCGCCTACCTCATCGAGGTGCTCGTCAAGATCGTCGAGGAACTGGAGGAGAACATCGAGGAGATGAGCCCCCGCGAACGTGTCCTGCACCATCGGCGAAGAGCCGCCCTCGGCGACGGGTCCGCCGCCCTGCCGGACTTCAGCGCGTTCCATGCCGCGTTCCGTCCGGGCGTTCACACACCGGAGGGCGACCTGCGCAAGGCGTTCTTCCTGGCGTACGACGACGACAAGTGCGAGTACGTGATGGCGGACGAAGTCGCCGAGGCCGTGGCGGCCGGGCAGGAGGTCGTCTCGGCCACCTTCGTCACTCCGTACCCTCCGGGCTTCCCCGTGCTCGTTCCGGGCCAGGTGATCAACGAGACTGTGCTGCGGTACATGGGAGCTCTCGACACTCGCGAGATACACGGATACCGGCCCGACACCGGTTACCGGGTCTTCACCGAGTCCGCCTTGAAGGAGATGACGGCATGACGGGCGGCCAGGTGCTGCGGGCGCGCGACCGGTCGGTGACGCGCTGGAAGAACGGCGGCGGTCTGACCCGTCAGGTCGCCGCCGACGCCTCCAGGGCGGGTCTGGAGGACTTCGTCTGGCGTGTGAGTCTCGCCGACATCGCTCAAAGCGGGCCGTTCTCCTCCTTCGCGGGCGTGGACAGGGTCATCACCGTCGTGGACGGGGCGGGGATGGAGCTGATCGTCGACGGTGCCGCGCACACCGTCGCCGACGCGTACGAGCCCTTTTCCTTTCCGGGTGACGCGGTCACCGACTGCCGGCTGCTCTCCGGCCCCATCGTCGACCTCAACGTGATGACGCGGCGCACCCGCGCGACGGCGCACGTCCGCATGGCGCGTGAGGGGTTCGCCGTCGTCCCGCGGACCGGGGTCCTGGTCCTCGTGATCGCCTTGGCGGGCACGGTGGCCGTCGAGGAGTCCGGCGTCACCCTCGACCGGTTCGACGCGGTCCTGTTCCCGGACCGCGACGGCGGCACCCTTCGCGTCGACGGGGTGGCGGCGGTCGTCAACGTCACCACCACGTCCGGTTCGCCCGGGACTTGACGGGGGCGGCACGCGGGGCCGCCCCCGGCCGGCTTCTCAGTGTCTTCTCAGCGGGCGTCACCGAGGCTGGAGGTGTCCTGGGGACGACCGGGTCCTTTTCGCACAGGGGAAGCGAGTCCATCTCGCATCGAAGAGGAGGAGCCCATGGTTTCCCGCACCGCGGCCCCACCCGTCTCTCCTCGCCGGGGCCGCGCGGCCCCGGCGAGCGAGGGCGCCGGTGACAGGCTGAACCGCTTCTTCGACGACGCCTGCGACCGCACTCCGTCAGCCCCGGCCCTCGAATGCGGATCGCGGCTCCTCACTTACGCCGATCTCGACGCGCGGGCCAATCGAATGGCCCGGCATCTGCACCGTGCCGGCATCGGTCCGGGCAGCCGCGCGGCCCTGCTGCTGCCCCGCTCCGTGGACATGTACGTGTGCCTGCTGGGCGTGTGCAAGGCAGGCGCGGCGTTCGTGCCGATCGACCCGGCCGCGCCGCCGGACCGGGTCGCCTTCATCCTGGGCGACGCGGGCGCGGCCGTGGTGCTGACCACGTCGGCGCTCGCGTCCGGTGCCGCTTGGGCGGAGCGGTCGTGCCCGGTGATCGAGGTCGACACGTGTGCCGCGGACCTGGCCGCCCTGCCGCCCGAGCGGCCCGCCGCCGCGGCCGGGGGCGCGGACGATCCGCTGGCGTACGTGATGTACACCTCGGGGTCCAGCGGCAGGCCGAAGGGCGTGGAGATCGCGCAGTCGAGCATCTGCAACTTCCTGCGCGTGGTGGGACCGATCTACGGCGTACGGCCGCACGATCGCGTGTACCAGGGCATGACCCTCTCGTTCGACTTCTCCATCGAGGAGATCTGGCCCACCTGGGCGGCCGGCGCCACGCTCGTCGCCGGACCGGGCGGCCCCGGGCAGTTGGGCGACGATCTCGCCGGCTTCCTCGAGGAGCACCAGGTCACCGCTCTGTACTGCGTCCCGACACTGCTGGCGACGATCTCCCGTGACCTTCCGCGGCTCCGCGAGGTCGTCGTCGGCGGCGAGGCGTGCCCCGCCTCGCTCGTCGAGCGGTGGAGCAGGCCGGGGCGGCGCATCCTCAACACCTACGGGCCGACCGAGGCAACCGTCACCGCCACCTGGCAGGAACTCCTGCCGGGGCGTCCGGTGACCATCGGCCGCCCGCTGCCGACCTGCTCGGCCGTCCTCCTGGACGAGCGGCTGCGGCCCGTGCCGCACGGCGCCGTCGGTGAGATCTGCCTGGGCGGTCCGGGCCTCGCACGCGGCTACACGGGACGGCCCGACCTGACCGCGGAGCGCTTCGTCCAGCACCCTTCGGCGCCCGGCTCGGGCCGCCTGTACCGCACCGGAGACCTCGGCAGGATGACCGACGACGGGGAGATCGAGTACCTCGGCCGGGCCGACGCCGAGGTGAAGATCCGCGGCTACCGGGTGTCCCTGGAGGAGATCGACAACGTGCTGCTGGAGGACCCCGGCGTGGCCCAGGCGGCCACCACCCCCGTGTCGCCGCGGGACGGACCCGACGGTGGCCGTGTCCTCGCCGCCTACGTCGTGCCCGCCGGGGACGGCGCGGTCCCCGACGACGATCTCGCGGCCCGGCTGCACCGGCGCCTGCGCCGGTCGCTGCCCGCCTACATGGTGCCCGCGACGCTGGACTTCCTCGATCGGCTGCCCGTCATGCCCAGCGGCAAGACGGACCGCACGAAACTGCCCGCACCCACCGGCCGCCGCCTCGCCGGCACCGGCCCAGTGGCGCCGGTCCGCGACCGGCTCGAGGCGAGGGTGCGCGACGCCTGGGCACGGACGCTCGGCATGGACCCCGGCGAACTCTCCGCGGAGGCCGACTTCTTCACCGACCTCGGCGGTCACTCGCTGCTCGCCGCCCGCGCGGTGTCGCTGCTGCGCGACCCGGGCGGCGGACCCGGCCCCACCCTGCGTGACCTGTACGAGAACCCGACCGTGACCAGCTTCGCCGCCCGGCTGCGCGCCGCGGCCGGCGCCTCCCGCGCGCCGCGGCAGCCCCGCCCCGCCCCCCTGCGGCACGGCCGCGCCCGCATCGCGCGGGCCGGACTCCTCCAGGCAACGGCCTTCTACGCACTGCTCCTCCTGCTCACCGGCCCGGTGGCCGCGTCCTTCGCGCTGAGCCACGGACAGATGTCCGGCAGCGCGGCCGCCGGGCCGGCCGTCTCGGTACTGGCCGGCTGGTTCGCCGTACGCTGGCTGGCTCCCGTCCTTCTCGCGCGGCCGCTGGCGGCGGGCATCCGGCCCGGCCGGTACCCCCTCTGGGGGGCGACGTACCTGCGGCTGTGGCTGTTGGACGTGCTGCTGCTGGGGATCAGCCCACTGCGGATGCTCAGCGGATCCCCGTTCATGGGCCCCTACCTGAGGCTCCTCGGCGCCCACGTCGGCCCTCGCACCACCATCGCCACCGGCTTCGTCGGCCTGCCCACGCTGCTGCGCGTCGACCGGGACGCCACGATCGGCTACGGCGCCACCCTGCGCCCCTGGCAGGTCGCCGACGGATGGGTCACCGTCGCCCCGATCACCGTCGGCGAGAGGGCGTACGTCGGTGCCAACGCGGTCCTCGAACCAGGCGCCTACCTGGGCCCCGGGTCCGCGCTCGGCGAGCAGTCCGTGTCGGGCCCGGGCAAGGCCGTCCCGGCCGGAGCGCGCCGCGCCGGATCGCCCGCACGACCGGTCGGGGCACTCGCCCCGCTCGTCGAGACGATGCTGCGCGAGCGGACCGAGGCGGAACGCTGGCGGCCCCGGCAACTGGCCGCCGTCGTGCTCGGACTGGTCCTGCTGGAGTCCGTCGTGGTCGCCGCGGCCCTGCCGAGTGCCGCCCTTCTCTGGTGGGCCTGGTCGAGCGGTGACACGCCCGCGGCCGTCGCCGCGACCATCTTGTCCGGCCCGGTCTTCGTGGCCACGGTGTGCGTGGTCGTCGCCGCCGGGAAGCGGGCGGTCCTGCCGAGGACGCCTGCCGGAATCCACCCGGCGCGCTCGGCGCTGGGCGTGCGCAAGTGGATCGCCGACAAGCTGCTGGAGCAGAGCCTCACCCTCACCAACTCGCTCTACGCCACGCTCTACACCGTCCCGTGGCTGCGGCTGCTCGGCGCCCGCGTCGGCCGGCGCGCCGAGATCTCCACCGCGGCGCACATCGATCCCGACCTGCTCACCCTCCGCGACGGCAGCTTCGTCGCCGACATGGCCGGCGTCGGCGTAGCCGCCTTCGCGGCCGGACGCATGGCCTTCGAACCCACCGACATCGGCGAACGCGCCTTCGTGGGCAACGCGGCGCTCGTCCCGGCCGGGACGAGGCTCGGCCCGGGCTCTCTCGTCGGCGTGGGCACGGTGCCGCCCCCGGAGCGCGTGCCCGCCGGCAGCACCTGGCTCGGCTCACCGGCCCTGCGGCTGCCGGTGCGCCAGGACAGCGGGTCCTATCCGGAGGAGAAGACGTTCCGGCCCACCCGCAAGGCCGTACTCGGCCGCCTGGCCATCGAGTTCTTCCGCGCCACCCTGCCCATGTCGGTGCTCGCGACCGCCGCCTTCCTGTACCTGCTCGCCCTGTCGGACACCGCCCGCCGCACCGGGCCGTGGGTGCCGCCGCTCGTGTCGCCGCTCTTCGCCGCCGGGGCGGTGCTGGCCGTCATCGGGTGCTGCGTGCTCGCGAAGTGGGCCGTCGCCGGACGGTACCGGCCGCGTGTGGAGCCCCTGTGGAGCCTGTTCGTGCGCCGCACGGAGTTCGTCACCGGCCTCTTCGAAGCGGCGGCGGTACCCGCGGGCGTGGGCGCCCTGGTGGGGACGCCCTTCCTGCCGCCGGTGCTGCGCCGGCTCGGTGCCCGCATCGGACGGCGCACCTGGATCGGCACCACGTACCTCACCGAGTTCGACCTCGTCGAGGTGGGCGACGACGCCTCGATCGGCATGTTCGTCTCCCTCCAGACCCACCTGTTCGAGGACCGTGTGATGAAGATGTCCACGGTGACCGTCGGCCCCGCCGCGAGCGTGGGTACGCGGACCGTCGTGCTCTACGACACGCAGGTGGGCGCCGGTGTCCGGCTCGGTGCGCTGTCCCTGGTGATGAAGGGCGAGCGTCTGACGCCGGGAACGAGCTGGCACGGGCTCCCCGCCGAAGGAGACGACAGCGCACCTGCGGACGGCCGGGCCGACGACGTGCCCGCTGTGAGGCAGCCATGACATACCCAAGGCATTCAGGGGCCGCCGCGGGGCGCCGCCCTCTCGCTCTCGTCTACCGCGGCCCGGCCTCGTCGCCCGGCTGCCCCGAGGCGGTCGCAGGACTGCTCTCCTCCGGGCCGTGGAACCTCGACGTCCGCTTCACCGGCCCGAACGAGGCGCTTCCGCTCTCGGCCGGACTTCTCTCCCAGGCCCTGCTGTACGCCCAGCCCGGTGGCGGCACGCTCGCCTCCGCCTACCGGAGACTGCGGTGGCGGCGCCGGGCGATCCGCGGCTTCGTCCGCGACGGCGGGCGCTACCTCGGGTTCTGCCTCGGCGGCTACCTCGCCGGGGCCACACCGGGCTTCGCCCTGCTCCCCGGTGACACCGACCAGTACATCTCCTCCCCGGGAGCCACCGTCCACGAGGAGAGCGACACACTGATCACGGTGACCTGGCGAGGCCGCCCCCGCACGGTGTTCTTCCAGGACGGCCCCCTCTTCGACCTCGACGAGCACGCCGACGCCACGGTCCTCGCCACCTACGACAACGGCGCCCCCGCCGCCCTCGTGACCCGCTTCGGCCGCGGGCGGGTCGCGGTCACCGGCCCCCACCCGGAGGCCACGACCGACTGGTACACCGACCACGGCCTGCCGGTGCACCACACCCTGGACCTGGCCATGGACCTGGTGGAATCGGTGATGGAGAGGTGACCCCACCGCCGTGGCGCACACTTCTCCGGCTCCCTCCCGGGAAACAGCCGCTCCGGTCCGGAGCTATCGTGGTTCTCGAGAGGCTGCCATGCGGACGCTGATCATCGAGGACGAGCACGCACTCGCCGAGGCGATCGCCGACGGACTTGCCGCCGAGGGTTTCGTCTCGGACCTGGCACACGACGGCCCGGACGGACTGTGGCGGGCCCTCCACGAACCGTACGACGTCATCGTGCTCGACATCATGCTGCCCGGCTTGTCCGGGTACGAGGTCCTCAAACGCCTGCGGGCGGCCAGAGCCTGGACACCGGTGCTCATGCTCACCGCGAAGGACGGGGAGTACGACGAGGCCGACGCCCTCGACCTCGGCGCCGACGACTACCTGACCAAGCCCTTCTCCTACGTCGTGCTCGTCGCCCACCTCCGGGCCCTTCTGCGGCGAGGAGCACCCGCCCGCCCCGCCGTCCTCACCGCCGGAGACCTCACACTCGACCCCGCCCGCCGCCGCTGCTGCCGTGGACACCGCGAAATCGAACTGACCACAAGGGAGTTCACCCTCCTGGAATACCTGCTCAGGCACCCCGACGAGGTGATCAGCAAGACGGACATCCTCACCCACGTATGGGACGAGCACTTCGACGGCGACACCAACATCGTCGAGGTCTACGTCGGCTACCTCCGCCGCAAGATCGACGCGCCCTTCGGCCGCCGGACCATCGAGACCGTCCGTGGTGCCGGCTACCGGCTGCGCGGCGGTGCGGGGTGACCCATGACCGCGGGCGTCCGGTACTGGTGGGCCCGCCGGTCACTGCGGCTGCGCCTGACCGCCGCCGCGGCAGCGGTCATCGCCGCGGGGCTGGCCGGAGCCGCCGTGCTGCTCGTCGTCTGGCTGCACGCCAGCCTGATCACCGGACTCGACCAGACCGCCCTGCAACGAGCCCAGGTCGTGGCGGCGGACGAGGACAGCAACCGGATGACGGCGGAAGTGCCCACCACCGACCACGGGGGAGTCGCCGTACAGGTGATCGCGCGGAGCGGGAGAGTGCTGTCCAGCTCGGCCAACCTGCGTGGCCGGCCGCGCGCTTTCACCTTCCCGGCGAGCCGGGCCGACACCCCGCACGCCCACACCGTCGACGACATTCCCGTAGGGACGGGCGGGACATGGCGCGCCGTCGGCATCCCCGCGGGCGCCGCCCGTGACCCGGTGACCGTCTACGTGGCCGTACCCACCGAGAGCGTCGACCACGGCCTGGCCCAGCTCACCGTCGGTCTGGCCACCGGAGTTCCGGCGGTCGTCGCCGCCCTCACCGGAGTCGTGTGGCTGCTCACCGGGCGCGCGCTGCGCCCCGTGGACGGCATGCGCGCCCAGACCGCCGAGATCAGCGCCTCCGACCTGAGCCGCCGCCTCGACGTACCGCCCGCCGACGACGCGCTCGGCCGGCTGGCCACGACCCTCAACGACCTGCTGGCCCGTCTGGACACATCGACCCGGCGGCAGCGGCGGTTCGTCGCGGACGCGGCACACGAACTGCGCAATCCCCTGAGCACCCTGCACACACGCCTGTCCGTCGCCGCCCACCACCCCGGCCTGGCCGACGGGCGGTCCCTCGCCACCGGACTCCTGTCGCAGACCGAGCGGCTCACGCGGCTCGTCGACGACCTGCTCCAGCTCGCGCGGCTCGACGCCCGTCCACGGCTGCGGGCCCACCCCGTCGACCTGGATGAGATCGTCTTCACCGAGGTGCGCGAAGCCCGTCGGCGGACCCGGCTCGTCATCGACCAGCACGCCGTCGGCGCGGCACGTGTGGCGGGCGACGAGGACGCCCTCGCCCGGGTCGTGCGCAACCTGCTGGACAACGCGCTGCGCCATGCCAGCGCCCGGATCGACGTCAGCCTCCACACGCTCGGCGACACCGCGCAACTGACCGTCGCCGACGACGGGCCGGGCATCCCCGAGGCCGACCGTGAGCGCGTCTTCGGGCGCTTCACCCGGCTCGACGACGCCCGTGCCCGGGACACCGGCGGCAGCGGTCTCGGCCTCGCCATCGTCCGCGACACCGTCACGGCCCACCACGGCAGCACCCGCATCGAGGACAACCGTCCCGGCGCCCGGCTGGTCGTCCTGCTGCCGGCGGCGGGACGGGGTCCGTGAAGGAGGAAGAAGGGCGATACCCCAGCGCCTCAGGCCGTAGTGGCACGCAGCGAGAGGAACTGGAGCACACCGAAACCGGCGACGGTCATGGCCTGCACGGGGATCCAGACGGCGCCCGCGGTCGTCGGCGAGAACCAGGCGAGCATCGCGACGATGCTGAGCACGGCCCACAGCACATTGGCGTCGATGACCGCCTTCACGGCGAGGGCCGACGGCTGCTTCCGCGTGGCGAGACAGCCGACCCCCGCGGCGTACAGCACCAGGAAGATGCCGAGTTCGAACAGCAGACCGGATCCGATGCCGAGCAGGTTGCCGACCGGCTTCGAGTCGATCATGTAGACCAGCCCGTTGACGCCGGTGACGACGGCGTCGAGGGCGAGGAAGCGGCGCAGCATGGTGTGCGGGTGGTCCGTGCGGGAGAGGGTGCCGAGCAGGGTGGTGGCGGACATGCCGATCAGCCTCCGTCGAGGTCGAAAACGCTGGTCACGTGGATCGTGACCCGTGCGGAGTGGACCGCCGGGCCCCGGTGACTCCCACCTTGACCGGTTCCGCACGGAAGATCGATTACCGCTGAGGTAATGAGACAGGTCAGCAGGTCAGGGCATGGACGCGGCGGACACCACGCGCATGCCCAGCCCGCGTACTCGGTAGATGCACGTGTCGTCGCCCCACAGCGTCGCGTCAGCCGTCGCGTAGGGCCCCCGGGCGTCCGTGCCGCTCTCCACGATGTCCATGTCCACCCGGATCAGCCGGTTGGCCGGGGTGATCTGGCCGCGGTACGTCCAGGTCGTCTCGCGGCCGGGCAGCACCGGCTCGAAGCGTGGGTGCGGGATGCCGTCCGCCGCGCCGCGCTCGAGCAGGTGGTACTGGAGCAGCTGGCACATGGCCTCGACGCCCAACGATCCCGGCTGCACCGGGTCCTGGAAGAAGTGCGCCCGGAAGAACCACTCGTCCGGGACCACGTCCTTCTCCGACCGCAGCCGCCCGAGCCCCCTGCTGCCCCCGTCCGGCCAGGAGCCGGTGATCCGGTCGAGCATCAGCAGCATGGGGCCCGGCAGCCGCGGTTCCCCGGCGCAGTGGCGAGCGGGCCGGGCGGTCAGATCGACGATGTGGTCACAGGGCTCGTCGAGGCGGGCCCGGTCCTCGGCCGACACCGTGAGACCCTGCTGGTCGTCGAAGGCCGACGGCGGGAAGTAGCCGAAGGCCGTGGACAGGTCGAACAGCGGCATGCCGTCGGCCGTGCACCTCACCCGGAACGACTCGATGATCATGTCCCCGCTGCGGGAGACACGCGTCAGTTCGGCATGGGTGCGGACCGTACCCGTCGCCGGAGTGACCTCACCGGTGACCGTCCCCGACCCGTCGAGGTTGCGGAACAGCAGATCCGTGTCCGTGGTCAACGCGCTGCCCACGTACGAGGCCAGCCACCCGCAGGGTTGCAGCGCGATCTCCATCAGGACGGCGAACGGCATCGCATGGCCGCCGCTCTGCTCGAAGTACCAGGCCCGCGCGGGCACGTCGTACTCGGCGACGACACTGCTGCCCTCCCGCATACCGCCCTGCGGACCGTCCACCGAGCCGATCCGGCTCATGAAGTGGTATGGGGGACCGGGCAGCCGCGCGACCCTGCGGGTGCCGTCGAACGGCTCGTACGCGGTGCCGAACGCCTCACTCGGTCTGCCCCAGGCACACGCCAGCAACGAGGCGTAGCCGAAGGGGAGTCCATCGGCCGCCGTCGCGACCGGCTTCTCCTCACGGTGCCCGGCCAGCCCGCCCAGCAGGGGGAGCGGCACCGGTGTACCGCTGTCCTGCACGACGGGCGGGCCCGAGCGCCGCCAGTGCGACAGCGGCCAGTCGGGCACCAGCCGCAGCGCCACGTCCTGTCCCAGGAACGCCTTCGTCCCGTCCACCCAGCCCAGCACATCGGCGTACAGCGTCGGCACCGGCCCGGCCGAGACACCGCGCACGAACACCTCGTAGACGACCCGCCGGCCGGCCGGAGTGGCCTGGCCGCGGCACATCGCCCTGACGGGCCGACCGTCGACGGGCTCGAAACGCCAGCCGTCCCGGTCCACGGTGAAGCCCATCGCCGTCAGGTGGAACGCCATCGCCTGGAGACCGCCCTGGAGCATCAGGGTGCCCGGCATGCAGGGGTCGTTCCTGAAGTGCCCAGCGAAGAACCAGTCGTCCGGCGACAGAGGGGTTTCGGCCCGCAGGTAGCCGCGGCCCCACGGCCCTCCGGCCGGGTCGAACGCGGTCACCTCGTGCAGCAGCCGCAGCCTGCCGTCGTCGAGCACCGGTGAGCGGACGTGGGCCGCCGTCGCCTCCCAGCCGGGGCCGAAGCAGTCCGCCGGCCGCCCCTGGGCCAGGGCGCGTACCCGGTCCGCGTCGAAGCGGGTCCGCGCGCAGCGCACGGCGGGCGGGTCGAACGGCAGGTCGTCGCCGGGCGGCCGCCCGGCGGGATCCCACCGCACACCGCCGCTGCCCGTGAGTTCCCCGGGGGTGAAGAACCCGGCCTGGCCCTCGCGGACGCTGAGCCGGAGTTCGCCGTCCACGTAGCAGTCGTAGTGGAAGAAGGACAGCCGGACGCCGTCGTGCTCCGCGTGGCCGTCGACGTGGATCTCGTAGCGCAGGGTGTCGCCCGCTTCCGGCGGACTGCCGTGGTACGTCACTTCGCAGCCGAGCAGCCGGTAGGCGCGCTCGCCCCGGTTGAGGAGGTCGACGCCCAGCCAGCTGAGCAGAAGCAGATCCGCCTGGCCGGCCTCGATCATCAGCCCGGCGGGCATACGCCCGGTGGAGTCCAGGTACCAGCTGTCCGGCAGGACGTCGGTCTCCGTCCAGATCGTCCCGTCGGTGCGCACCGGGCCGGGCGCGGCGAGCGCCGCCGGCACGGCGTCGATGCCGGTGACCCGGTCCGCGAGCAGCATGGGCGGCCCGGGCATCCGGGTCTGCACCGCGTACGCGTCCTGCTCGGCGAACCGGGGGCCGAACAGCGTGGAGATCTCCCGGGAGGCGAGGTGCTCCAGTTGGGCGCGGTTGAACTTCGGCCCCGGCCTGAGGGGCGGTGCGGGTGCCGTTTCCGGCGGGGAAGCGGGCAGGGGCGCGGGGCGGGGCGCGGGGTGTACGGGCGCCGGGCGGGGCGTGGGCCGTGTGGGAACCGATGGCGGCCCGGCCGTCGGACGCCTCGCCGGGAGGACCGGTGGGCCCGGTGGCCGTACGGGCACGGGCGCGCCGCTCCTCAGCGCGGTGACGGCGAGAGCGGACATCCGCAGGAACCGCTGATGGGCCTCGGTGTGCCCGGCGAGGATCTCCTGGTGCAGCGCGGCGACGCGCCGGCTCTGCCGGAGGACCGCGGCACGGGCGCCGGCCTCCTGCGCCTCCCGCCCGTCCGAGTCCGTCGGCCGGACGTCCGGCAGGGGGCGCCGCCCCACGGCACCGGGCGCCTCCGACGGGCGGACAGCCCGGTCCGGCACCGGCGCCAGTTCGGGGGCCCGGGGGAGGGTCACCAGGGCCGGCTCCAGCGGCGGCAGAATCGGCGGCGTGGGTACGGGCACGGTGACGGTGGGCCCGGGACGCGGGACCTCGGTGGCCGCTTCCGCGAGCCGGGCGAACAGCTCGTCGGCGCGGACCGGCACCCCGGCGGCGACGAGTTCGGCCACCGCGAGGCAGGGCTGCCGCAGCCCGGTGTCGCCCGGGGTGTCCAGCGCGACGGCCACATGGTCCCGGTCGCCGAGCACCCGCTTGATCCAGCCGGTGCACAGCTTGCGCGGCCCGTGCTCCACGAAGATCCGGACGCCGTCCGCCCACGCCTGCTCGACCGTGGCGGCGAAGTCGATCGTGTTCAGCCCCTGCGCGGTGAGCGCCTCGGCGGCCCGTTCGGCCGTCGGCCGGTACGACTGCCCGGTGGCCCCGCTGTAGAACCGCACACCGGGCACGTCGACCGTGGGCTGGCGGTGGGCCTGACGCCATACCTCGCGGACGTCCGCCAACTCCGGTGCGTGGGCGGCCATGTCGTAGTCGAGCCCGATCGCGCGGTCGGCGCCGATCCTGGACACGACGGCCGCGCACGCGCGCGACTCGCCGCCGATGACGCAGACTCCGGGCGCGTTCACCGCCATCAGATGGACCGCGGCCTCGGCGGCGAGTTCCGCACGGACCGCCTCCAGGGGCGCGGTGACCAGATAGCTCGACCAGCGGGAGCCCTGGACGCCCAGACGCTCCCAGTGGCGCCGGACCGCCCGGAGCTTACCGGTGAGTTCGGTCGTGAACAGGCCGCTGTCCCGGGTGGCGTCGTACAGCCTCGCGGCGTCCGGCCAGGCACCCAGCGCCACCAGGGCGGCCGACTCGCCCGAGGAGTACCCGAGGGCGGCGTCCGGTCGAAGCCCGAGCACTTCCCGGGTGAACACGGTGTGGAGGACCGCGAGTTCGGCGGCGGCCCAGATCTGGTCGAGCACTCCGGGCTCCGTCCGGGACCGCAGTCGTGCACCGATCGCCCCGTGCCGGGCACGGACCGCCTCGCCGAGCGACGGCAGTGCGAGCATCAGCTCGTGGCCCATACCCGGGTACGTGGCCGAGCCGTTGGTGTACACGAACGCGGTCTGCCCCGTGACCGGCCTGTCCCGGTACACCGCATCGGCCGGACGGGCCCCGCCCCCGGCCAGCCAGCGGCGGGCGGCCTCCATACGGCCCGGCAACGCGTCGTCGTCCGCCACGAGCGCCAGCCGGGCCGGTCCGGCGCCGGACTCCGCACCGGCCTCCAGCGCGGCCAGTACCTCTTGCCGGTCGGCCCCGGAGAAGACGTGCAGGCGCGGAGCCGGGCTCCGCAGCCACGGCCGGGCGTCTCCCGCGCGCAGCCGGACACTCGCGGTGGGCCCTTCCAACGGTGTCACCGCGGCCTTCGCGGTGTGCGCGACGGCCGCGGTGTCCGCCGGAGCGCCCGGCCGCGGCACCGCGCGGTGCTGGAGCGACAGCGCCGCGACCGCGACGGAGACCAGACCATACGCGGCGTGAGCGCGCCCGAAGACGGATGCCGGGTCGAACACCGCGTCCGGGCCGTCCCCCATGACCATGTCGGGTGCGCCGGCGGAATCCTCGTCGAGCAGGGCGACGACGGTGTCGCCGTCCCTGCGCGCGGTGTCCAGGGACTTGAGGACCAGGACGACGGCGGCGTCTCCCGGTTCGTCCTCGCGTCCCAGTGCCTGTCGGGGCACTAGTTCCCGCTGTGCGGCCCGGTGCACCGCCTCGCAGGACAGGTCGGTGGCACCGACGAGCGCGGCGTCGGCCTCCCCCGACCGGATGGCCCGGGCCGCGAGCTCCAGCGCCACCAGCCCGGACGCCTCCTCCGCCGAGACCGCGAACCCCGGGCCTGCCAGGTCGAGTTGGGTGCTGATCCGGTTCGCCACGAGGTTCGGCATGCTGCCCACCACCGCCTCCGCGGTCATGGGCGGCACGAACGCGTCCCGGGCGAGGCCCGCCGACGGTGCCGTGGCGGGCAGCCCGGCCTGTTCCAGCCAGTGAGGAACCCGCCAGCGGGCGCCCGCCCGGGCCACCTCGGGGTCCACCCCCATGCCGACGACCACCATGGTCCGCTCCCGGGGCAGGGACACCGACCGTACGGCCTCGCGGGCGGCCTCCAGCACCAGGAGCTGATGGCGCACCGTTCGCCGAAGGGCCAGGGGCGGGAAGCACAGGTCCCTCAACTCCACGGCGATCTCCGACGCGGGGCCACGCCGTTCACCGCCCAGCACCGCCCGCCGGAAGTCCTCGGTACAGGTCCCGTCGCCGACGCGGGCGCCGAGGGCCACGATCGCCACCGGTGCACGGCCGCCCGGCGTTTCCCGCACCCGGGCCGGGGCGGGCACGGCGGCGGACGGCGGGCGGATCGGCCGCGGTACGGCCGGCACCAGGTCGCCGTCCGGAAGGTCCACCACCAGATGGGCGTTGGTCCCGCCGAACCCGAACGCGCTCACCGCGGCCCGGCGCTGCCCCGACCACGGTTCCGGCGCGGTCAGCACCCGCAACGGCGTGCCCGCCAGCGCCTCCAGCGGCCGTTCCGCCCCGAGCGTCGCCGGACGGACCCCCGAGCGCAGCGCGCCGAGCACCTTCAACAGCCCGGCCACGCCCGCCGAGGCCAGCAGATGCCCGACATTCGACTTCACCGAACCGATGGGCACGTCTGCACCGGCCCCGAAGACCCGCGTCATGCCGCGCGCCTCCACCGCGTCCCCGACCGGCGTCCCCGTCGCATGGCACTCGACGAGCGACACGGTCTCGGGCGCGACGCCCGCCGCGTCGTACGCCAGTCGCATGGCCCGGACCTGGCCCTCCTCCGACGGACTGATCAGCCCGGCGCCGCGCCCGTCGTTGGACAACCCGACACCGCGGATCACCCCGAGCACGGGCAGACGGGCGGCGCGGGCCTCGGACAGCCGCATCAGGGCGACGAACCCGGCGCCCTCGCCGTGCACCAGCCCGTCCGCGTCCCGGTGGAAGGGCCGGCTGCGCCCCGTGCGGCTCGTCGCGGACAGCCCGCAGAACCCCACGTGCAGGTAGAGGGGGTCCGCCCGGCTGACCGCACCGGCCACCATCAGGTCCGCCGTGCCGTCGTGCAGCCGGTCGCACGCCAGCTTGACCGCGTACAGCGACGACGCGCAGGCGGCGTCGAGGGACCACGCCCCCGCGCCCAGCCCGAGGGCCCGGGCCGCGAGCCGGGCGGGCAGCCCGGACGAGAAGCGGTTCCGGGCGTCGGGCCGCTCCCGGCGCTCCCCCGTCAGCAGGGCGTCACGGAGCGGGGGCCGCTGGGCGGACAGCCAGACGTGCTCGGCGAAAGCCGCCCCCGAGGGCGTGGGATAGGACAGGTTTCCCAGCACGAGGCCCGCGCGCGGCAGCGGGCCCTCGCGGCCCGCCTCCGTGAGCGCCTGCCGGACGCCGTACATGACCCAGTGGAAGAGCGGGTCCAGCGACAGGATCCGCTCCGGGGCGATCCGGAAGCCGCTCGGGTCGAAGACGGACTCGAACCCCCGCACATACCCGCCGACATCGGTCCAGGTGCGGTCGAGGTGGTCGTCCACCGACCCCATGGCCCAGTGGCGCGGCAGCCGCCACCGGCCTTCCGGGACGGCCGACAGGCTGGTGCGGCCCGCGGCGACGTTGTCCCAGAACGTGTCCGGATCGAGTGCGTCGGGCAGCACACAGCCCCGGCCGACGACGGCGATCGGTTCGAATTCCATACGGGTCTCACTTCACGGCAGGGCACGGCTGGGCAGGGTAGGGCAGGGCTGGTTCGCGGGGGCCGGGGGCTCGGGTGGCGCCGGGGGCTCAGGAAGGGCGGCGGACGAGTTCCACGCCGAGCAGTTCCAGGCGGACGGCTCCGTCGGCGTCGATCAGCGCCGCGTCGCAGCGCGCCCCCGTGCTGTGCACCTTCCGGCCCCGCAGCACACACCGCACGGTGCCGTCCACAGGGCCGCGCCGGTGCACCCTGCACTCCGCGACGGCCATCGGCAGCGTCGCCGCCCCGAGCTCCTCCTGCGCCCAGACCAGGGCGAGTTGGAGCGCGCCGTCCACGGCGGCCGGGTCGAGCGGCCAGTGCTCACCCGGCCAGTCCAGGGCGCGTACGCCCGCGACGGTCGCCTCGGCTCCGTGCTTCGAAACACCGTTCAGCGAGCGGACTGAGTGGAACCGGGGGCCGTGGAAGAGGTTCTCCCCGTCGTACAACTCGGTGCGGTCCAGCGGCTTGAGGCCGTCCGGGCCGCCCCACGCGGCCGGATCCGGCGCTTCGATCCCGGTGTCCAGCACGGCCCGGAAGTGCGTCATCCCGCTGTCCCCCCGCAGTTCCGCCTCCAGCCCCGACGGCGAACCGGCCGCGCCCCGGCTGCCGTGCACGGTGAGCCGGTGGCCTGTGCCGGCCAGTTCGGGAAGGACGCACTTCTTGTACACCCGCAGGTCGCGCAGGACGAGAGGGCCGGTATCCGGCAGCCAGGCGGTGGCCGCCCCCGCGAACCAGTTCAGGACCATCGCCACCGGCAGCACGGGAACCCCGGTGATCGCGTGGTCGGCCAGTTGCGGCAGGCTGTCCGCCCGGACGAGCAACTGCGTCGGACGCGGATCGCCCGCCGGGGACAGGGCCGCCGGCTCTTCCCCGGCCACCAGGACGACACGGGTCTCACCGGCTGTGCCGTCCAGCTCGGCCGTGAATGCGGCCGCCCCCTGCTCCAGAGGGATCAGCGGAACCCCGGACCGGTCGAAATGCCCGGCCAGAGCGGGTGTGACCATGCCGCCGTGCCACGGACCCCAGGCGACGCACCGCACCAGGCAGCCGGGGCGGCGGGCCTGTTCGGCGGACGCGACCTGACCCAGGATCTCGTTGGCCATGGCGTAGTCGCTCTGACCCGCGTTGCCGAACACGGCGGCCACCGAGGAGAACAGGCAGATCACGTCCAGCGGATCGTCCGCCGTCGCGGCCAGCAGCGCGCGCAGACCGTCCACCTTGGTGGACATCACCAACTCGACCTGCTCGTCGGTCTTGTCGGCGATCAGCTTGTCGGCCAGCACTCCCGCACCGTGCACGATGCCGGTGACCGGCCCCCACGCGTCACGTACGTCGCGCAGCGCGGCGGCCACGGCGTCGCCGTCGCGGACGTCCACCTGGACGTACCGGACGGGGGACCCCGCCTCCTCCAGCGCCGCGAGCGTCGCCCGCACCTCGCGCGCGGCCAGGATCTCCCGGGCCCGCGCCGCGATCCGGGCGGGCGAGGAGTCCGCAGCGTCCTCTGCGGAGCGCTCGGCGAGCAGCCGGGTGAGCGTCGGTTCGTCGGCGGCGGACGCGAGCCCTTCGGGCTCGGGAACCGGTGCCGTCCTGCCCAGCAGCACGATCCGCGGACGGTGGGTCCTGGCCAGGTCGAGCAGCGCGGCGGCGGTCACCCCGCGGGCCCCTCCGGTGGCCACGATCACCGACTCCGACGTGATCCGCCGGGTGCCGCCCGGCATCACCGGCGCGGGTACCGCCCGCAGGGTGGAGCGGGTTCCGTCCGCGCGGAGACCGGCCTCCGGGTCGGGGCCGCCTTCGAGCAGTTCCCGCACGATCGCCTCGGCGACCTCCTCGTCGCTCCGGCCGCCCCGCTCGCAGTCGACGGCCTTGACCGAGGCGCCCGGCCACTCCTTCGCCGCGGTCCTGGCCAGACCGGCGACCCCGCCCAGCCATGCGCGGTCGGGTGCGTGGCCGCCGAGCCCGAAGTCTCCTCCGGTGTCCTGCACGGTCACGAACAGCCCGTCCCGTCCGGCCGCTTGTGCCGCCGCTGCGTGCGCCGCCACCGTGCGTGCCGCGCGGAACAGCGACCGGTGGAGCTCCCGCGCATCGTCCGGCGCGCCGCCCCCGGTCAGCCCGCCGAGGTGTACGACACCGCGCGCGCCCTCGGGAACCTCCGCCACGGCGGTGGCGTCCACGCCGTGCTCCACGAGCTTCCGCGCCACGAGGGCGGTGATCGCGGAGCCCTCGGGGCCCCCGCCCGTCACCACGAGCGGCCCGTCCAGGAGCCCCGCTGTCGCCAGCCCGGACGCCGGAGACTCCACCGCGCGCTGTACCAGCCTCGTCAGCGCCGTCTCCTGCCCGGAGCCGGTGCGCATGGCGGGGATCTCCGGGACGGCGGGGACCGTCTCGGCGGGGGCCCCGGTCACGGTCGGGGAGTCCGGCGCGGGGGCAGCGGGCGGCCGGTCGGCCGCGGTGAGTGCCTCGACGATCTCGCGCAGCGTGCGGAGCCTGCCGAGTTCTCCGACGTCTCCCGTCGCCACGTCGCCCACGCTTCGGCGTACGGCCGACAGGATCTCGACGCGCTTGATCGAGTCGACTCCCAGATCCGCCTCCAACTCCATGTCCACGTTGAGCATCTCCGCCGGGTAGCCGGTGAGCCGGGCCACCACCGAGAGCAGTAGTTCCTCGAGTGCGGGTGCCGACAGAGGCGCGGCATCGGCGGCCGGGGACGGGGGATTCACCGGGACGGCGGCCGGTGCCCGGTGCTCGGCGGTGACTGGTGCCGACGAGAACGTCTCGCCCGGCCCGGCGGGAACGCGGGCGGGCGTGGCCTCGGGAACGCCGGCCGCCACCGGGGCCGACGTCAGGGGTGCCGGAGCCTGCCGGGGCGCCGAGGGACGGGGGAGCGGCAGCGGTGCCGGGGGAGCCGGGGCGTCGAGCACACCGCCGACGCTCCGCACGCCGAGCATCGCGGCCAGGGTGGTCTCGGTCATCCGAAGAAAGGCCAAATGGCTGTCGGTCAGCATGCGTTGACAGGCCGCGTGCGCCTCCGCCGTCTGCCGCTGGACGCTCTCCACCGCGGCGTACCACTCGGCGCCGAGGGCGGCGCCGGGCTCGGCACTGTACGCGGCCGCGGCGTCGTACGCGGGCTCGGGATCCTGGACGGGTGCCGTCCCGAACGTCGCCGACTCCTGAGCGTGCGCGGGAGCGTGGGTGTACGCGGACATGGGAACCGCCGGGATGTCGGACACGGGTGCGGGATGCGGGTGGGGGTGTTCCGGCCCGGCTTCCAGCGCGGGCGCAGGCGGCGCCGGTGGTTCGGCGGCTTCCGTGCGAGGCGGGTAGAGCTGACCGTAGTTGGCTCCGCTGATCTTCACGGTCATCCGGGGTGCGTGCTCCTTCACTGAGGTTCCAGGCGAGGCGTACGGCGCCCAGAGGGGATCGAAGTCGAGAGGGACACCGCGTACGGCGAGTTCGCCGAGCGCGGTGTGCAGGGTGGTGACGCCGGACCGGTCCGGCCGGTCCAGGGGGACGGCCGCGTGCTCGCGGTCACCGAGGATCTGTCCGACCAGGCCGGTCAGCGCGGTTCCCGCGCCGACCTCGACGAAGGTCCGCACTCCCGCCGCGTACATCGCCTCGATCTGGTCCTGGAAGAGCACCGGTGAGGCCAGATGGCCGGCGATCCGGCGGCGCACCTCGTCGGGCGACGACGGGTACGGGGCCGCGTCCGCGTTGCCGTACACCTCGATCCGGGGCTCCGTGAGCGGGACCGTCCGCAGGAACGCGGCGAGCGGTTCACCGGCCGGAGCGACCAGCGGGCTGTGGAACGCGGTCGACGTGCTCAGTCGGCGTGTGCCGACACCCTCGGCCGCGAACCCCTCCTCCGCGCGCGCGACAGCCTCCGTCGTACCCGAAAGCACCACCTGGCGCGGCGAGTTGTGGTTGGCCGGCCAGATGTCGCCGAAGTCGCCGGCGGCCAGCACCGACACCACGTGCTCGCGGTCCGCCGCCACGGCCAGCATCGCGCCCGGTACGACGGCCGCGTCCCGCATCAGTTCACCGCGCCTGCGGGCCAGGCCGACCAGCGCGTCGGCGTCCAGGACACCCGCGCTGTGCAGCGCCACCAGCTCACCGAAACTGTGGCCCGCGACGCAGTCCGGTCGCAGCCCCAGACCTCGCAGTACGTCCAGCAGCGCGAGCGCGTGCACCGCGAGCGCGGGCTGCGCCCACTCGGTGGCGGCCAGACGCGCCGCCCGGGCAGCGCGTTCCTCGTCGGTGAAGGCGGGCGGCGGGAACACCACCCGGTGCAGGGTCCGCCCGTCGAACCTGGTGCCGCCCAGCCGGTCCCACACGGCCTGGGCGGCCGGCGACAGCATCGCGAGGTCGGCGCCCATCCCGACGTACTGGGATCCCTGCCCCGGGAACAGGAAGGCGAGTCGGCCGGGCGCCGGGTCCCCGAAGGCGTACCGGACGCCGTTCGGTGTCGAGAACGCCGTGTCGGGCCGCTGCCGGATCAGCGTGAGCGCCTGCGCGAACTTCTCCCGCAGGTCCTCGGCGCCGGTGGCGACGATGGCCAGCCGCACTCGGTCGGTGGGGGAGAACGCGCGGTGGCTCTCCCTGGCGAGCGCGGCCGGCGGTCGATCGCCGTCCGTCTCCGGAGGCACCAGGTCGGACGGTGACGCGCCGCTGAACAGGACGAGTTCGCTCGGCGCGGAGCGATGGCGCGGCGGCACCCGGGCCGGGGTGCCCGAGGGCACGTACTCCTCCAGCGTGACGTGGAAGTTGCTGCCCCCGAAGCCGAAGCTCGACACCGACGCCCGGCGCGGATGACCGACGGGCCGTACCCACGGCCGCGTCTCGGTGTTGACGTAGAACGGGCCGTCCGGAGCCGCGGCCGCCGGGACCGGCCGGTCGACCTTGATGGTCGGCGGCAGCACCTTGTGGTGCAGGGCCATGACCGCCTTGAGCAGCCCTGCCGCACCCGCGGCGCACTTGGTGTGCCCGATCTGCGACTTGACCGAGCCGATCGCGCACCACTGCCCGTCCGGACGCCCCGATGCCTCGAACGCCTCGCGCAGAGCCGTCAGTTCGGCGGCGTCCCCGGCCTTCGTACCGGTCCCGTGCGCCTCGACCAGCTCCACGGTCTGCGGACCGTAGCCCGCCTGCTCGTACGCGCGGCGCAGAGCCCGTGCCTGACCGTCGGGAAGCGGCGCGTAGATCGCCGTACTCCTGCCGTCGGACGAGGTGCCGATGCCCCGGATCACGGCGTGGATCCGGTCTCCGTCCCGCTCCGCGTCGGACAGCCGCTTCAGTGCGTACATGACGACCGCCTCGCCGAGCATGGTGCCGTCCGCCGCGTCCGAGAACGGACGGCAGTCACCGGTGCGGGAGAGCGCGGGCGTCTTGGAGAAGCACAGGAACATGCCGATGTCGTTCCCGGTGTCCACGCCTCCGCTGATCACCAGGTCGGCCCGCCCGAGCGCCAGTTCACCGACTGCCGTGGAAAGGGCCGCCAGGGAGCTGGCACAGGCGGCGTCGGTGGTGTGGTTGATGCCGTGCAGGTCGAACCGGTTGGCGATCCGGCCCGCGACGACATTGCCGAGCAGGCCGGGGAAGGTCGACTCCTGCCACGGGCTGAAGTGCGCCGTGATGCGGTCACACACGGCTCGCGCCTCGGCCTCGGCGAGACCGCTCTCCCGCAACGCCTTCAGCCACACCGGGCGTTGGGCGCGGCCGTACATGTGCGGGAGCAGTTCCAGGGCGGCCGCGCCGAGGACGACGCCGACCCGGTCCCGGTCCATGCCCGGCAGACCACCGGCGTCGGTCAGCACTTGGTCGGCGACCATCAGGGCGAGCAGTTGGGAGGTGTCCGTCGCCGACAGGTTGGCGGGCGGCACACCGTACGCCAACGGGTCGAAGTCCACCTCCGGCAGGAAGGCGCCCCGGCGGGCGTACGTCTTGTCGGGGGCTGCCGGGTCCGGGTCGTAGTGGTCCGCCACCAGCCAGCGGGAGGCGGGAACTTCGGTGATCAGGTCCCGGCCGCCGGTCACGATCCCCCAGTAGCCGGCCGCGTCCGTCGCGCCGGGCACCAGGGCGCCTACACCGACCACGGCGACGGGCACCGGCCCGGGGGTGGAGGCGGACACGGCATCTCCTCGGAGCTGGGCGGCTGCTGCTGACACCTGAGGGGCACCGGGGCCTTTCATGCCGGCCCGTACGGGGTGTAGGCGAACGCCTCGGACGGCAACGGGACTCCGTAAGTGCGCAGTTGATGGGCGCGGGTGAGCACCGCGGCGCCTTCGAGCAGGTTGAGCGCGATCTGCACCACGGACCGGTTCGCCGGTTCGGCCAGGAACGTGCCCGCGACCCAGCGGTTGAACGCGCCCATCGCCGGTCCGCACCAGATCTGGTAGTCGGCACGCCGGGCCGTCTCGCCGTTGATCGCCCACCGGCTGGAACTGCCCAGGTACCAACGGAAGACCAGCGCCATACGGTGCTTGGGATCGGCCTCCGCACGCGTGATCTCCGAGGGGTCGCGCCGCTCCCAGAACGCGCGCGTCCGCTGCCAGACCTCGTCGAACGAGGCGTGCAGCACGTCCCGTTCGAGCGTCGCTCGCACCGCGGGCGGGATCTCCTCCAGCGAACCGTGCGCCCGGTACGCCGCGTGGAGCCTGTCGGCCCGCCGCGCGAACATCGTTCCCCTGGACAGCACTTGCAGCGTGACCCCCAGTTCGAACATGTCCGCCGCCGGTGCCATGGCCACATCGGCGACATCCGCCTCGCAGAGCATCGCCTTGGCCTCGTCGGACAGGCCCGCCTCGACGGCCGTCTGGTTCACCGATCCGACGACCACGTAGGACGCGCCGAGGGCGAAGGCGGCGGCCACCGCGGCCGGCGTGCCCAGCCCTCCGGCCGCGCCGATCCTGACCGGCCGGGGGTAGCCGAACCGCCGGCACAGCGCGTCGCGCAGCAGGACGATCCTCGGCAGCAGGACCGACAGCGGCCGGTTGTCGGTGTGGCCTCCGCTGTCGGCCTCCACGGTGATGTCCTCGGCCACCGGCACCCGGGCCGCCAGACCGGCCTCCTCCGGGGTCAGCCTCCCGTCGGCGACGAGCCGGTCCAGCAGCGCTGCCGGGGCGGGGGAGAGGAACCTCTCGGCCACCTCGGGCCGGGAGACCTTGGCGAGCATCCGTGTGCGCCGGACGATCCCGCCGTCGGCGCCCCGGCGCAGTCCCCGGGCCGAGCACAGCACGACGGCCGGGGTCAGCTCCATGAACGCCGACGCCGAGATCCGGGGCACTCCGTGGTGCGACAGCAGCTCGGCGACGCGGAACTCCAGCGCGGGCTCGGCCGGCGAGTGGATGAGGTTCACCCCCCAGTTCGGCCGGGACCGCAGCTCCTGCGCCAGCGCGTGCACGGCCCGCTCCACCTCGGCGTACGCCAGGCCACCGGCGCCGAAGAACCCGAGCATCTCCGCCCGCGCCATCGCGGACACCATCCGGGTCGTCGAGATGCCGTTCGCCATCTCGCCCGCCACATAGGGGAAACGGACGCCGTGCGCCTCGCAGAACGTGCGCCCACCGAGCCACTCGGGGTACAGCGGCGGCAGCGTACCGAGCACCGGGCCCTCGGGTAAGGGGCCGGTCGCGAGGCCAAGCTCACGGCCGCTCGGCCCGCTGACGATGTGCACGGGTTCCCGGATCCGTCGGGCACGGGCGGCGATCTCCTCCAGGGAGAAGACCGGTACGGACGCGGCGGGGGCGTCAGGGGCGGAGAGGACGGGCACGGAGGGGCTCCAGCGGGAGAGGAGGTGTGCGGGTCAGGCGTACCGGGCGGACGGGAAGGCGGCCGTGGGCCTGGGCGACGACCCGGTGGGAACCGGGTCCCTCGGGGCCAGTCCGGACCACAGGTGGTCGAGGTCCACCCGGCCGGAGGCCGCCGACGGCCCGAACAGGGCCCGGACCCGGGTGTCGTCGAAGCGCCGCCGGTGGGTCAGGTAGGCCGTCAGACCCGGGTAGAAGTCCACCAGCGCCTCCAGTGCCGACGGGTCGTCCGGCTTCGTGGCGACCAGGTCGATCGACAACCGGACCAGCCGCTCCAGCAGGGTCACGATCGTCGGCACGGGCACGTCGCGGTCATGGACGACGTGGTACGTGTCGACTCCGCCCGAGGGCGTCAGGCCGGCCAGCCGCACCATGGCCTCGGCCGCGTGCTCCACCGGCATCAGGTTCAGATGACCGTGCGGATGACCCACCAACCGGAGGCGGGGACGGCCGCCAGGGCCGGAGCTGCGGGGGCCCTCGGACGCGGCGCCGTCGTGATCCGGGCTCCCGGGACCGGCGGTGCGTCGCGCGTCGCGCAGGATCCGCTCGATGACCTGAAGCGGGTGCGAGGGCAGGTCCGGGTGCGGCGGCAGGTCCGTGACCAGGATGCTCGGCCGCAGCACCACGACCGGACGGCGGTGCTCCCGCGACCACGCGTGGACCAACACCTCCGCCTCGTACTTGGAGCGTTCGTAGGCGTTCTCGAAGCCGTACGCGTCGTCCAGCTCGTCCTCGTACGCCACCCCCTCACGCCGGCTCCCGGCCACGAAGGCGGTACTCACATGGTGGACCACGGGTCTCCCGCGTCCGGCGGCAGCCAACTCCAGTACGTGGCGGGTCCCTTCGACGTTGGTCCGGCGCAACTCGGGAAGCTCGGCCTCAAGGTTGATGCTGCCCGCGCTGTGCCAGATCGCGCCGAGGCCGTCGGCCAACTCCTGGAACGCGCGCCCGGACAGGCCCAGCCCGGGCCGCTCCAGATCGGTCTCCACCACCCGCAGCCGGCCGGGGAGTCCGGCGACGAACGCCTCGGGCGCGCCGGTCAGCGCGAAGAACCGGGTGATGCGGTGCAGCGCGTCGCCCGACCCCGCGTGGGCCAGGACCGTCACCGACCGGTGTGTGTCGAGCAGACAGCGCAGCAGGCGCAGTCCTAGGAATCCGGTGGCGCCGGTGAGGGCGACGTGCATGACCTTGGCTCCAAGGGCTCCGAAAAGGGACAGGACCACGACCGCGCGCGAGGGCGGTGAAGGCTGGGCCGCTCCGGCGGCCGGGGAGTGGGATGCAGCCGACCGTCCCATGGCGCGGCATGACACCGGCGGGCGCGGCCTGATGATCGCCGGCGCAAGGCACACAGTGTCAGACGGTGAATGGTGACGCTGCTTCTGAACCCGCCGGCTCACCTGAACGGATGACCCAGGCCACGGTCTGTGCGTGTCCCGGACCGACCCTTGAAAGCCCCGGTCGCGAGCCAGGGCGCCCGGCCCGTACGGACGCGACGGAGCAGCCGCGACCGAGCGGGCCACGGGGAGGACTGTCCTCCTTCCGGGTGATCTCGCCGGCGGTGGCGGACAGGTGGTTCCGGGTGGTGCCGCCTCGCCGCCGGCGGGCGGTGCGGGGCGTCGAGCCCGGTGGGGCAGGGGGAACGCGTACTCCCGGCGCGGAGGAAGCCCGTACTCCGAGGCGGCTGCGGGCGCGCGGCCGCTCACCACGTCCGGATATAAACCGTGTTGATCCAGGCCGAGGTGACGCATTCGGCGCCGCCGCGGATCCGTACTCGTCGGCGGCCCTTGCGATCGGTGATCCATCCCGCGGCCGGTCGGGATGGCCGACTGCCCGGCCTCGCCCCGCCTGCCCGTCCCTCGGCACGAATGGAAGTTCCCCGATGCCCGAGTCCGTTGAGCCAGCCCAGCAGCCCTCTTCCTGCCTCAGCCGCCCCACCCACACGGTCGACCGGGCCTTCCTCAGCATGGAACGCCGCCACCCCGACGTCCGCTGGGACGCCGGCGGCGTCGCGTATCTGAGCGGTCCGCCCCCGAGCCTGGCGGACCTCCGCGCCTACGTGGGCTTCCGCCTGGGGCGGCTGCCCCTGCTCACGAGCCGGGTCGAGGGCGGCCCACGGCGCCCCCGCTGGCGGCAGGACGCCGACTTCAGCATCGACCGGCACGTCCACGAGGTCGTCGCGGAGGGCCCCGAGGGGTGGGACGCCGCCCTGCACACCGCGCTCAACGCGCCGTTCGCGCCCGGCACCTACTGGGGGGTCTGGCTGGTCCACGGCCACGCGCCCGACGAGTACGCCCTGTGCTACCGCTTCCACCACGCCTGCCAGGACGGTTCGGCCGCCGCGATGACGTTCCGCGCCATGCTGGGAGAGGGGGAGGCTTCGGCCCGCCCGGTTCCGGGGAAGGGCCGCCTGACCGCTCTGCCCCGGCGGGTGGGCACCGCCGTCGGGCTGGCCGCGAAGTTCGTGGCCGGCTCCCTCGCGGTCCGCGGCCACCGTCCTGCCGTCCCCTTCGTCCCCACGGGAGAGCGGCGGTTGTGGCGGGGACGGGTACCGGCGGACGCCCTCCGCCGGATCGGTGCGGCACGTGGCGGATCGGCCCACGACGCCCATCTGGCCGCGCTCGCCGGGGCGTTGTCGGCCTGGTCGGCCAAGTCCGGTGTACGGCTTCCCCGGGTGACGGCACTGCTGCCCGTCGACGCACGCCGTCCGGACGAGGAACAGACCTGGGGCAACCGCTGTTTCGCGCTGCCGCTGGAGCTGCCCGTGCGGACCGCCGTGGAACGCGGCACCCGGCCCCAGGACGGCGACGCGCCCCTGCGGCGGCTGGAGCATGTCATGGCGACGACCCGGAAACTGCGGGGCGAGGCCTGGCGGCAGGCGATTCAGGACCTGGTGCGCCACATGCCGGACCGCCCGACCGAGTGGTACCTGCGAAGGATGCTCTCCTCGCGCGTCACCCAGGTCATGGCCACGTCCATGCCGGTCGCCGACAAGGGCAGCCTGGGGAACACCCAGGTGACGGGCGTCGCCCTGCTCCCCCTGCTCGTGCCCGGCCATCTCTTCGGAGTGGGCCTTTCGTTCTTCGGCAGCTGGGCCGAGGTGGCCTTCGTGTCCGACCGCGCCCTACCGCTCGGGGAGTTGCTTCCGGAACTGTGGGAGCGGGCCGTCGGTGAGCTGGAGGGGGCCGTGGCGCCGGAGTGAATGAACCGGCACCGGGGCCGTACCCAGCGCTTGCGTGCGGCCCCCGGGCCAACCGATCGTGCCGGACCGCCACTTCGGGTTCCGCGTGGCAGCGCCCGGCCCGAGCGGAGCGGATCACACGGCGTCGGCCGCCGGGGCGGCGCCGGTCACGGCGGGCAGGGCCGGGACGGCGCCGTGTGCGCGACGCCTGCCCGCCCGGCGTTCCCGGCGGAGAGCCCTTCGGTAGGAGCGGAAGTCGACTTCGATCCCGTGGCGGTAGGTGGACACGTACGTCCTGCGATGGCGGCGCCACTCACGCGCGATCGCCCGCGTCATGTCCGCCGGTGACGGCAGGGCGACCGCGCCCTCGATCAGCTCGGCGATCCATTCCGCCTGCGGTTCGAGCAGCGGGAAGGCCGCACCGGAGGGCTGCGCGAGCCCCATGAAGTAGAGCCCGGGGATGCGGGGCGGAACCGTGCGCAGATAGAGCTCCGTGCGGCCGTCCGGGACGGCGAACACGGAGGGCTCCAGGAAGGGGAAGGAGATCTTGTAGCCGGTGGCGTACACCACGGCGTCCACCGGCTCCCGGCTTCCGTCCGTGAAGGCCGCCGTGTCCCGGCCGAAGGAACCGACACCGGGCTTCGGTGTGACCGCGCCACGGGCCAGTTGGACGAGGAGTTCGTCGGACGTGGAGGGGTGGCGTGCGAGCGGCCCGCGGTCCGGTTCGGGGAGCCCGTAACGAGCCGGGGCACCACGGGTGAGCCGCAGGAGGAGCCGCAGGGCGGGGTCCTTGAGGAACCGCGGGACATCGGACAGCGGGCTCCACACCAGGTGGTCCGCCGGACGGCCGAGCAGCATCTTGGGGAACAGGTGCGCCGCGTCGCGCGCGGACAGGAACGTCCGCGCCGCCGTGCGCGAGATCTCCGCCGCGATTTCGCACGCGGAGTTGCCCATGCCGATCACCAGCACCCGCAGACCGGCGTACGGGTCGGGGGTGCGGTAGTCGTGCGAGTGGATCGCGGTCCCCTCGAACTCCTCGGCACCGGGCACGGCGGGGGCCGGGAGCCGCGGGTCCCAGTGGTGCCCGTTGGCCACCACCACCTCGGAGTAGCGCCGCGTCTCCTCGACCGCGTCGCCGCGGCGCCGGCAGACCACCTCCCAGCCGCCGCCGTCCAGGGGCCGCACCGAAGTGACCTCCGTGCCGCACACGATGTGGCGGTGCAGGCCGAACGACGCGGCGTAGTCCTCCAGATAGGCCAGGACCATGCTGTGGTGCGGAAAGACCGGGCCGGTCTCCGGCATGGCCAGGGAGGAGAAGGACATGCTCTCCTTCGAGATGTTCGCGTGCAGCGACGCGTACACCCCAGACATGCCGTTGTCGTTGCCGTACCGCCAGAGTCCACCGATGCCGGACCCGGCCTCGAAGCAATCGAACGGGACGTTCCGCGAGGCGAAGACCTTGCTCGCGGCCAGGCCGGACGGACCCGCGCCGATCACACATGTTCTCCGCATGACTGACCGACCTTCCTGGACCGGGGCGGAACCCGGGCGGGCGGACCTGCCGACACCCCGGTGCCGGCCACGCTAGCCGCCCCGCCTGCCCCGACAGCCGCTTCCGCCGGCGAAACCGCCGCAGGCGTGACGCGGTGCGCGCCGGATTGACGCCGTGCGACGGAACCGCTCCCGGCTTCGTTTCCCCTGTGCTGCCTGCTCGTTGGGCACGAGCGGCCCGGTTCCGTCGCCGACTCGGAGGACACGGACCGGTTCCGCGGCCAACCGGATCACCTGGCACGACGGAGCAGCGCGATGGACGTCACAGATGTGCACCACTCCTACCGGCAGCACACAGTTCTACGGGGCGTCGACCTCCGGCTGCGGCCCGGGGCCCTGGCCGGGATCGTCGGGGAGAACGGCGCCGGAAAGACGACGCTGCTGAGGATCCTCTCCGGTGAACTCCGGCCGGACCGGGGCTCGGTGCGCCACAGCGGCAGGTTCGGCTACTGCCCGCAGTCGGTGGTCCTGGACGACTCCTTCACCGTCCGCCAGCACCTGGACTTCTTCCGGCACGCCTTCGGTCTCGCGGACCTTCGGCGGGCCGAGGAGGTGATGGAGACGCTTGCCTTCACCGAGTATCTCGACCAGCGTGCGGGTCTGCTGAGCGGGGGTTCACGGCAGAAGCTGAACCTGACCCTCGCGCTCATGCACGACCCGGACGTACTGCTGCTGGACGAGCCCTACCAAGGCTTCGACTGGGAGACGTATCTGCGCTTCTGGGAGCTGGCGACCAGGCTGCGCGACGCCGGACGCTCGGTGCTGGTCGTCTCGCACCTGGCGTACGACATCGACCGGCTGGACGAGTTGTGGCGCCTGGAGAACGGACGCCTCCACCGCCAGGACCGGCGCGCGGAGGTGGCGGCATGAGGCGGCACTGGTCGCTGTTCACCACGGCCTCCCGGTACGCGCTGATCGGTCACGCCCGCAACCGGTTCGCGATGCTGCTCGTGGTGGTGTACATCCCCGTATGGATCGCCCTGGCCTATCTGACCATTCCCGACCGCCCGGCGCCGTTCCGGCTGCGGGCCACGGGAGAGGTCCTGACCCCGCCCGGCAACCATCTCACCCAGATCACCGGCGCGCTGAACGCCGTCACCCTGATCGCCGGGTTCATGATGTTCGCCGCCACCTTCACGGGCGGTGCCTTCGACCGGCGCCTGGCCATGGCGGGGTACCCGCGCCACCACCTGGTCCTCGCCAAGCTCTCCGCGCTCACCCTGGTCTGCGCCGCCATCGCCGCGTACGCCACGGCCGCCGCCGGCTTCGCCTGGTCCCCCCGACAGCCCCTCATGCTCGCCGCCGCGCTGTTCTGCGCCGCCCTGACCTACGGTGCGCTCGGAGTGGTCTTCGGCTCGGTGCTCCGCCGCGAGGTGGAGGGCATGTTCGCCATCCTGATGATCAGCGTCATCGACGTCGCACTGCAGAACCCCCTGTCCAGTTCCGGGTCGGACAGCGCCGTCGTGCGCTTCCTGCCCTCGTACGGAGCCGTGCAGGCCAGCATGTCCGCGGCCTTCTCCACCGCGCCGGTGGCCGAGGGCCTCGCGATCCAGTTGCTCTGGCTGACGGGGGCGGCACTGGCGGGGTTCATGGTCTTCCGCCGCCGAACCCGCGACGCGCTGCCACCGGAACGGGCGGCCGTGTCCTGCGGGGCCAATGATCGTTCTGCAACCGGGTGTTGATTCACCCCGAACCGTCACATTCTTCATGCAAGGAGTACACCCCCATGACCCTGTCGCGTACCGTCCAGCGCACGGTCCTCACCGCGGCCCTCCTGTCCGCCTCCGCCCTGGCCTTCCCCGCCTCCGCGCAGGCGGCCCCGCTGCCGCCCGCGTGTCAGGAGGCGCTGCTCACCACGCTCGACAAGTTCCCGGTCACGGACTTCACGGTCCCCGACAAGGTCCAGAACGCCATGCTGGTCGAGGTCATGAACCTGAGCGACGCCGACCAGCAGGCCATGACCCAGGAGGCGTGCGCGGCCTGGAACAACTGGGCCACCAAGAACGGCCAGGCGGTGGCCACGGACCTGGACACCCGCTACCGGAACGCCGCCGGACCCGCGTGCAACAAGTTCACCACCTCCGCCATCGGGACGATCAAGAAGTACGCTCCGAACATCCCCGCCCAGACACGGGAGTTGGAGAAGGTGGCCAAGAAGGTCTGGCAGAACACCATGCAGAAGCTCTCCGTGGAGGCCACCAACGCCGACTGCCGCAAGGCCTACAACGGGGTCAAGGCCGGCTGGTAGCAGGACCCGGCGGACGAGGCCCTCGTCCGCCACCCTGACGTCTCCGTCCGACGCCTGATCCGACAGCCTCAGCCGGCCGCGTCAAACCCGGCCGCACGCAGGGGAGTCGGGGCGGTAGCCGTGACCGATGCCGAGTATGCGCGCGGTCTGGTGGACAGTCAGGTGGCCAGGGTGGATGATCTTGACTCCATACGTCCAGTCTGGTGGAGCACTACTGCGGTTGGGGCGCGGGTGTGTGGGGGGCCAGACAGCTTGTGCGGGGGGAGCGGTATGTCCGGGTGGGATGCAGTCACGGCAATAAGTGGCGCGTTCAGCGCGGTGGTTGTGACAGTCGCCTGTGGTTACGCGGCGGCTCAGGTGCGGGAGGCGAAGCACGCACGCGCTTTGCAGTCGCTTGTGGCTCTTCACCAGGAGTACCAGGCTCCTGGGCTTCGCGTGATACGCCGGCGGATCCGTGACGGGGAGCTCGGAGACTTCGAGTCGCTGACGAAGGAAGACGCTCATGCGCTTGAGGACTTGCTGCAGAAGCTGGAGCTTGTTGCGTTGCTCGCGAGCCGCGGGCTTGTTCGATCAGACGACGTGATGGAGCTGTTTCCAAGCGTTCCACTGATCATGGCCAAGGTTCGGCCCCACGTCGAGCGGCGTCGCCTCACGCAGCCGTCCTATGCCAGGCATGCCCTCGCCTTGGCTGCTCAATACCCGTGATCCGAGAACAGGGCCAGGCTCACGAGCGGGCCGAACCAGGCGCCGCGTTTCGTCAACAGCCATGAGGCCCGCCGATGGCCAGGCAAGTGAGCAGGACAGCCGGCAGTAGCCGGACGAGTTTCATGATCCCCCGGGTCCGTGGCTATTCGCAGCCGACGCCGTCGCCGTCTCGGTCGAGGTGCCGGCCGTAGCCGGGGTCGCCGCGGCGGACGGGTGCGGCACCAGCTGCACGGGCGGCGGCGCAGTTGGCGTAGTAGGCGCTGCCTCCGCCGCCACCGCCGCTACTGCTGCTCCCGCCGTTGCTGCCGCTGCCGTTGTAGGCGGGCTGTGCGGTGACGGTCTCCGTAACCTCCACCTCCACGGTTTCCGTGACGGTGGGCGTCGGCTCGGGGTCGACGGCCGGTGTGGTGGTCACGGTCGCCATCGCGGTGACGGTGGCGGTCGGCTGAGGCGTGGCCGCGGCCGGCTCGGCGTCGTCCTGCGGCTGGCTGTCGCCGGCACCGGCGCCGATGCCGAGACAGAAGGCGAGGCCGAGCGCGGGCAGCACGTACCGTTTCCGCGCCCACTTCGGTGCGGGACGGGCAGGCTGCGGCGTTGTGTACGGGTTGGTCATGGTGCCCCCGGGGGTTGATCGTGGAAGCGATGACCGTAGCGGCTCTGTGGGGGGAAGTGCGGCGTTCTGGGGGCACAGTCACCGTTTCGTGACGCTGGTCCGTCTGCCGCCCGACACACGCTCCGGGCGCCCTGGCAAGGGGCAGGCTCATCGGTCGGCCGTACGCCGCTCGGCATGCGCCCCGGGCCTGTCACTCCTGTCGGGTGACCGGCGTGTGGGCCCGGCTGACGGCCCGTCGTGTGCGGGAGGCAACGGTCAGTCGGTGATGCGCAGCAGCAGCTTGCCCGTGGACGTGCGCCCGCCGATGAGCTGGTGTGCGCCGGCCGCGTCCGACAGAGGGAACTCGGCGGTGACGGGAAGGGCGACCGCTCCGTCGCAGACGGTGCGCAGGGCGCGTTCGGTAAGGGCACGCAGGGCGTCGGGTGCGGACTGGGCGAGGGCGAGCACGGAGAAGCCCCCGACGGAGCGGCCTTGCGCGTACAGCTCGCCCTGCCCGGCCCGCCAGGGCTCGGCGCCGCCGGCGTTGCCGAAGGACACCAGACGCCCGAAGACGGCCAGTGCCTCCAGACCGCGGCGCAGCGTGTCGCCGCCCACCGGGTCCAGGACCAGGTCGACGCCCCTGCCGCCGGTCGCCCGGCGGACGTCCGTCTCGAAGGTGTCGGGCCGGAACACCTCGTCGTAGCCGTGCTTGAGTGCGTAGTCGGCCTTGGCGTCGCTGGAGGCCACCCCGTACACCGCGTCGGCGCCCGCTGCCCGGGCCAGCTGCCCGACGGCCGTGCCGATGCCCCCCGCCGCGCCGTGCACCAGCACGCTCTCCCCGGCCCGCAGCCGCCCCACCTCGTGGACCAGGGCGTGCGCGGTCGGCAGCACGGTCGGCAGCGTGGCCGCGGTCCGCAGGGCCAGCCCGTCGGGCAACGGGAAGACCCTCGCGGCCTCCGCGAGTACGACCTCGGCGTAGCCGCCGCCGTCGACGAGCGCGGCGACCTCCTGCCCTGCACGCAGACCCTCGACGCCCTCCCCGACCGCCCGGATGCGCCCGGAGACCTCCAGGCCCGGACGGTAGGGCAGCGACGCCACCCGGTACCCCTCGGCACGCGCCTTCACGTCCGCGAAGTTCACCCCCGCCCAGAAGGCCTCGATGGCCACCTGGCCAGGGCCCGGCTCGGGTTCCGCGGTCTGCACGATCCGCAGTACCTCGGGACCGCCGTACTCCTGGAACTCGACCGCACGCATACGCAAGCCCACCCTTCCATGAGTGTTCAACCGGAAGCGAACACTAGCACTGTAAGATGGTCATCGAACACTGGGCGAAGGAGGGCATCGGAATGTCGGACCGGGCTGAAGGCGCAAGTCACCGTCCGGCGCCCGTGCACACACACCCCGACGACGTCCCGCTTCTCACCGCCCTGTCCGCGCTCGCGGATCCCGTGCGCATCCAGCTGGTCCGCGACCTGGCCTGCCACCCCGACTGGGCGCTCAGCTGCAGCAACTTCGACGTACCGGTCGGCCGGGCCGCAAAGAGCCACCACTTCTCGGTCCTGCGCGACGCCGGCCTGGTCGAACAGCGCGACCAGGGCCCCAAACGGCTCAACCGGCTGCGCCGCGAGGAGTTCGACGCCCGCTTCCCCGGCCTCCTCGACCTGACCCTCCGCGCCGACGACGCCGAGTAACAGCGGCTGGCTCCTCCGCGCGGCGGTCCGCCGCAGGGGCCGTCTCAGCGGCTGCTGCCGCCGGGTGCCACCAGGCCGGTGACATCGGCGATCGCCTCCGCCGAGGCATGGAAGCAGCGCCGTACGCTTCGCGTGCGGGCCGTGCATGCCAGGCAGAACCCTCTATGCGGGTGCACATGAGGTTCCCCCCATAAGCCCGCCCGGAGAATGCGCCGTCCGGGCGCCTGCGATGCGGTGGAGCGGCGTGTCAGTGGTCGTGTCAGGGGTGTGACAGGTGGGTGTCAGGCCCGGCGGGGACCGTGGGGGCATGAACAATTCGGCGATCGCGGTTTCAGGGCTGCGGAAGGCTTATGGCGACAAGGTCGTGTTGGACGGCATCGACTTCGACGTCGCCGCAGGATCGGTATTTTCCCTGCTCGGCCCGAACGGGGCGGGCAAGACGACGACGGTGAACGTCCTGACGACGTTGATGCGAGCCGACGCCGGGACGGTGCGCGTCGCCGGGCACGACGTGCTGACCGCGACCAAGGAGGTCCGCGCGGTCATCGGCGTGACCGGTCAGTTCGCCGCGGTGGACGAGCTGCTGTCCGGCCGCGAGAACCTTCAGCTGATGGCGGACCTGAAGCGGGTGCGCTCCGCTGGCCGCGTGGTCGCGGGGCTGCTGGAACGGTTCGACCTGCTGGAGTCGGCGGACAAGCCGGCGTCGGCCTACTCCGGCGGTATGCGCCGGAAGCTGGACCTGGCGATGACGCTGGTGGGCAACCCGCGGATCATCTTCCTGGACGAGCCGACGACGGGTCTCGACCCGCGCAGCCGGCGCACGATGTGGGGGATCGTCCGCGAGTTGGTGGCCGACGGCACCACCATCTTCCTCACCACCCAGTACCTGGAAGAAGCCGACCAGCTCGCCGACCGGATCGCGGTGCTCGACCAGGGCCGCCTGGTCGCCCAGGGCACCCCCGAGGAGCTCAAGCGCCAGGCCCCCGGCAGTCACGTCCGGCTCCGGTTCACCGACCTCTACGAACTCGGCGCGGCGGCACGGGTCCTGACCGACTCCACACGGGACGACCAGGAACTGACCCTGCGCGTCCCCAGCGACGGCGGGTCCAAGTCGCTGCGGGCCCTACTGGACAAGCTCGACGAACACACCATCAACGCAGTGGAGTTCTCGGTGCACACGCCGGACCTCGATGACGTGTTCCTCGCCCTGACCGGACGCATCAGCACGAACACGAGCACGGAGGCGATCGCGAAATGAGCAGTGTCTCGACGTCGTTCGGCGACGCGGCGATCATGCTGCGCCGCAACTTCAAGCACACGGCCCGGAATCCGGTCACCGTGTTCCAGGCGGTCCTGTTTCCCATCGTGATGATGCTCATGTTCGTCTACGTGTTCGGTGGCGCCTTCAAAGTCGAGGGAAAGTACGTCGATTACGCGGTGCCGGGCCTGATGGTGATGGCCATCACCTACGGGTTGGGGCCGACCGCGGCGGCCGTGAACGGCGACATGACGAAGGGCATCATCAACCGGTTCAAGGCCATGGACGTCTCTCACGGCGCCGTGCTGGCCGGTCATGTCGTCTCCACCACGGTGCGCAGTCTGATCGCCGACGCGGCCATCATCGGCGTCGGCTTCGCGATGGGATTCCGTCCGCACGCGAGCTTCCTCCAGTGGCTCGCCGCGATCGGCATCATGCTGCTGCTCGCCTTCGCGACCAGCTGGCTCACCGTCGCCATGGGCCTGGGTGCGAAGACCGCGGAGTCGGCGGGCCTGGCCACCGTGCCGCTGATCATGCTGCCGTTCCTGAGCAGCGCGTTCGTGCCCGCCGACACGATGGGGACCGGCGTGCGGCAGTTCGCGGAGTACCAGCCCTTCACCCCGATCATCGAGACGCTGCGCGGGCTGCTGGCGGGCCACCCGTCGACCGGCGACGCGATCGCGGCCCTCGCCTGGTGCGTCGGGCTCGCCGTCCTCGGATACGTGTGGGCGGTCTCCGCGTTCAGGAGGCGAGCGTGACCTCGACCAGCTGAGACCAGCTGGCACGCGTCCCCTCCCGAGCCGCCTCGGCGAACCGCGTGTCGCCGAGGCGGTTCCGCACGGCCTGCTCGATCCGGGGGGTGTCCGGCTGGGAGCGGTCCTCGAGCCCGCGCACGCCGAGGCTCGCCCCGAGCAGCCGCGCGGCCTGCTCGTGCTCACCGCGGCGCAGGGCCAGGTCCGCGACCCCGACGAGCACCTGCGCGAGCAGCGGCGCGTACCCCGCCTCGGCCGCCGCCTCGCAGGCTGCCACGCGGTGCGCGCGGGCCTCGCCGAGGTCGTCGGCGAGGTAGCCGAGCAGGTCGTGCGTCCCCGCGCGGATGTTCGCCCTCTCCGCTTCGTCGCCCAGCAGGGCCGTCGCGACGCCGAGTTGCCCGCGCGCCTCCGCGGCGTCGCCGCCCCACCGGGCGAGTGCCGCCTTCGCGAGGGCCAGTTCGGCCAGCGCGTACGGCCAGGTGACCCGCTCCGCGCACCGCTCGGCCTCGGCGATGGCGGCCGCACTGGCGGCCTTGTCGCCCAGCAGCCAGTACAACTGCGCCTGCCGCGACCGCATGTGGATGACGTCCTCGATGGCACCGACCTCGGTGACGACCGCGATCGCCTGCTCGTAGTGCTCGCACGCATCGACGAACCCGCCGCGCACGGCGGTCCGCTCCGCCAGCTCGATCAGGGCGAGCGAGATCCCGAACCGCTCGCCGAGCGCCCGGAACTCGGCGAGCGCCGTCTCCAGGTACGCGTCCGCGTTGCGCGTGTCCTGGCCGAGCACGATCCGCATCTTGCCCAGGTGCCACCGGGCCAGTGCGCGCACCCAGGGGTCCTCGTCGTCCAGCAGCGGTTCGAACGCGGACAGGGACGTGTCGGGCGCCCGCAGTATGCGCTCCAACGCCTCGACGAACCCCATGTGCGGATGGCGGCGCCCGCCGAGCCGGCTGAGCCGGTGCGCCTCGTGGATCCACTCCGCGGCCTGGCGCTCGTCGTTGCGCCCGGAGCTCACGAACAGCACGATCAGCGCGTACACCGTGGCCCGCATCTCGTCGGGCACCTCACCGGGCGTCCTGGCGGCCGCGGTGATCAGTTCGATGCCCTCGGTCCTGTGCCCGCCGAGCCACCAGTACCAGCCGGCACCGGCCGCGAGCCGCATCGCCGCCTGCGCCTCGTCCGCCGCGAGTGCGCCGCGCATCGCGGCACCGATGTTGTCGTGCTCGGCCCCGAGCGTGGCGAGCCACTCCAGTTGCTCGGCGCGGCGCAGGTGCGGCTCCGCGGTCTCGGTGAGTTCGGTGAAGTAGGCCAGGTGTGCGTGGCGGGCCCGGTCCGATTCCCCCACGTCCGCGAGCCGGTGCCCGGCGTACTCCTTGATCGTGCCCAGCATGCGGTAGCGCGGGGCTCTGTCGCCCTCGGTGAGCAGCAGCGACTTCTCGGTCAGCGCGGTGAGCAGATCGAGTACCTGCTCCCGCTCGACCGCGTCGCCCGCGCAGACCCGTTCGGCCGCTTCCAGACTCGCCCCGCCGGCGAACACCGAGAGCCTGCGCAGAACCATCCGCTCGGCCTCGGTGAGCAGTTCCCAGCTCCAGTCGACCACCGCGCGCAGCGTCTTGTGCCGCGGCAACGCGGTGCGACTACCGCTGGTCAGCAGGCGGAACCGGTTGTCGAGCCGGTTGGCCAACTGGCCGATGGACATGGTGCGCAACCGGGCCGCGGCCAGTTCGATCGCCAGTGGCATCCCGTCCAGCGCCCGGCAGACGCGCACCGCCGTCGCCAGCGTGGAGGCGTCGACCGTGAGATTCCGGCGCACCGCCCCGGCCCGGTCCCGCAGCAGCTGCACGGCGGGCGAGGACTCGATCCGACCCGGGTCCGCGTCCCCCTCCGGCAGGGCCAGCGGCTCGACCAGCCACAGCGCCTCCCCGGTGATGCCGAGCGGTTCCCGGCTCGTCGCCAGGATCCGCAGCCGCCGGCACTCCCCGAGCACCCGGTGGGCGAACACCGCCGCCGACTCGATCACGTGCTCGCAGTTGTCCAGGATCAGCAGCGCCTCCCGCTCGCGGACCGCGGCGATGAGCCGGTCCGTCGGCTCCGCGTTCGGGGCCCCGCCGAGCAGGGTGTCCCGCAGGCCCAGCCCGGCGAGCGCCGACTGCGCCACGTCGCCGTCCGCCCCGATGGCGGCCAGCTCCACCAGCCAGGCCCCGTCCGGCAGTTCGCCGAGCAGCGTGCGCGCGGTCTCCGTGGCCAGCCGCGTCTTCCCCGAGCCACCCGGCCCGATCACGGTGGTGAGCCGGTGCCCGGCTATCAACTCACGGACCGCCGCGACATCGGCACCCCTGCCGACGAAGGTGGTCAGCTCGGCGCGCAGATTGGTCTTGCGGCTCGGTTCACCCTGCCGCAGCTCACCCCGCAACAGCGCGACATGCAACGCCGACAGCTCCTGCGAGGGGTCGACGCCCAGCGTGTCGGCCAGGGCCTCCCTCGCGCGCTGGTACACCAGCAGCGCCTCGCTGTCGCGACCGGCCGCGACGAGGGCGCGCATCAGCGCGCCGACGAGCCGCTCCCGTACCGGGTGCGCGGCCACCAGGTCGGTCAGCTCCGTGACCATCCCCGCACCGCGCCCGAGGGCGACCTCCGCGTCGGCCCGCTCCTCGGTGGCGGACAGGCGCAACCCCTCCAGCCGTACGACAGCGGCGTCGAACGCGGCGCTGTCCTGAAGACCGACGTCCTGCAGGGCCGCACCGCGCCACAGCTCAAGGGCCTCGCGCAGCGGCCGCACCCGCCGGGAGGCGTCCTCGGCGCGGGCCTGGCCCGCGCCGACGAGGCGTTCGAACCGCGCGGTGTCGACGGCGTCGGGCTCCACCGTCAACCGGTAGCCGTCCGTCAGCCCCTCGACCACGCCGTCCGGCAGTACCTTCCGCAGCCGGGAAACCAAGCGTTGCAGGGCGTTCGTCGCATCGGCGGGCGGGTGCTCGCCCCAGATCCAGTCGATGAGCGATGCCTTCGGGACCACGTGACCCGGCTTGAGCGCGAGGGCGACCAGCAGTCCGCGCAACCGCGCGCCCGGCACGTCGACCAAGAGGCCGTCGTCCGTGCGTACCTCCAATGGACCCAGCATCCTGATCTGCACCCGCTGATTTTGCCACGGGCGTTCGGCAGGCATCTCCGGGCCGACAACGCCGCACAGACCGAAGGCCGAGCCCCGATACCGAGGCCGGACCCTAGGCCTTCCGGGCCAGCCCGGCGGCGATGAGGCATTCCCAGACGGTGAGTTCCCGTTCGCCGTTGCCGCTCCACGGGCCTTCAGCCATGTCGGGACGCCACAGGGGTGCAGGGACGATCCCGGGGCCGAGGATCTCCAGGCCGTCCAGCAGGGATTCGATCTCCCCGTCGGTGCGCCACCGACCGCGGCCGAAGGTCTGCTGGAGGACTCCCTCGGCCTCCGCTGTCTCCGGGTTGTTGCCGGAACGGAAGTGGCTGACGAAGAAGTAGCTCCCCGAGGGCACGTGGTCGCGCCAGTAGCGGACGATTCCAGCCGGGTCCTCGTCGTCGTTGACGTGGTGGAGGATGGCGCTGAACACGACGGCGACGGGGCGATCGAAGTCGATCAGTTCCAGGGTGTCCGGGTGGGTACGGACGTCCTCGGGGTTCCGAACGTCGACCGGGACGACCCGGGTCCGGTCGTTCTCCTCCAGCAACGCGCGGCCGTGGACCAGCACTTGGGGGTCGGTGTCGACGTACACGACCCGGGACTCCGGAGCGTGGCGTTGCGCGACCTGGTGGACGTTGTCGGCGGTCGGAAGACCACTGCCCAGGTCGATGAACTGCCGTACGTCGGTGGTCGTCACGATCTCCCCGACCGCCCGGGTCAGAGCCGCGCGGTTGGCGAAGGCGATGGCCACCGAACCTGGAAGGTCACGTTTGAACACGTCGCCGACCTCCCGGTCCACGGCGTAGTTGTCCTTGCCGCCGAGCAGGTAGTCGTAGACGCGGGCGATGCTGGGCCTGGTGGAGTCGATGGAGGAGCCTTCATCCGTCATGGCGACCATCCTGCCCGCGACGCCGCCCGCCGACCATCACTTTCGGTCGGCCCGCAGCCGATCGCGGGAGATCTCGAGGGCCGGTTGGAAGTCGAGGCGGTCCCGCCATTGGGACAGGCCGCGGCTGGTGAGTTCCTCCACCCTGTGGATGCGATGCCCACCAGGCTCAGTGCCTCGGACCGTCCCTCCGACCGTCGCTGCGCAGCCAGCGCCGCGTGGTGCGCCTCGTCCGACGATCGCCGCATTCCGCGCGCGCCCTCGCCCGGTCTGCCGACGCCGACCGAGAGGCCGCTGCCGCACAGGCCAGGTGCGAGCAGGCGCAGTTGGCGCCGCAGACATCGTTCTCCGCGGGAATCCGGCTCGCCCTCGGCGAGGGGAACGACGGCCACCGCCCGTCCGCCTCGGGCGCGGTCACGGCGTACGGCCCCAAGTGGGCGACCCGCTCGGCGGTACCTGTTGTGCGAGTTCGCCGGGCGTTCCGTTTTCGGCTTCCGCCGGCTGGGCCCGGAGCACCACATGGCGCCGACCGAGGTCGAGGCCCGCGCCGTGCGCCGGCACGGCGGCCCCCGCCAAGCCGCAGTCCTCCTGATGTGGAATGGCGGTCAGCCTGCCCAGGGAGCCCCGGCGCTGCCGTGCGCGGTCGTCCTGGCGGGCCAGCGCGGCGGTGGCGAACCCGGCGACCTCCTCGACGATCGGACTACGACCGCGCTTGGGCGGTGAACGAGTTAGTTGGCCAGCGTGGTCATCATCATCGGCGACAGCGGCGCGCGGGCACCGGCATTGGCTGACGAGCCAGCCACCAGCTGCTCTCTGCCCGAGCATCGGACCTTCCTGCGCTGACTCGCTGTCGGCTCCGAGACTGGCCTGAAGGCCGCAGCCGAGACTGTCCTTGCGGTCACGCCCGAACAAAGAGCGCAATCGCTCGTGGTCAGAGGGGCCGGAGCCGGGTGTGCAGGAGGCAGAACTCGTTGCCTTCCGGGTCGGCCAGCACGTACCAGTTCTCGGCGCCGGTCTGGCCGACGTCGACTGGCCTGGCGCCGAGAGAGAGCAGCCGCTCCAACTCGGCGTCCTGGTCTCGGTCGGTGGGGCTGACGTCGATGTGCAGCGGGAGCTTCCCGGTCCGCGGGTTGCTGCTGGGGCTGAGAATGAGCGTGGGCTGCGGGCCGCCGAAGCCGACGCCGGGCGGCCCGATCTCGATGCTTCCGTCGTCTTCCCGGCCGAGTTCGACGTAGCCGAGGACCTTGCTCCAGAATACGGCGAGCCGGTCGGGGTCGGCGGCGTCGATGACCAACTCGCTGATGCGGCATGCCATGCCCGTCAGTGTATGTAGCGGGCGGCGCGCTACGCGATCGCGTTTTCAGGCTGGACGAGTTCACCTATGACGCCGACCGGGAGGTGATTTCACGGCGCGTAGTGCTGCTCGCCGTCGGCGTGCGGGGGGAGGCTTGGGAAGCATCAGGCACCAGCCGTGCTGGGCCCCATCGATGTGGTTTCAGCGGGCGCTCGATGAGTTGGCCGCGATCGTCATCTGGCGCGTGAGCATCCTGGCCTGGTTGAACGTGACCTTGGACTTGCGTGAGCGAGTCCAAGATCCGGTGCCAGAACCTGGCGTTACTTCACGCGGACGCGGAAGCGGAAGCGGACGCGGAAGCGGACGTGGCCGTGGCCGACGGCTGATTCGGCCACCAGCCGTGCCTCCGCCTCGCGGACCTCACTGAACAGGTGCGGCGTTGTCCCCATTGAGGCGGTCACCGCCTTGGCGGCCGAACTGCGCGACCAGACCATCGCGGTGAACGAGGGCCAGAACCCCACGCGGCGCCCCCGGAAGGGCGGCCCAGCTCTTCGTGGTCGCCGGCGCGGCCAACATGTCTTCACCGCGGCCGGCGGGGCGTGTGCGAAGGCCTCCTGCCACCGTAGGACCTGCCCGTCGCGAACAGCCGTTTCGAGTCCACGACGTGGACCGCAACCATGGCCGGACCACCGCCAGGAGGCGGCGCGATCTGGCTGTTCGGCCCGGTGACGACCGTGACGGCCGATACTGTCAGCCACCTGCTGACGAAGCGTCACGAAAATCCGGATGACCCGAACAGGGACGATCAGGAGGCGACTTGGAGCCGGAAGTGCAGGTCGGTGGCATCGGCGTGGGCAGGTTTGCCGCGCGGATCGGTGACCGCGGTCACGGCAAGGCCGGCGGTCGTAACCAGTTCCTCGAACTCATCGCGGGAATACCAATGCAAGACCCAGGGGCGCTCCACGACGCTGCTGTCGGAGCCGTGGTGGCGTTCGTAGCGCAGAAGCGTCGTCTGCGTCCGAGTTGTCTCATCGCGTTGCTCGGCGACGACGGACACCCGAAGCTCGGCGCCGCCCGGTGCGGCGGCCGTGCGCACACGGCCGATCTGTTCGGCCGGGGTCGGTACGGGGGTGAACAGGGGCACCAGGGCAGCGCCGTCGTCCGCCAGGTGAGCGCGGATGCCGCGCAGCGCGGCCAGCGCGGTGGCGTCGTCCGGGAGCAGGTTGAAGGTCGGCCCCGCGAGGAAGATCGCCCGATAGCGGCGGGGCAGGTTCAAGGCCTCCATGCGCTGGTGAAACACGGTGATGGGAAGGCTTTGCTCATCCGCCCGGCGCCGCAGGCGCTCCAGCATGTCCGCGGAGGAGTCGACGCCTTCGACCTCCAGGCCGCGTCGGCGCAGTTCCAGTAGGGGATCACCGTCCCCGCATCCCAACTCCAGTGCCGGCTCGCCGACTTGCCGAATGAGGGCCGCGTACGGCTCAGGGTCCTGGGAGACTGACTTCAGCGGTCGGTAGAGCTCTGCGACGATGCCGGAGTAGAAGTCAGCTGGATCCACGCCCGCCACCCTACGTACATCCATCCCGCGGGCTCACTCGAATATGGGGGCCGGGTCACCTACGTGCCTTACTTGCACTGCTCGCCGCGGCGACTTTGACCGGCTGTTCGACGGCAGATAACAGTGCCAAGACTTCGGAAGCCGAGCGGCCCTCCATGGCTGTCACCACACGGGCGAAGGCACTCGCGGGACCACCCTTGCCTCCTACGACGAAAGTCAAACGGGCCCTGCGCTCGTGCCGCGCCTGCCAGGCGACGGCGTCTTGTCAGTGGTCTGGTGCATGATCCGCAGATCAGTCCTTCTACAGGGATGGGTGCGCTATGCCGATCACAAATCAACAGGTCGCGGGACACGCGTTTCTGAGGCAGCTGTACGCGGACCCGTACTTCCCCGATCACGTCGTTGACAAGGGCAGGGCGATCCTGTTGCGGCTGTGTGAGCGGGTCGAGTCTGAGCAGCCGACGGATCTGGTTGCCCTGTACGCGCTCACCGAGGCCGCGACAGAGGAGTTCAACCTGCTGGAGGCGGAGTTCGAGGCAGCCGGAAGTGAGATCGAGACGGTCGCGCGGGAGGAGATCGCTGAGGACTTCTGGTTTGTCGCGTCGGCCTACGGGTTCCCGGACGCAGATGCAGAGAAGCTGATCGCCACCCGGGATTGGTGAACGAGGACGGGAAAACCCGTTGCCCGCCTTCACGGGCTGACGCCGGCATCATCCCTGAGTAGCGTGAAGGCTACCGAGATGGGTGGTTCGGAGTCCCGTCAGGCACCGAGGTCTTAGATGACCTCTCTCACCTGGCGATTCAGCGAGAGGGGCGACCACGCCGACAACGGCGCCAGCGGGTCGACAGCCGGTGTTTGGTGGGCCAATCAAGGATGACGGCGAGGTGTTGGTCAAAGGAGCGACGGCGCTGCGTCAAGTCATGTGACACCAAGCCGCACTTTCTGTGCGATCCGAGCCCGCGGGCCCGCCGCCTCTCTCCTCAGCCACAGGGGAAGCGGGACTTTCGTTATGTACGTGTGAGACGCGGGTCGGCAGACGGATGGCACACTCCTGCGTGCCATGAAGAGATCCTCAATGAAGAAGTGCCTCAGACCCCTGCTGCTGGCGGCCGCGAGCCTGACCGTGGCTGTCGCCGCGAGCGCGTGCGGCCCGGCCAACGAGGGAGCCGCGTCGGCGAAGCCCGCGGTCACCGGCGCGGAGCCGTCAACCGGGAGTCCCTTGTCCCCTCAGGCATCAACGAGTTCCCCGGCGCCCGCATCGTCGAGTCCCACCCCGGCCCGCACCACGTCCGCGCCTACACCGAAACAAGCAGTCGTCGAGAACACGGCCGCGCCCCGCACTCGCGCCGCCTGGCCCCGTGTCACCTTCGCCCGGCTGACGTTCGAGATACCTCCGGGCTGGACGCTGACGAAGTACGGCAGCGACGCCTGCGTGCAGCCCGCATACCGGGCCGGGCTGGCCACGACGTTCGGCTGCGCCGGAATCGCTATCAAGTCCGGCTCCATCGCCGGAAACGAACTGCGGCTCTACGAGGCCCGTCAGCCCGGCGGCTGGTACGCGGCCACCGACGTCCAGCCCTGCCCGGTCCGCCCGACCCTCGCGGATGGTTCCTTCAACGGCATCACCAGCGGCACGTCGTCGCCGCCGATCGAGTCGGGCCTGCGTCCGGTGGGCAGCCGCAAGGCGGCCTACGACCGCTGGACTGCCGCCTGCGCGAGCGGCTACCGCTTCTCACCCCAGGCGTGGCACCTGCCCGTCTCCCGGGTGCTGTTCCTGGACTACACGGGGCACGCGGAGACAGCCCGGGTGCTGGAGTCGGTCCGCTTCCCCGGCTGATCTTCACCCGGGTCACCGTTGACAGTGGCGCAGGACTGACACGCGGAGGCAGATTGCGAATCAGGGGCGTTCGAAGCATTCGCCGGGCCTCGGCCACGCTCACGGTCGAGTACGGGGCGGCCACACCGCCGTCGCCGCCCACCGCGGTCCGCGCCCGGGCGGCGGACAGGGGTGCACTGGTCATGTGGGGTGCCAGTGAGGACAGCGGGTACAACGACACGTTGCTCACGTACGAAGTGACGGCCGTCGACCCCGCCGGCGTCGTGGTGGCCAAGCGAAGCTCGAGCGGCAGGGACGTCGCGATCACCGGCCTCACCAACGGGACGCCGTGCACCTTCCGGGTCAGCGCGTCGAATCCCTATGGCAGGAGTGACGCCGTCACCAGCGAGGCGGTCAAGCCGTTGAGCGCTCCGCTGAACGGTGAGACGTACACGCAGGCGGTCAGCGAATATCTCCAAGCCGGCGCGTCCTTGACGACGGGCGCGCACAACAGCGCCGGCGCCGCTGTGAACGGGCGACCGAATGCCGGCATGTACTCATGGCTGTTGAAGGCGGAGGAGTCGTGGCTGATCGACACCCGGGACGCCTTGAAGGCGGACGACCTCACCTATACGTCGATCACGTCCGACCTGTCCGACGCCCTGGTGCTGCCTTCGGCCGACGGGTCGGTGTCCGTCCGCGCCACGGTGAGCGAGCAGCGGACGCTCGCGGACGAGCCATCGGACCCGGAGACCAGCGAGGTGACTGTCCTTTACACCTTCTCGGGCGGGGGCGCGCCGGTGCTGCGCAACAGGATGAACGCTGAGCAGTACGAACAGCAACTGGCCAAGGACGACGACGCGTTCGGCACCGTCACCTTTGGCACCGTGGAGAACGACGGCCCCGACGCGGCGGACACCCGGACGTTCACCATCGCCCCCAGTGCGTTCTTGGCCTCCGAGACGCAGTACGGGCCGTATGCCAACATCAACGCCAGTGGCACGGCGACGTGGGCGAAGAACCATTGGAACGACCGTGCCGAGTACAGTCAGGACTGCACCAACTTCGTCTCCAAGGCGCTGTACCACGGCGGCGGCATGCGCATGAAGGGTGTGAACAAGGACAAGAAGAGCGTGGACAACTGGTGGCGGCTCAAGCATGCGGCGCCGCCGCACTCCGGTGGTGGTTTCTACTACACCAACTCGCAGACCTGGACCGTCGCCGACAAGATGCGGCAGTTTGTCTCCCGGAACGCCACCTTTGCGGTGAACACGGAGACCAAGCAGAAGGAAGCCAAGGTCGGTGACGTGGTCTTCTTCAACTGGGGTGGCAAGGGAGGCTGGGACCACGCGGGCGTCGTCACCAAGATGAAGAACGGAAAGGCCTACGTGAGCGCGCACAACAACAACCGTCTGAACCAGCGCCTCGATGTCTACGTCAACAGCCAGCGGGGCACTTGGGCGGACATTGTCCGTATCAAGCCGGGTTGGTACTGATGCCCGAACTCCCCAAAAAGCGCCTGTGGGTCATGGCGACGGCTCTGGCCCTTCTGGGAGCGGCTGCCGCCGCATGGTGGCTGCTCCGGGAGCCTTCCGCCCCCTACGCACTGCGGGCTACGCCCGCGGTGAACGTGACGTTCCGCCCCGTAGAGTCCACCTAAGGGCAATACCGATGACTTATGTAGCACTTCGAGGCTCTGACGTGCGGAAACGCCTTCGCCCGGAGCGTCAGTAGCCGCTTAAGTCACTGGCATTGCACCTAAGGGGTGTCCCGTAAGTGATCTTGCCGTGGGATGATCTCGGCCGTGGCTGGTGTGATCACGGCGTCTGAGCCGTCCTGGATAGCCCCGTTCGCCGGACTGAGCCCGCATGCCTTCGGCAAGTTGATGAGGCAGCTGCGCCGCGAGGGCGGCGACGCGCCGGGCCGTGGTCGGCCGTGGAAGCTGTCCCTGGAGGACCGGGTGCTGCTGGTGGCCGCGTACTGGCACACCAACTTGACCCTGCGCCAACTCGCGCCGCTCTTCGGAGTGTCCAAGTCCACCGCCGATCGCGTCATCGACCACCTCGGCCCCAGGCTCGCGCTGGCCCCGCGCAGGCGCTTCGCCAAGGACGCGGTGCTGATCGTGGATGGGACGCTGGTACCCACCCGCGACCACAGGGTCGCCGAGCAGTCGAAGAACTATCGCTACTCGACGAACCACCAGGTGGTCATCGACGCCGACACCCGCCTGGTCGTGGTGGTCGGCCGGCCTCTGCCGGGGAACCGCAACGACTGCCGGGCATGGGCCGAGTCCGGTGCCAAGCAGGCAGTCGGTAACACTACGACGATCGCGGACGGCGGCTACCTGGGCACCGGGCTGATCATGCCGCACCGCCGGCGCAAGGGCGAGGAACTGCTCGACTGGAAGCAGGCCCACAACAAGAGCCACAAACGGGTTCGCGCCCGCGTCGAGCACGCCTTCGCCCGTATGAAGACCTGGAAGATCCTGCGCGACTGCCGCCTGAGAGGCGACGGTGTGCGCCACGCGATGCACGGCGTTGCCCGCCTACACAACCTCGCTCTCACGGGATGACTCCCGCCGCATGCGGGACCTGAGAGGTCCACGGGAGACCGGCCTTGGGGAACATCGGGGCAGCCGATATCGGCTGCCCCGATGTTCCCCAAGGCCGGAGACGGCTCCCCACCTCGCAGTCTCGGAGGAGAATCAGGCGAGGCAGAACTCGTTGCCCTCGATGTCCTGCATCGTGATGCACGACTCGTTGACGCCATCGGCGCGCTGCGTCAGCACGTGTTTCGCGCCGAGCGCCATCAGCCGTGCGCATTCGGCCTCGAGTGTGACAAGGCGCTCCTCACCCACGAGCCCGGCGCCGGCCCGCACATCGAGATGCACCCGGTTCTTGACGACCTTGCCTTCGGGAACTCGCTGGAAGAGCAAGCGCGGGCCCGCACCCGAGGGATCAGTGCACGCGAAGTAGATCTCATCCTCGGGCGGCAGCGAGCGGTGGTACTCCTCCCACGTGGCAAAGCCCTCCGGGACCGTCGGCACGACGTACCCCAGCACCTCGCACCAGAAGGCGGCGAGGCGCGCAGGCTCCGCGCAGTCGAAGGTCACTTGGAACTGTTTGATCGTTGACATCGGCGCACGATAACAGGGCCCTGCTCATCGCCCCAGGTCGGGAGGTCCGCACGTTGTCGGGAGGAGGCGTCTGCTACCCGCTGTTGTGTCGTGCGGTCGCAGGGGTGAGCCGAGGTCAGTGACGTTTTCTCAACGGTGATCATTTCCAGGTTCCGTTGAGAACGAGTGCGGCGCGTGCGATGGCACCGATCCGGCTGGGGCTGAGGGTGATGTGCTGCAGGGTGCGCCAGCGTTGCTTGAGGTCTGCGGCGGCGCGTTCGCCGAGGGCGCGGACGCTCCTGAGCAGGGTGTTGGTGGTGCGGACGTCGGTGTGCAGGGCCTGTTCGGAGCGGCCCTTCGGGCGGCGGATGGGGACGTGGATGCCGATGCCGGCGCCGATGTAGCCCTTGTCCGCGAGGGTGGGCAGGCCGTCGGCGGCCGCCTTGTACAAGGCCGGGAGGACGTGGAGTCGGGCGGCGGTGATGTCAGGAACGCTGCCGGGCTCGACCTCGGATACCCACAGCGGCGTGCCGTCCGGGGCGGCCAGGAACTGCACGTTCCCGCCGCAGGACTTGTGTTTCTGGCTGAACCACCAGTCGTTGCCGTTCTCGCGCACGCTGGCCACACGGTCGCAGTGATCAGCGTGCCGTCCAGGATCAGGTGGGTGATGCCCTCACGCCGGCAGCGGGCGAGGACTTCATGCAGGTCAGGGGCCTGGTCGGCGAGGACATCGATGCCCTCGTGCAGGTAACGGTAGCCGGTGGCCTGCGAGATGCCCGCGTCGCGGGCCAGGCAATGTACACAGCCGCGCTCGCGGAACCAGCGCAGCACCAGCACCGCCTGCCGGAACGGACCCAGCGCCCGCGAGCCCTTCGGGGTGCCGATCCGGCGCCGGTGCGCGGCCAGCAGACGGGCGAGGAACTCGGCGGTGCGGCGTGGGACGTCGAGCGTGGCAGCGTAGGGGACCACTGTGAAGCCTCTGGTTCGGGGGATGATCGTATGTGAAGAGCCCTGTCCTACCAGCACGGCGCCGCCCTCCCCACAGTCAGGCCTCAGGGGTCTGTCGCATGGCTGATCTAGGCTTCCCGGCTATGACCACCACCTTGATGACGCACGCTGGTCCGGTCGATGATCATGCGCTAGTGACACGTACCGGCGGCGTGCCGATGGTGCCCGCCGGGTTCAGCTGGCCGCAGTGCGCCGCGTGCTCCGGGCCGATGCAGTTCCTTGCGCAGCTGCTGGTGAACGACCCCGGCGCCCAGGGGGCCAGGCCGACGGCGTCGGCCGGGTGGGTCCTGTCGGTCTTCATGTGTCAGAACGATCCAGGGCTGTGCGACGAGTGGGACCCGGTCGCAGGTGGCAACCGGGCACTGCTGTTCCCTGGTCTCGGACTCACCGCGGCCCCGGTGCCGACGGAAGGCGAGGCCCTGCTGCCGGAGACCTGCGGCATCGACTGCGCGGTGATCGACGCGGCTCCCTACCATGAGGCACGCAACCGCTGGGCCCAGGCTCACGGACGCCCCTTGAGGGACGTCCTCGGCCAGTTGGGCGGCGTTCCGTCGTGGCTGCAGCACGACGAGACCCCGGCATGCCCGGCGTGCGGGCAGCCGATGAGCTTCGTGGTCCAGCTCGAAGAGGGCCGCGACCACCGGACGGCGATGAACTTCGGCGGAGGCGGTTGCGGATACGCCTTCGCATGCACGCTGTGCAGCGAGGGCTCATTCCTGTGGCAGTGCTGATCGCCGGTCTATCCACTGAGAAAACCTCAGTGCCTCCCCAAAGGGAACCTGGGATGCGATACCGGCCAGCCACCCTCGTGCTGCCAAAGATCAGTTACGGGACAACCCTTACCCTGAGGCGAAGGAGGTCGCCGACGAGGTCGAACCGCTCGTCAAGGTGTACGTCCAACGCCTTCAGGCCGGTGATGCCGCGGACCTGGCGCGTATCGGCGCGCCCTGGTACACCGCCAGAGAGCGGGCCGCGCAAGGCCTGATCTCCAGGTACGGCGCACACGCCGGCGAGCCGGTCGAAGCAGTCGTATCGGACCCCGTCGTACCGGGTCTGGCCGCCGTCGAACTTCGCTTCGGCGACGGACAGAGACAGGTGGTGGACCTTGTCCAGGACAACGACGTGTGGTGGCTGGAGTTGGGGGATGGTGATCCTGTGAGGCCATAGATGCTGGCCTCCCCGTGGAGACTGGAACCGTCGCCCAACAAGTCCACTTGTGGGTGACGGTTGCCGTATGCCCTCGCTTCAGCCGCCATGCCGCACGCCGCGGGTATTGCCTGCTCCAGCTCCGAGAGCGGGCATCACGACGCCTGAATGTCGGTCATGCACTGGTCGAGGCGCCGCGGCGGTAGCAACGACAACGCAGACACACGACGAGGCCCCCGCCGAACTCCGCGGCGGGGGCCTCGCGCCGCACAATCCGATGTCAGGTCAGTGCCGACTGACCTTGGTGATACGGCACTTCAGCCCATCGGGTGCCCTGGCGAGACCCCCGGCCTTCTCGTTGGCCTTCTGGCCCGCCGCCAGGTTGTTCACCATCGCCACGCCCTCGCTGGAGCGCGTGCCGGAGCCGTCGACGAACTCGACCTGCACCATGTATGAGCGGCTACGCGAGTCGTGATTCTCGACGACCAGCTCGGCCTGCGGGAAGCCGGCGAGATTGCCGGTCGACGAACACTTCGTGATCTTGACGTCGTCCTCGGGCTTGTGCACCTCGGCCGGCTTCGACTTCGCCTTGCTATCGCCGTTGCCCCCCGCCTTGGTATCGTCGCTGCCCCCGAGCTGGTGCCGGGCGCCGGGGCGGAAGCCCGTCGCAGGTCAGGGGCTACTCCAGGAAGCCGAGCAGCGTGTCCGGTCGGCACTGTGCGCACGCCGGTACCTGCTGCCGCAGCGCCTCCAGCGCCTGCGGCCTGCTCACCGGCACGCACCGCCCGCTCTTGCGGACCGTCCAGCAGTCCCCAGCATGCACGGCGACCACGTTCCGGCGGTTCAGTCCGTGCTCGACCAGCCACTCCGGTGGCGTCGGCGGGGCAGGGCACCCCCCGGTGCCAGGCCGCGCCCCGACTGCGCGGCACCCTCGACTCAAGAGCGGCGAGCGAGGGTGCCGCGCAGCCATAGACGGTGTCCCGCCATGTGGTGTAGCCGATCTTGCCGGTGATCTTCACCGTCGCTCGGCTGCGATTACGCGGGGGCGGCTACGCCTGCCAGGTCACCCACTCCGAGTTCTTCAACGCGGGACGGCAGCCGAAGGGCTACGGTTCACGACGACCCAGGTTGGGGCTCCTCGCCGTCGTAGGCCGCCAGCGCAGCCTGGCGGCATTCCAGCAGGTCGCCGAGGTCCTCGTGGGTCACGTGCTCCTGGGTCACGCGCGACTTGCAGGATATGCGCATGCCACTCCTCCGGTGCGAGGGCGTCAGGCGACGCCCGGGATTCCAGAGTCGAGGACACCTGTCTGCTCGTCTCCGCACACGGGCCATCCGAGTGAACGCACCGCAGGGATCTGGAGTCCTCCGCCCTGCCGAGCGGGCGTCGTCGAGTTGCGGCTGCCGCGTGCGGTGATCTGGCTCCGAATCTTCGCGGGAGACTGGTCCACCGCCTCCTGGCCTGCGGAGAGGGCCTCCCACCGTCCCCAGCACGGGATGCGGACCGTGCCGCCGTCACCCCGGTAACCCAGCACTTGATGCGGGCCTCGGCGAGAGCGTCGACAATGTCGTGTTCGCGGGCTCCGCGGACGTCGTGCATGGCGCCGGGCAGGGCCGGCGAGGCCCACAGCAGTCGACCGGAAGGATCTCGCGATGACCTGCACGTTCATCCCGCTTCTTACGGCACGACCACCATGCTCACAGCCGGAGTAGAACGGCCGGTCCGCGGCAATGTGGTCGATCGGCAGCAGCGTGCAGCCAGGAACGGTACGTTCATCGTCTTCAACGAGATTCCCCAGCAGAACTGCTTCCTGGGGAATGAACCGTTCTGGCTCGTCGAGGGAATAACCGCCGCCGGCTTCTTCACCCAAAAGCGGCGCGAAGCCGCGCACGCCGCGATCGGCAAGGCATTCGTCTGTCTCCGTCCTCGGCGACGATGGCTCGGAGATCGAGATGAATGGCGTCCACATTTCTCCCGCATATCTGCTGCGAATCTACGCGTTGCTCATCGAGATCCCGGAGGGCAGTCGGGGGTGCAGTGGGAGCACCTATTCCGCGCTGGAGATCGGCCACCTGGTCGGTACTGATCAGGATCCCGAGCGCTGGTCCGAGTTGAAAGTGAACACCTCCAAGCATTCAGTGGCACGGCCCTCATGAGGCGAAGCTGAAACGGTCAACCATTCCCGTCCTCGGGCCGCCCACACCAGCCCGAGCGGCGCCGCTGCATGCAGCAGTGTGCCGACATGCGCCGCCATCAGAATCAGCACCTTCTCGGCGAGTAGGCGTAGGACCCTCCTGGCCTCATCCTCGACTCAGGCCCGAACGAGCCGTTCAGCGTCAAGGTCGGCGGAGTTGCTGCGCAGGGTGAGGTCGGGGGTCCGTCGTGTGCGTCGAACGCTCGTCGTCCACGCGCTTTCCGTCTCGCCGCTGACTCGGTGCCCAGCCGCGCGGAGGCCGGGACCACGGCTCGGTCACTCGTCCAGGCAGCATCGAGGCTCCGACACGTCCACGCCGCGCAGACGGCCGCTTCGCAGTACCCGAAGAGCGCTCTGCGCGCTGACGTCTTGCAGCCGGTCAACGCCCCAGGCCACGCTTGTCCATGCGTGCGCGATGCGTGAGCGGACTGCCCGGCACAGGATCGCCGAGCCATGAGAGGCCACTGCGAGGGGCAGGAAGAGCGCTGTGCAGGTCCCTCCTGGCAGGCCCGCAGTGCGTAGGCATGGCAGGCGAACTGCTTCTTCGGCCTCAACACGGACGAGCCCGACTGTCATGGTTGGGATCCGTCGAAAGCGGCGATGAGTTGGTTCGTGGTGACGATGGCCTGGGCGTAGGTGGGGCCGTTGAGTTCGTGAGCGGCGTGCATCATCTCGGGACTGAGGGCCGCCGTGGCGTCGCGAACCAGCGTCACGTGGTGGCCGAGCTCCATGGCGAAACGAGCGGTGGCCTCGACGCAGGTGTTGGCCAGCACGCCGACAAGGACCACGTGGGTGATGCCGTGCTGCTTGAGCTGCATGTCCAGGTCCGTGTTGGCGAACCCGCTCGACCCCCAGTGCTCCTGAGCGACGACCTCGCCCGGCTGCGGCTGGAAGTCGGGGTGGAACTCCCCGCCCCAGGATCCCCTGGCGAAGTGGTGGAGCTGCTGGATTTTCCGCTGCGAGGGGGTCGGATGGTCCCACGTCTCGTAGTCACCCGGCTCCCAGCGGCGGTGCGGCACGAACACCACGCGCACACCGGTCGCACGGGCCGAGACGATCACAGAGCGCAGATGGTCCAGCAGACCGACCTTGCCGGCCACGGGCTCCAGACGCGGCCAGACCTTGCCGCCCTCCGAGAGGAAGTCGTTATAGGGGTCGACCAGCAGAACGGCCGTGCGGCGTGGATCGTATGTCTCGGCCATGATTCCTCCTTGCGCCGGTGCTACTTTGGCTGTAAAACACGCCCGCTGACCCTGCCGTCCCTGCGATCCCCGGTGCGGGAAGCCTCGGTGAAAACGTCGCCGACACCATGAAACCTGTCGCACACGACGTGCGAAGCAAAGTCATTCCCGCCACCAGCCACTGGGTAGCCGAAGAGGCCCCCAGGAAGTGCTCACGGCGCTGACCGCGTTCCTGGCCCCGTACGCAACCAAGGCCGGAGCAAACGACCTCAGCCGGCCGCGACGCTCGGCAAATAGCCTCCCCCGCTCACTGTTCAAGCGGTTGCGCAAGGGCATGCTTGATCTGCTTGGTCCGCTCGTCGGCGAGCACCTCGACCCGGTCGTTCGCCAGGGCGTCCATGGTCTGCTCCGCCACCTCCGCCGCGCTGATCTTCGGCGCATCCGTGAAACTGCTGAGATCCGTCTCCACGAAACCGGCGTGGACCCCGATCACAAGCGTTCCCTGCTCGCGCAGACCCTCCCGCAGCGCGCCCGTCAACGACCACTGGGCTGCCTTGGAGGCCGCATATCCGGGATACTCCGGCCGGGGGAGCCAGGAGACAGCCGACAGCATGTTCACCAGCGCGCCGCCGCCGTTGCGCGCCAGGACCGGGGCAAAGGCACGGGACACGGCCCAGGTGCCGAAGTAGTTGATCTCCATCGCCTCGCGCGCGCCGTCGAAGGAGCCCGTCAGTAGCCTGGTCCCAAAACCTCCGACCCCCGCGTTGTTGACGACGATGGTGACGTCACCGGCGGCCGCGGCCGCGGCGGCGACGTCCTCCGGCTCGGTGACGTCCAAACGCAGCACAGAAAGGTCCCCGTCGCTCACGCTCGCCGGATCGCGGACACCGGCGTAGACCTTGGCAGCTCCCCGCTCGATCAGTGCGCGAGCAAACGCGTGGCCAATGCCACGATTGGCCCCCGTCACCAGGGCAACCGAGCCTTTGATCTCCATCGCGCTTCCTTCCTGCTGCCGCCTGCCGAGCAAATCAGGCACTGGGGCGAGGGACGACTCTGCAATGGGAGGCGCTGAACCGGACTGTGTCCTGGCACGCCCCAGGTCCATGCGCGACTCGCACACGCACGCAGGGTCCCCACGTACGAAGTCCTCGCCACCACCAGCGTGCATCGGACGCCGCAGCCACGCATGTGAGACGGCGCTCGGCTACGGGGCCCATTTCACCGTCGGCGACCAGTCCACAAGAGTGACCGCCGCGAACGTGAGGACGAAACCGAGGACGGGCCATCGCAGCAGCCTCCTAGATCCACTCCACCTCAGAGATGACGTGCGGCCTCCCCAGAACACTGGTGCAGGCGCTGACCTGGTCGAATGACGCGGGCTTCATCGGGCTTGGCTAGGTTCACCTGGCGGCCTTGGCACGCCGCGGACGCACCGGAAGCGCCGCTTCCTACCTGTCGTCTTCGTCCCGGCCGTCTTCGAAGACGAAGAGTGGTTTGGTGCCGTGTGCGGGTGCTTCGGCGAGCGAGACGGCTTCAGCGAAGCGTTCGAGCGGGAACGGCTGGCCCCGGGGGATGCTCAGCACCTCGTCGGCGACGAGACCGCGAACCTGGGACAGCGTGCGCAGCGCATCCTCGGGTGAGGCAGTGCCGAACCAGCGGTTCAGCCAGAAGCCACGGACTGCTTTGGTCTCGTAGATGACCGAGCGTGCCTGCAGCGGGATCGTCAGTGCCGCAGGGGCGGTCTGCCGATGCGTCGAGAGTGCGCCGTAGACCACGACCTCCCCTCCCGGAGCCAATGCCTGGGACACCTGGGCACCCACGGGGCCCGCGACACAGTCGACGGCCTTCCGCACGCCGACTGGCCCCGCTATCTCAGCCACACGCTGCAACAGGTCCTCGTCCTCAGTGCAAATGACCTCGTCACCACCAAGCACTTTGATCTCCTCGACGGCATCACGTCGCCGCACGACATTGATCGTGCGAATACCCAGATTCCTGGACAGCTGAATGACGAGCCGGCCGACGGTGGAGCCCGCGGCCGTCTGCAACAGCCATTCGCCCGGCTGTACGTCGAGTTCGCGCGTCACGAGGAGCAGCGCGGTCAACGGGTTGACGGCGAGTTGACAGGCGCTGGAGTCGCTCAGACGGTCGGGGACCGGCAGAAGCCTTCGCGTGTCGGCAACGAGGTATTCCTGCCAGGTGCCGGCCACGGGGGGCCCGGGTACCGCCGGGACCACAGCGGCCACCACGCGCTCACCGACCTTCAGTCCCTCGGTATCCGGGCCCAGGGCCGCAATATGGCCCACGCATTCCATGCGACCCCCTACAGCGGGAAACCCGGGGGGTGCCCCTATCTGTTTCGTCAACCCTGGCGGGGCTGGTTCGTAGGGGTTCGTACTGGGCGGATCGGGTGCCGTGGGGGCAGGCCGGTGGC
>NZ_JBIAXS010000032.1:0-101056 GCF_042896885.1 Streptomyces sp. NPDC001231
CAGCGGGTTGGCGGCGGCCTTGTCGTGGAGCTCCTCGAACTCGGGGTGACGGAACTCGGCGTTGTCGTCCAGCGACACCTTCCCGTCGAGGGCGATGACGTCACCGGAGGCGACCTTGGCGAGAGGGTTGACCTCCACCAGGAGGGCGTCCTCCTTGATGAAGACCTCCCAGAGGCTGACGAGGACGTCGGCGACCTTGTCGGCGACCTCGGCCGGGAACTTGGCCGCGGCGACGATCTCCTCGGCCTTCGCCCGGTCCACGCCGTCGATGGCGTCGATCGCGATCTTGGCGACGGCCTCGGGGCGGGTGGCCGCGACCTCCTCGATCTCCATGCCGCCCTCGACCGAGGCGATGGAGAGGAAGGTGCGGTTGGCGCGGTCGAGGAGGAAGGAGACGTAGTACTCCTCGAGGATCTCCGGAGCGGTCTCGGCGAGCATGACCTTGTGGACCGTGTGGCCCTTGATGTCCATACCGAGGATGTCCGTCGCGCGGGCGACGGCCTCGTCCGGGGTGGCGGCCAGCTTGACACCACCGGCCTTGCCGCGGCCACCGACCTTCACCTGAGCCTTGACGACCGACTTGCCGCCCAGCCGCTCGGTGATCTCGCGCGCCGCCTCAGGCGTGTCGATGACTTCACCGGCCAGCACCGGTACACCGTGCTTGGCGAAGAGGTCCCTCGCCTGGTACTCGAACAGGTCCACGCGCTTCCGTCCCTATCAGTGATCTCGCGGTTCGTTGGATGCGTGGGCGTGCCGCGAAGGGCAACGTGACGTCCGCTCTGGGTCACAGGGAAGGCGCACACGGTGTCCGAGCGCGCGGCATGTCCGTCTCGCAGGTTATCCCCGCTTACGGGAGTGCCCTAAATCGAGGGTCACACCTGAGCGGTGATACCTGTCACATGATGCCGCACTCTCTGGCACGGCGTGCCGCTGAAGCGGGGGCCTCACCAGGCTGGGGTTGACCGGGTGAGGCCCCCTCGTACAGCCCCGAAGGGGCTCCGGGCGGTTGATCCCCACCCCAATGGGGACCAGCCGCCCTTTCCGCGAGATCCCGGGCGGCACGGCCGGACGGACCGACGGCTTTCAGCCGTCCGGGTCCACCGGGCCCGCGGAGTCGGGTGGGCTCTCCATGACGACGGAGCGGTGGACCTGTCCGGTTAGCCGGGGAAGACGGGGACGGTCTGGTGCCGGTCCCGGGCACCGACTGCGGCGGCCCGGGCGGCGGCGCCGGGCACCAGCCGCAGCGGGGCCCGCTCGGGCACCGTGACGGCGTGCCCGTCACCGTGCCGCGAGGCGCCGGAGTCGGCCGCCGCGTGATCTCTGAACACGCCGTCCGGACCACCGACGGGGGGCTGGTGCGCGGAGATCGGGGCGAGGGGGGCGACGAGACCGGCACGAGGCACGCGGTGGAGCTGGACGTGCACGGCGCCGCCGGTCCCGGAGGTCGCGCCGGTGTATCGCGGACCGCAGACGGCAGCGGAGGAAGCGGTGACGCCTTGCGCCGTGAGGGCCTTGGGGGTGCTGGTGTGCCCACCGGACGTGGGCAGGTTCGCGCCGCCCGGACGCTGCTGCGGCCGGGCCTGCGCAGCCGAGGCAGCGGGCCCCGTCTGCGGCTGCGGCTGCGGCTGCAACGGCGCCGGGGGCACGACGGGCGGCGCCGGGAGGTCGGGCACGACGGGCGGCGACGGCACCTCGGGCCACACCTCGACCGCCGCGCCCGCCTCGGCGCCGACCACATCCCCAACCGGCTTCACGACCGGCCGGACGACGGCCTCGACGACCACCGTCACGACAGGCTCGACGACCGGCTTCAAGACGGGCTGGACGACAGCCTCGACAACCGGGTTCACAACAGGCTGGACCACGGCCTCGACGACCGGCACGGCTACCGGTGTCACGACGCGCTCGGCGACGGGCCGGACAACCGGCTCGGCAACCGGCTCGGCAACCGGCTTCACGACACGCTCTACGACCGGCTCGACGACCGGCCGCACAACGTGCTCGGTGGCGGGCTCGACAACCGGCCGCGCAACGGATTCACCGACCGGCCTCATGACGCGCTCAACAACCGGCTGGGCAACGGACTCAACGACCGGTACGCCGACAGGCTCGGCGACCGACCGGACGCCCAGCCTCACGACGGGTCCGACTGCCGGCTCGGCGACCGACCGGACGCCCAGCTTCACAACGGGCCCGGCTCCCGGCTCGGCGACCGGCTGCACGACGGGCGTGGCGACGGACTGGACGACCGGTTGGGCAATCGGCTCAACCGCGGACTCGACAACTGGCCGCACAACGCGCTCGGCGACCGCCCGGACGCCCGGCTTCTTGACGGGCCGGGTGATCGGCTCGGCGAGGGGCTTCTCCACAGGCTCGGTGATCGGCTCGACGACAGGCTTCGCGACCCGGTCGGTCACGGCCACGAGGCTGCCGGACGAGGGCGAAGATGAAGACGAAGATGAGGACGAGGACGCGAACCCCGGAACCGAAGCGGCCACCGTCTCGGACAAGGGTGCCGTCGGTCCGCCTTCTGCCGCCCGCGCCTGCTGCCCGCACAGGAACCCGAGGGCGGACAACGCCCCCACCAGCAGCCCCAGTTGCAGCACACGCCGTCCGGCCGCCGTACGCGTCGCGCGTAGGGCGGCACCGGGCAGCGCTGCTGGCCAGGTCAAGAGAGGGCGGTTCCTCCCGTGCGGCGACAAGGGTGTTGGAGCGTCGATCCTCGCACGGGGTTCCCAAGGGGGCGCAAGCCTTCTCCCACCGCTGGGCGGCCAATGTCACACGGCGTCGGGTATCGGAAGCGGCCGCTTCTCGATCGCCGCCGCCATCACCTCCGGGAACAGGTCGGGCGTGCAGGCGAACGACGGTGCCCCGAGCGCCGCGAGAGCCGCCGCGTGCTCCCGGTCGTAGGCGGGCGCGCCCTCGTCGGAGAGCGCGAGCAGCGTCACGAACTGCACTCCGGACGCCTTCATCGCGGCGACCCGCTTCAGCATCTCGTCGCGTATGCCTCCCTCGTACAAATCGCTGATCAGCACGACCACCGTCTCCGCGGGCCTGGTGATCCGCGACTGGCAGTACGCCAGCGCCCGGTTGATGTCCGTGCCGCCACCGAGCTGGGTGCCGAAGAGCACGTCCACCGGGTCGTCGAGCTGGTCGGTGAGGTCGACGACCGCCGTGTCGAAGACGACCAGCCGCGTACTGACGGACCGCATGGACGCGAGCACCGCCCCGAACACGGAGGCGTACACGACGGACGCCGCCATCGACCCAGACTGGTCGACGCAGAGGACGACCTCCTTCTTCACGGACTGCGACGCCCGGCCGTAGCCGATCAGCCGCTCGGGCACGACCGTCCGGTACTCCGGCAGGTAGTTCTTGAGGTTGGCCGCGATCGTGCGGTTCCAGTCGATGTCGTGGTGGCGCGGCCGGCTGACGCGCGCACTGCGGTCGAGGGCGCCGGTGAGCGTGGCCCGGGTGCGGGTGGCCAGCCGCTTCTCCAGGTCCTCGACGACCTTGCGCACCACGGCCCGGGCCGTCTCCTTGGTCGTCTCCGGCATCGCCTTGTTGAGCGAGAGCAGGGTGCCGACGAGGTGGACGTCCGCCTCCACCGCCTCCAGCATCTCCGGCTCCAGCAGCAACGCGGCCAGCCCGAGCCGGTCGATGGCGTCCCGCTGCATGACCTGTACCACGGAGGAGGGGAAGTACGTCCGTATGTCCCCGAGCCACCGCGCCACCGAGGGCGCCGAGCCTCCCAGTCCCGGCGAACGGTCGCGTCCCGTCCGTCCCGTAAGCGGCTTGTCCCCCTTTCCGTAGAGCGCGGCGAGCGCCGCGTCCATCCCCGTGTCCCGTCCCGACAGCGCGCATCCGGTGCCGTCGGCCGGGCCGCCGCCGAGCACGAGCCGCCAGCGCCGCAGCCGCTCCTGGACCGCGTCCGTCACGTCGTACCCCTCTCCCACGGTCATCCCGCCACCCCCGCAAGCTGGTTGCCCGGCTTCCCCCCGCCGGGACCGGGGTCGTCCAGCCCCAACAGCAGCCGCAGCACGGGCAGTACGGCGTCCGCGCGCTCCTGGTCGAGCTCCTCGGCGAACCCGGGCACGCCGCCCGTCGAGCCCCCGGCCCCACCGCCGCCCTGCCCCGGACCGCGCCGGACCAGCTCGCCGAGCGTTCTGCGCACCCCCGGCTCGTACGCCGAGAACGTGCGCCGCAGCAGCGGCAGTACGTCCGTGAACGCCTGCGCCGGCACGCCGGTCAGCCAGGCGTCGAGCAGCCCGAGCAGCCGCTCGTCGTGCACGAGCAGCATCCCGCCGCCACCGCCGACGAAGCCCTCGATCCACGCGGCCGCGTCGGCCGGCGGCGTGCCCGGCGACAGCGCGAGGCCCATGAGCCGCGCCGCCTGCTCCTGCTCGACCTCCCCGTCGTCCAGCAGCAGCCGCACCGCGCGTCCCCGCAGCACCCCGGGGACCGTGTCCCGTCCGGAAAGGGTCCGGAGCACGGTGTGCCAGCGGGCGCGCAGCTCACTGTGCCCGGCCTTGGGGGTGTCGCCGAGCAGGGCCACCGCGCCGTGCACCGCGTCCACATGCCGTCGCATCTCCTCGGCCGCGTCCGCGTCCAGTGCGACGCAGGCCGGGGGCAGGCCGACGAAGATCCGCTCGGCCAGGCCGGCCGCCACCCCGGCGAGCGCCTCGGTGTCCGTGCCGCGCACGTCTCCGTAGCGCAGGGAGCGGACCAGGGCCGGCAGCGCCTGGGCGAGGTGCCCGACGTCCGCGTCGAGCGCCGCCCGGTCGGCGAGCACGCGCATGACCACGGGCAGCGCTTCGGGCAGTTCGGCGAGCAGGCAGTGCTCCGCGAGCGCGGTGACGTCGGCGAGGGCCTGCGCGGCCACGGCGTCCGCCTCCGCCCTGGCGGTCGCGGCGGCGAGCACGGTCGTCCCCCACACCCCGGCCTCGGCGACGCGCACCGACAGCTCGGGCTCCCAGCGCAGCCGCCAGGTCTCCCGGAACGTACCGGTGCTCCCCCGCGACGCCGTGGGCTCGCCCCAGCCCACGCCCAGCAGCCGCAGCCGGTGCAGCAGCCGGCTGCGCCCGGCATCGGTCTCCTTGCGCAGGTCGAGCTCCAGCTCCCGCTCCAGCGCCTCCGGCTTGAGCCGCAACCGCCGTTGCAGCCGGGCCAGGTCGCGCTGCAACGGCACCGCGGGCGCCGCCTCCGGCACAGCGCCCAGCACGTCGCCGACCACGAGCCGGTCGTGCACCAGTGCCAGCGGCACGTCGGAGCCGTCGCACATCACCGCGCGCACGGCGTCCGTCGTCTCGCTCAGCCCCGGCAGCGGGCGGCCGCGCATCGCGGCGAGCGTCCCCGCCAGCCGCACCGCCTCGATGACGTGCGCGGAGGAGACGATCCGGTCCTCCTCCCGCAGCAGTCCCGCCACCTTGGTCAGCCACCGCTCGACGGGCCGGTCCGGCACGTCGAACAGGTGGGCGTACCAGCCGGGCGAGTCGATGCCCGCGCCGTAGCCGGAGGCCCGGGACAGCCGGCGGTGGGTCCACGGCACCCAGGTCATGTCCGCCTTGACCTTGGGCAGTCCCTTCAGCAGGGCGCGGTCGACGGCGACGGTCGCCTTCCGCCGCAGCGCGGGCACGTGCCAGGCCCCGCACACCACGGCGACGCCGTCCCCGAACTCGCGCCGTGCGGCACGCACTTGGAGGCGCATGTGGGCCTCGCGCACAAGATCCCGGTGCTCCTCCCCGCTGCCGTACGCCTCCCGCAGCGCGCCCATGGCCTCCTCCAGCACCAGGAACGGGGTGAACGCGTCACCCTCGCCGGCGCCCCGGTGCTCGACCACGTCCTCCCACCACCGCTCGGGGTCGTCGTACCCCCCGGCCTCGGCGAGCGCGGCGAGCGGGTCGACGCGCACCGCGGCCTCGGGCGGGCACGCCCCCGCCGGGGGCTCCGCGGTCCCCTCCACCGCGGAGCCCTCCGTGTCGGCGCCGCCGTCCGCGGGTGTGCCGGCGTCTTCCCTGCCCCACGTGTGGCCCCACGCGAGCGTGTGCGTGGCCGGCAGGTCGATGAAGCGGGCCGGGACGTCGTGCTCCAGTGCCCAGCGGACGGCGACCCACTCGGGCGAGAAACCGGCCAGCGGCCAGAACGCCGAGCGGCCGGGTTCGTCCACGGCGTGGGCGAGGAGCGCGACGGGCGGCCGCATGTCGTGGTCGGCGGCGAGCGGGATCAGCGCGTCCGCCTCCGGCGGGCCCTCGATCAGCACCGCCCGCGGTCGCGCCGCCTCCAGCGCGGCCCGCACCGCGCGGGCGGATCCGGGCCCGTGGTGCCGGACCCCGAGCAGCAGCGGCCCCGCGCCGGGCCACCGGCTCCCGGATCCCTCGGCTCCCCTCACGTCGTCCCCCTCCTCGTCCTCCCTCGTCCTCGTCCCGCGGTCCAGCTGGGCTCGTCGTCGACGCGGGCCCGCGCCGTGCCGGCCGGCAGGCATCCACCGCCGGTCGGTCGTCCGGTGCCGCTCACGCGCTCGCCTCCCGGCAGGCCCGGTAGAAGTCCTTCCAGCCGTCGCGCTCGCGGACGACGGTCTCCAGGTACTCCTGCCAGACGGCGCGGTCGGCCGCCGGGTCGCGGACGACGGCGCCGAGGATGCCGGCGGCCACGTCACCGGCCCGCAGCACGCCGTCGCCGAAGTGGGCCGCCAGCGCGAGGCCGCCGGTGACCACCGAGATCGCCTCGGCGGTGGACAGGGTGCCGCTGGGCGACTTCAGCTTGGTACGGCCGTCGGTGGTGACGCCGTCGCGTAGCTCACGGAAGACGGTCACGACACGGCGGATCTCGTCGGCCCCGTCCGGGACGCCCGGCAGGTCGAGGGCGCGGCCGATCTGATCGACACGGCGCGCCACGATGTCGACCTCGGCCTCGGGGCTCTCCGGCAGCGGCAGGACCACCGTGTTGAACCGGCGGCGCAGGGCGCTGGACAGGTCGTTGACCCCGCGGTCGCGGTCGTTGGCGGTGGCGATCAGGTTGAAGCCGCGGACCGCCTGCACCTCCTCGCCCAGTTCCGGTATCGGCAGGGTCTTCTCGGACAGGATCGTGATCAGCGTGTCCTGCACGTCGGCCGGGATGCGGGTCAGCTCCTCGACCCGGGCGGTCATGCCGTGCGCCATGGCCCGCATGACCGGGCTGGGCACGAGGGCGTCGCGGCTCGGGCCGTGCGCCAGCAGCTGCGCGTAGTTCCAGCCGTAGCGGATCGCCTCCTCCGGGGTGCCGGCCGTGCCCTGCACCAGGAGCGTCGAGTCGCCGCTGACCGCGGCGGCCAGGTGCTCGGACACCCAGGTCTTCGCCGTGCCCGGCACGCCGAGCAGGAGCAGGGCGCGGTCGGTGGCGAGGGTGGTGACCGCGACCTCGACGATACGGCGGGGGCCCACGTACTTCGGTGTGATCACCGTGCCGTCCGGCAGCGTGCCGCCGAGGAGGTAGGTCGCGACGGCCCACGGCGACAGCTTCCAGCGGGCCGGGCGCGGACGGTCGTCGTGTGCGGCGAGCGCCGCCAGCTCGGCCGCGAAGGCGTGCTCGGCGTGCGGGCGCAGCACCTGCGCCTCCGGCGTGTTCGCGGGCGCGGAGTGGTTCTGGCGCGGTTCGACGGGTGTCGGTTCGACGGACACAGACATGGCTGAGGCCCCCTCCAGCTCGGCCGGTTCGGATCTGTCACCAACCGTGCACCACGGCACTGACAACGCATTCTGACCTGCGCAAACGTCCTTGCTCGCTCGATTGTCAGTGGCAGGTCCTACCTTCGATGGCATGACTCAGCAGGGGGTGCGCTGGAGCGCGGACCAGGTGCTGGCACTGGCACCTGACGCCGCGTCGCGCAAAGCGGGAAGCAAACTCGGCGCGGCCGGGCCGTGGTCCGAGGCGGGGTGTTCCGACGAGGGGGCGGTGTGGGGACTGTGCAAGGGCAGTGGCAGCAGGCCGTATCAGACGGTCGTCGACGTCGCGGGCGGTGCCGGGCCGGCGTACAAGTGCAGTTGTCCGAGCCGCAAGTTCCCGTGCAAGCACGCGCTCGGGCTGCTGCTGCTGTGGGCGAGCGACGACGGCGCGGTGTCGTCCGGGCAGGCGCCCGGCTGGGCCGAGCAGTGGATGGCGGCCCGCGGGGAGCGGACGGCGCGGAAGCGGTCGGAGGGGGCGGCGGGTCCGGCCTCCGGTGCCGCTGATCCGCGGGCGGCGCTGCGCCGGGCGGAGCGCCGGGCGCAGCGGATCACCGCGGGGGTGACGGAGCTGGAGCAGCGCCTGGCCGACCTGCTGCGCGGCGGTCTGGCCCCGGCCGAGCAGGCGGGGTACGGGCTGTGGGAGGAGACGGCGGCCCGCATGGTCGACGCGCAGGCTCCCGGGCTGGCGGGACGGGTGCGGGAGCTGGGGGCCGTACCGTCGTCGGGGCCGGGCTGGCCGGTGCGGCTGCTGGAGGAATGCGCGCTGCTGCATCTGCTGGGCCAGGGCTGGCTGGGCCGCGAGCGGCTGCCGGAAGGGGTGTCGGCGACGGTCCGTTCCCGGGTGGGCCTGCCCGTCTCCGCGGACGGACCTCCGGTACGGGACCGCTGGCTCGTCCTCGCGCAGTACGACACCGCGGACGCGAAGCTGACCACACGCAGGATATGGCTGCACGGCGCGGACTCGGGCCGTACGGCTCTGCTGCTCTCCTACGGCGCGGCGGGCCGCGCCCCGGAGCTCGCGCTGCCGGTGGGCCTGGCCCTGGAGGCGGAGGTGTCCTCCTATCCGGGCACGGGACAGCTGCGCGCGGCCCTGGGCGAGCGGTTCGCTCCCCCGGCGCCCGTCCGGATCCGCCCGCGCGGGGTGACGACGGCGCAGGCGGCCGCCCGCTACGGCGCGGCGCTGCGGGACGACCCGTGGCTGGAGTCTGTTCCGGTGACGCTGCGGGAGGTCGTACCGGTCCCGGACGGCGAGTCCTGGCAGCTGGCCGACGCCGCCTCCGACTCCGCGCTGCCCGTCACTCGCGCGGCCCGGACGCGTCCAGGCCTGTGGCGGCTGGTCGCCCTGTCGGGTGGCGCGCCGGTCGCGGTCTTCGGCGAGTGCGGCCACCGGGGCTTCACTCCGTTGACCGCATGGTCGCGGGAAGAGGGAGAAATGGTGACTCTGTGCTGATGCATAACCAACCGTCCGTGACATCGCCCCTGGCAGTGGGCTCGGAATGTCCGGCAAAGGAGTGACGTCACCGCGATACGCGGGGCGCGGTCGGCACAGCGGGAACCTCTCACCCAAAAGGCGCAAAATGTCAGATAGCGTCCCATCTGAATACGTTTTCCCTTCTGCACCACGAATTTGTTCCACCCCAGGGGAAACCCGGTCCATGTGACCCTTCAACCACTCCCGGGCAGCCGGCTACGGAAAGGAAGCTCATGATCAGGACCTCCACCCCGCCGGAGGCGCCCGCCACGGGCGCCTGGGAGGAGTTGGTCACCACCGCCCTGCTCGGCACGGACCGGCGCACGCCTCCGGGCGGCACACCCGGACGGACCGCGCCGATGGCACTGCTCGACGCGGCGGCCGTGCAGACCGTACGGCGGCGTGCCGGACTGCGCCCCGCGCCCGCGGCCCGGCGCCCGGAGCCCGCACCGGAGGATCCGCGTCCGCCCCTGCCCGCGGCCGCGGCCCGCAGGCTCGCCATGCTGCTGGCCGACCGGCCCGGTGCGGCGGCCGGCCGCCGGGGAACGGCACCGGACCTGATGGAACTGCTGCCCCAGTGGCTCGCGGCGGCGAACGCCCACGGGTACGCCCCGCCCCCGGAGGCACTACCCGCCCTGCTGGACGCCGCGCGGGCCCGTACGGACCTGCGTCCGGCCGCACTGGCCTTCGGCGGCCCACGCGCGCTGTGGCTGGCGGGGCTGAACCCGGACTGGCGGTTCGCCCTGCGGGCGGCCCCGGGCGCCGGTGCCGCCCCGAGCGGCTCCGAGGATGCCGACCGTGTCCGCAAGCTGTGGGAGGAAGGTCTGTTCGCGGAGCGGGTCGCGCTGCTGGCGTCGATACGTGCGCGCACACCCGCGGCCGCACGCGAACTGCTCGCCGGCTCATGGCCCACCGAGCGGGCCGAGGACCGGCTGATGTTCGTCGACTCCCTGCGGACGGGTCTCGGCCCGGACGACGAGGAGTTCCTGGAGCGGGCCCTGTCCGACCGCAGCCGCAATGTACGGTCCACGGCCGCGGAGTTGCTCTCGGCGCTGCCCCGATCGGCGTTCGCCGCACGGATGGCGGCCCGGGCCCGCTCCTGCGTGGCCGTCGACCACACGCGCGGGACACCCACGCTCGTCGTCGAGGCGCCGCACGAGTGCGACTCGGCCATGGAGCGCGACGGGATCGTCCCCAAGGCTCCGGCAGGACGGGGCGAACGATCTTGGTGGCTGGGCCAGTTGGTGGAGGCGGCGCCGCTCGGGACCTGGCCCGGACGGCTGGGCGGGCGCACACCGCGGGAGATCGTGGCCCTGCCGGTCGCGGACGGATGGCAGGGCGAACTGCACGCCGCCTGGTGCCGGGCGGCGGTGAGGCAGCGGGACGCACAGTGGGCGCGGGCGCTGCTCGGGCCGCCCGCGGCCCCCGAAGCCGGCGGCCCCGGCGCGGTGTCCCTGGCCGAGCGCGCCAAGCTGCTCGGCACGCTGGACGCCGCCGAACGGGCCGACTGGGTGGCCGGATTCATCGCGGCACACGGACTGCCCGAGGCGTTTCAGCTGCTCGGGGTGTGCGCGGTGCCGTGGGCGGCACCGCTCGGGCGGGCGGTGGTCGACGCGCTCAACATCGCGCGGGACGCAGGGAGTTACCCATGGAGTTTCAGTGGAGTGATGGGGCTTGCCGAGCGGTGCCTGGATCCCGCGGAGGCGAGTCGGCTCGACGGACTGCTGGCGGTTCCGGACGAGGCGGAGGACGCGTCGCCGGGAGCCGGAGGGTACTGGGCGGAGGCTTTCCAGCGACTGGTCACGACCCTGCGGCTGCGCTCCGCCATGGCCGGGGAACTGCAGGCGGCGCGGACCGGCTGAGTCCCGCCCCGGGCGAAGGCGGGTCTCCCTGGGGGCCGTACCCCCAGGACGGGCCGCTCGCACCCGGCCGGCGCCGGGAGATGCTGCGGGAGCCGCCGGCGCCCCTATGCCTCGGCGGGCTGGCGGACGTTGGCCCTGACCCAGTCGACGATCGACTGGGTGGTCGCGCCCGGGGTGAAGATCTCCGCGACACCCTTCTCCTTGAGCGGGGGGATGTCCGCCTCCGGGATGATGCCGCCGCCGAAGACGACGATGTCCTCCGCGTCGCGCTCCCTGAGCAGTTCGATCACCGCGGCGAACAGCGTGTTGTGCGCGCCCGAGAGGATGGACAGGCCGATCGCGTCGGCGTCCTCCTGGATCGCCGTGTCCACGATCTGCTCCGGGGTCTGGTGGAGCCCGGTGTAGATGACCTCCATACCGGCGTCGCGCAGGGCCCGCGCGATCACCTTGGCGCCCCGATCGTGGCCGTCGAGCCCCGGCTTGGCCACCACCACGCGGATCGGACCGGCTGCCACACCCATCACTGCCTCCATGAAGCGACTACATCCATCCGTACCGACAAGTACCTCACATGTGGCACGGACGCCCCGCACCACACCGTCCGGGGAAGTGAACGAACGTTATCTCCAGCATCCCGCAACCGGCAGTTTCACGGAGCAGAGGGAGGGGGAAATCACATGGAGGGACACTCCCCCGAGTTCACCGGGCAGGGGGGACCCGCAGGCCGCGCATCGTTCCCCGTCCGCGCGGCCCACGCGCCGTACGCCTTTGCCGCGGCGCGCGGACCACTGCGGGAGCAAGCACGACGGGAGCCGCAACGAGGTCGTCGCACCACCGCGCCGCAGACCGCGCGCCGCGGTGGTGCGCCGTATCGGCGAGGGCACGAAGGGCACCCGGGGCCGGTGGGGCACGGCGGCGCGAAGCCTGCCCGGCCGACCGCCCCCGCCGCGACTGCCCACGAGGGCACACGGGGGACAGGGCCGTCCTCCCGCGTGCCGACAGGAGGTCGGCCATGAAGGTCACCAGGGTCGCGGACCCCATTCTCCCGCTCTGCCGGTGCCTGCTGCCGTGCAGACTCGCGGGGCTCTCACTGGCTCTGCTGAAGGCGACCGCTCTGGAACTCGCGATCCTCGCGGGACACCTCCTGCTCTACCCCTCGGGCATCGTCCAGGAACGCCGCGGCGCCTCCCGCGCGATCCCGGCGCCCGACGGCACCGCCCAGTTGCCGACCGAGGCCAAGCCACCGGTCGTGCTGCTGCACGGGTTCATCGACAACCGCTCGGTGTTCGTCCTGCTGCGCCGCAGCCTCGCCCAGCACGGCAGGCAGCGCGTGGAGTCCCTGAACTACTCACCGCTGACCTGCGACATCCGCACCGCGGCCGAACTGCTCGGCCGTCACATCGAGGAGATCTGCGAGCGCACCGGCAGCAGGCAGATCGACGTCGTCGGGCACAGCCTCGGCGGACTGATCGCCCGCTACTACGTGCAGCGGCTCGGTGGCGATCTGCGGGTCCGCACCCTCGTCACCCTCGGCACCCCGCACTCCGGCACCCGGGTCGCGCCGCTGGCCAACGCCCATCCGATCGTGCGGCAGATGCGCCCCGGTTCCGAGCTGATCGAGGAACTGTCGCGCCCCGCGCCGGGCTGCCGTACGCACTTCGTCAGCTTCTGGAGCGACCTCGACCACCTGATGGACCCGCTGGAGTCGGCCTGCATCGAGCACCCCGACCTGAAGGTGGAGAACATCCAGGTCAGCGGAATCGGACATCTCGCCCTGCCGCTCCACCCCGCCGTGGCGACCGGGATACGGGAGATCCTCGACACCGCGCGCCCCGGAGACCCGACCGCCGACCGCGCCGGCGGAGTGACCGTCGCCTGACGGCCGACCTCTCTGGGTCGAACGCAACTCGAACACAAAGTTAAAGCCGTCTCCACACCCCGGCGAAACACGGCTGAATGCCCGTTTCCCGCCTCGGGGAAACCTGTGGAAGATTGTCGCGCCCTCATACCGCCGGGTACAGTCGCCGCACTGCTCTGCCAGCCCCTGTTGTCGAGGCGAAAGAGAAGTTGGTGAACGACCGTCACCCGTCGGGGACCATGGCCGCCCCGGCTCCGGCCTCCGATGCCGCCTCGACGCCCTACGCGTCGTACGACGGGCAGGAAGCTGCGTACGGCGACTTCACCACGTACAGCGACTACAACGCCACCGGTTACCACACCGGCACGTACACCACGGCGGACTACACCGCCGACCCGCTCTACGGCGGTCTCACGACCGGCGAGACGCACACCACGGGTTCGTACGACACCACCGACTGGTCCACGAACGGCCACCAGAGCCTGAACCACGACCCGTACGCGGCCCAGCACCACACCGCCTACGACACCGGCGCGTACGACACCACCGCCTGGGCCACCGGCTACCAGCAGCAACTGGCCTCCGTCCCACCGCAGTCCACGCCGGTCGACACCAGCGGCCAGTGGGACGCGCAGACCTGGCTCCAGCCGGACCAGACGGCCGCCGCCGACGCCACCCAGCAGTGGGACTGGGGCACGCAGGCCTTCGACACCGGCGCGTACGACGCCATGCAGTGGAACGGCGACGGCGGCACCACGGTCGGCGAGAACTTCGAGGGGCCCGAACCGCACGAGCCGCAGGTCGACTCGGCGGAAGAGGAACCGGTCGCCACGGTCGAGCCGGATCCGGCCCCGCCGCTGCTCGACGACGAGGAAGAAGTCACCCCCGCCCCGGCCTCGCGAGCGGCCTCCCGCGCAGCGGGCCGCTCCCGGCGCCGTCCCCCGGCCAAGCGCTCCGCACTGCTCACGGTGGCGGTGCCCTCGGTCTGCGTGATGGGGGTCGCCGGGATCGCCGCCGCCTCCGTGGGTGGTCTGACCGAGGACGGCAAGGAGAGCGCGGCGGCCACGCCCGATGCGCACCCCGTCAAGGCGTCCACCGCCAACAACAAGCTGGACACCCAGCTGCAGGGCCTGTCCGCGGGGGCGAACGACTTCGCCGACCGGGCCAGCCGGTACCAGGAGCGCATCGACCTCAAAGCGGAGCAGGAGGCCGAGAAGAAGAAGGCGGCGGAGGAGGCGGCCCGCAAGGAGCGACTGCGCCCCAAGTTCGCCGTCCCGGTCTACGAGAGGGGCCTCAGCGCCTACTTCGGCCAGGCCGGCGTGAACTGGATGTCCGTGCACACCGGCATCGACTTCCCCGTCTCGTACGGGACGACGGTGCTGGCCGCGACCGACGGCACGGTCCGCACGCAGTGGAACAGCGCCTACGGCAACATGATGATCGTGACCGCGATGGACGGCACGGAGACGTGGTACTGCCACCTCTCCAGCTACCGGGTCCCCTCCGGGACGACGGTGAAGGCCGGAGAGCCGATCGCCTACTCCGGGAACTCCGGCAACTCCACCGGCCCGCACCTGCACTTCGAGGTCAGGCCTGCGGGCGGGGCGCCCATCGACCCGCTGTCGTGGCTGCGCAGCCACGGCCTCGACCCGACGTAGCCCCTCCCGCTACAGCTTCTCCACCGGCGCGTACCGCAGCAGCAGCCGCTTGGGCTTGCCGTCGCCGAAGTCGATCGTCGCCTGGGCCTTGTCGCCCGTGCCCGCGACGGCGACCACCGATCCCAGGCCGAACTGGTCGTGCGTGACCCGGTCTCCGACGGCGAGCGCCGCCACCGGCTTCTCCGTGGTGCGGCGGGTGGCGAAGCCCGAGGCGCCGGACGCCGACGAGCGGGACCGGGACGAGGACAGCGAGGCCGCCACCGAGGAGGCCGGACCGGAGGGCGCGTAGGCCGAACCCCCCGTCCGCTTCCAGTCCACGTGTGCCGGCGGGATCTCCTCCAGGAACCGGGAGGGCGGGTTGTACGACGGCTGGCCCCAGGCGCTGCGCATCGACGAACGGGTCAGGTACAGCCGCTCCCGCGCGCGCGTGATGCCCACGTAGGCCAGGCGCCGCTCCTCCTCCAGCTCCTTGGTCTGGCCGAGGGCGCGCATGTGCGGGAAGACGCCGTCCTCCATGCCGGTCAGGAAGACCACCGGGAACTCCAGGCCCTTGGCGGTGTGCAGGGTCATCAGCGTGATGACGCCGTCGCCGTCCTCCTCGTCCGGGATCTGGTCGGAGTCGGCGACCAGGGCGACCTGCTCCAGGAAGTCGGAGAGCGCGACCGGCTCCCCCTCCCCGCGCTCCTGCTCGAACTCCAGGGCGACCGCGGCGAGCTCCTGGAGGTTCTCGATACGGGTCTCGTCCTGCGGGTCGGTGGAGGCCTGCAACTCGGCCAGGTAGCCCGTGCGTTCCAGGACGGCCTCCAGGATCGTGGCCGGTCCGGCGCCCGACTCGACGATCGTGCGGAGGTCCTCCATCAGCGTGTTGAACCGCTTGACCGCGTTCGTGGAACGCGCGGCCATGCCGTACGCCTCGTCGACGCGGCGCAGCGCCTGCGGGAAGCTGACCCTCTCCCGCTGGGCGAGGGCGTCGATCATCGCCTCGGCGCGCTCGCCGATGCCCCGCTTGGGCACGTTGAGGATGCGGCGCAGCGGGACGGAGTCCTCGGGGTTGGCCAGGACCCGCAGGTAGGCCAGGACGTCCCGGACCTCCTTGCGCTCGTAGAAGCGGACGCCGCCGACGACCTTGTAGGGCAGGCCGACGCGGATGAAGACCTCTTCGAAGACACGGGACTGGGCGTTGGTGCGGTAGAAGACGGCGACGTCGCCGGCCTTGGCCTCGCCCGCGTCCGTGAGGCGGTCTATCTCGTCGGCGACGAACTGCGCCTCGTCGTGCTCGGTGTCGGCGACGTAACCCGTGATGCGGGCACCCGCGCCGGCGTTGGTCCACAGGTTCTTGGGACGGCGGGACTCATTGCGCTCGATGACCGCGTTGGCGGCGGACAGGATCGTCTGCGTGGAGCGGTAGTTCTGCTCCAGCAGGATCGTCGTCGCGTCCGGGTAGTCCTCCTCGAACTGGAGGATGTTGCGGATGGTCGCGCCGCGGAAGGCGTAGATCGACTGGTCGGCGTCACCGACCACGCACAGCTCGGCCGGTCGCAGGTCGTCCTCGTCGGGCGGTACGTCCACGGGGTGCTCGGCGGTGCCCACCAGTTCCCGCACCAGGGCGTACTGCGCGTGGTTGGTGTCCTGGTACTCGTCGACCAGGACGTGCCGGAAGCGGCGGCGGTAGTGCTCGGCGACGTCCGGGAAGGCGCGCAGCAGGTTGACCGTCGTCATGATCAGGTCGTCGAAGTCGAGGGCGTTGGCCTCGCGCAGCCGCGACTGGTAGAGGGCGTAGGCCTGGGCGAGGGTCTTCTCGAAGCCGTCGGTGGCCCGGGCGGCGAAGTCCTCCTCGTCGATCAACTCGTTCTTGAGGTTGCTGATCTTGGCGCTGAACGACTTGGGCGGGTAGCGCTTGGGGTCGAGGTCCAGGTCGCGGCAGACCAGGGCCATCAGGCGCTTGGAGTCGGCGGCGTCGTAGATCGAGAAGGAGGAAGTGAAGCCGAGCTTCTTGCTCTCCCGGCGCAGGATGCGCACGCACGCGCTGTGGAAGGTCATCACCCACATCGCGTTGGCGCGCGGTCCGACAAGCTGCTCGACGCGCTCCTTCATCTCGCCGGCGGCCTTGTTGGTGAAGGTGATCGCCAGGATCTGGCCGGGGTGGGCGCCCCGCTCGGCCAGCAGGTACGCGATCCGGTGCGTGAGCACACGGGTCTTGCCGGAGCCGGCGCCGGCCACGATGAGCAGTGGGGAGCCGGAGTGCATGACGGCGGCACGCTGGTTGTCGTTCAGCCCCTCCAGGAGCGCGGCCGGGTCCACGACCGGCCGGTGGGCGCCGTCGCGGTAGTAGGCGTCCCGGTCCGGGGGCACGTCGAACTTCCCGCCGAACAGATCGTCCGGAACCGGCTCCGGAGCGTGATCGTCCTCGGGCGGCGGCGGGGGCTCTTCCTCATGGCCGCGGGGGGCCTGGAGATCCGCCAGGAAGCTGTCGTCAAAGAGGCTGCTCATCGCTCTACGAGTCTAGGGCGCCCCACCGACATCCCGTGGCCGCCCCGGGAAATGGCCGGTTCGACGAGGCCGAGACCAAGGTCACGAAAACGTATCGGACATACCTCGCACCAACCTTCACATGAGCCACACAAGTTGGTTAGCGTGCGGTCTGACCGCATGATCGTCACCGGGGGACTCGCCGGACGACGCGGCCCCCACGCTGACCACCCGAACCCGACGGCCAACCGGCAGGCGGACGATGGAAGGAGTCGCCTCCCTTGGCGTCGCACAGCAGCACGCGGCCCGCCGCAACACCCGGATCAGGTGCGCCCGGACCAGGCACGCACGGGGCGGACGGCGACGGGCCGAGCCCGGAGGAGGTCGAGAGGAAGCTCGACTACCTGTACGGCCGGGCGGGCTCGTCGACCACGCGGAACGACGCCGCCCAGAAGGACACCGCCCAGAAGAAGGGGGCGCGGCAGCGCGGGCTGGTCGCCGCGCTCCTCGACGACGTCGCCAAGCGCGCCGACATGCTCGGCAAGGCGCGGGAGATGCTCGGATCCTTCGCGGCAGCCCCGTACCGCAACGGTGACACCGCCCCCGAGACCGCCGCCCTGCTGCTCACCGAGACCCCGCAGGGCTACTTCGACCAGGCCCAGCTGATCAGCCGGCTGAACACACGCCGCGAAAGCCTGGTCGACGGCCACACCGCGCGGCCGCCGGCGCCCGAGACCACGGTCACGGACACGGCCCCGGACACCGTCCCGGTCCCGGCCCCTGACCTCCCCGGGCCGCCGGCCGAGCCTCAGCACGACATCGCGGCGGCCAAGGCGGCCGTCCAGCGGAAGCTGGCCCACGCGCGCGTACTGCTGCTGTCGGCGCCCCAGGCGCGTGAGGCCGTGCCCGCGACCGAGCCCACGCCGCTGACGCAGGCGGCGGAGCACGCGGAGATCACCGAGAGCATAGAGCACGCAGCGAACGCCGCCCCTTCCCCTCGTCAGGGCGCCGGCGCGGCCGGGGTCTCGTCCGGTGTGTTCCTCGGGCGGGCGTCCGGCGCCGCGCAGGCGACCAGGGCCGACCAGGCCCTCGCCTTCGCCCGCGAGCAGATCGGCAAGCCGTACGTGTGGGGTGCGGCAGGCCCGGGGTCGTACGACTGCTCCGGCCTCACCCAGGCCGCCTGGAAGGCCGCCGGGGTCACGCTGCCCCGCGCCGCCCTCGACCAGGCCCATGCCGGTACGGCGGTCCCGCTCTCCGAGGCCCGGCCCGGCGACCTCGTCTTCTTCGCCTTCTTCGGCGACGCGGACCACGTCGGTCTCTACGCCGGTGACGGCGTGATGATCCACGCACCGAGGCCCGGCGACCGTGTCCGCGAGGAGTCCGTCCACCACGACGGCGAATCGGCGGTGCACCGCGTGGTGCGGCCGGACTGAGGACGGCGCGTCCCGTCCGGCAACGCGCCCGCGCGCGTGCCCCGCGCATGGGTGCGCGAAGCTCCTTGGCATCGGGGCCATGCCCGGCACCTCACCCTTCCGCTCCTGGTTGGCGCAGTGCCCGCCGGCGGCCGGGGCCGCCGTGATGGCCACCGGCATCGTGTCGGTCGCCCTGCATCTGACGGGCTACGAACTGCTGTCCCGCGTGATCCTCGCGGTGGCTTGCTTCGCGTGGCTGACGCTGGCGGCGGACTTCGTCCTACGACTGCTGGGCGACCGGGCGCGGTGGATCAGGGAGGCGGGGACACCGGGCGCCCTCACCGCCGTCGCGGCGACGACCGTGCTCGGGACCCGTTGCGGGTCGACTTCCTGGCCGGCCGGCGCCCGTTCGCCCGCGCGGCGGGCGGGGCGCGGTTCCTGGACGCCGAGCGCTACGCCCGGCTCCGGTCCGGCGCCGCCGCGGCCGTGCCGTCCCCAGCCGGGCCGCGGCCCGAACCCGCCTCGCGGAGGCGCTGCTCGCGCTGGCCTTCGTACTGTGGGCGGGGCTGTGGGCGGGGCTGCTGGTGCTGGTGGTCCGCAACTACCGTCGGCCGATGCCCGGGGCGGTGTTCCTGAGCTGCGTGGCGACCGAGGGCTTGGCCGTGCTCGCCGCCACTCCGGCCAAGACGCAGGCCGTGGCCTGGCCGGCGTACGCCGCGCTGGTGCTGTTCTGGCTCGGGCTCGTGCTGTACGTCTTCGCGCTGTGCTGCTTCGACCTGCGGCAGCTGCTCCAGGGGCACGGGGACCACTGGATCGCGGTCGGGGCCCTGGCGATCTCCGCTCTCGCCGGCGCACGGCTGATCGCGGTCGGCGGCGGAGGCACGTACCTGTGGGACGCCGACGACAGCGGTGTACTGCGAACGGTGACCCTGGCGCTCTTCGTGCTCGACCTGTGCTGGTACGCCGTTCTGGTCGTCGCGGAGCTGGTACGGCCCCGGCTGCGCTACGACGTGCGCCGCTGGTCCGACCGTGTTCCCGACGGGCATGACGGCGGCGGCGAGCGTGTCCGTCGCGGCCGCCGCGGACGTCCCGTCGCGGGGGCTCGGGAAGGTGCTGCCGTGGGTCGCGGTGGCGGCGTGGCTGGCCGTCGCCGCGGGCGCGGTCCTGGACGCGCGCGCGGAGCTCAGGGCGCTGCGCCGACCGTCACGTCCACAGCACGGCGATGAAGATGTTCGCCGTGGTGAGCAGGCCCACCAGGCCGAACAGGCCCTTGTCCACCTTCTCGTCGTCCCGCTTGACGTAGACCAGGCCGAGGATCACGATCAGCAGCGCCAGCTTCACGCCGATCTTGATGTTGTCGACGTGGTGGCCCTGGGCCTGGTTGAGGCCGACCAGGACCACGCCGGTGACCAGCATCGTCAGCGCGCCGTGCAGCATCGCCGGCACGAACCGGGCCGTGCCGCGGCCCATCGCCTTCATCTGGGTGAGGAAGCCGCCGAGCAGCGCGGCGATACCGACGATGTGCAGACCTACGAAGAGATGGATGAGTACGTCCATGAGTCCGGAGCCTAACCAGCGGCCTCTCCGCTCCCGGCACCGGCCCGTCCCAGGCGACCGCCCGCCGACGCGCGCACGCCGACGCCGGACGCGGGCGGACACAGGAACCCGAGCGCGCGCCGACGCCGGACGCGGGCGGGCACAGGACTCAGGTGGGCACAAGCGGACGCCTGCCGCTCGCCGCATATATGCGACCCATAGCACCTCACCCAGCCCGAATGCCCCGGAAATCCGCGCATCGGTCATCGCAGCGCATGAAGGCAGCATCCCCGGAACGAGACCGCGGTCACATACGGTCACTCGGCGATCCCCTGCCGCCACTTCCGTACATGACCTCACCCGGCACTCACCGAGCGGCTTAGCTCCTCCCCCAGGTGACCGGCTTCACCGCCGCCCGGGCCAGGGGCGGCAGCCGGACACCACCGCCGAGATGTCCGGCGGCGGGCTGCTCCCCCTGTGCGGGCCGTCGCCGGACCAGGACCCCGCCTCCGCGGCCGGCAGAAGGGACGTGACGCTCCACGTGGCAGCGCACCGCAAGCTCCGACAGCGCTCGCTCGGCGGAAGCACCGTCCGTACGGCCGCCACGATCGCCCTCGCGGGCGCCGCGACGGCGACCGGCTTCGACGGCACCGTGCACGCCGCTCCGCGGCCGGCGCCGGAGCAGATCAAGGCCACGGTGGACAGGCTCTACCAGGAGGCGGAGACCGCCACCGAGAAGTACGACGGTGCGAAGGAGAAGACGGACACGGCCGAGAAGCGGCTGAAGGCACTGGGCGACGAGGCCGCCCGCAGGCAGGAGAAGCTGAACTCCGCCCGCGACGCGCTGGGCTCGATCGCCGCGGCGCAGTACCGGGACGGCGGGATCGACCCCGTGGTGCGGCTGATGCTGTCCGACGACCCCCGGCGATACCTGGACGGGGCCGAGTTCGCCGAGCGCGCGGGCGCCCGGCAGACGGCCGCCGTGGCCGATGTGCGCCGGCAGCTCCGGGAGATCGGCCGGCTGCGTGGGGACGCGCGCGTCGAGCTGACCTCGTTCCGGTCACGGCAGGCGGAACTGCGCCGGCAGAAGAAGACGGTCACCACCAAACTGGACGAAGCCCGGCGGCTGCTGGCGGGGCTGTCCCCGCAGCAGCGCACGGCGATCGGCGCGGGCGGGGACACCGGGCCCGCGGCCCGCCACGGCTCCGACACCCGGGACCAGCTCGGCGACCCGGCTTCGGTCACCGCCCCCGGTTCCCGCGCTGCCGCGGCCGTCGCCTACGCCTACCGGAAACTCGGCAGCCCCTATGTGTGGGGCGCGACCGGGCCCGACGCCTTCGACTGCTCGGGCCTGATCCAGGCCGCCTACCGCTCCGCCGGTGTCTCGCTGCCCCGCACCACCTACGCCCAGATCAGCGCGGGCCGGCGTGTCCCACGCTCCGCACTGCGCCCCGGCGACCTGGTGTTCTTCTACTCCGGTATCAGCCACGTCGGCCTCTACGTCGGCAACGGCCGGATGATCCACGCCCCGAACCCCTCGGCTCCGGTCCGCCTGGCCCCGGTCGACCAGATGCCCTTCGCTGGGGCGACACGGGTGGCGTGAGGGAGTCCGGACCGGGATGCGCACCGGCGGTCGGCACCGCCCGCGCGGTGACGTGCCGTTGCCGGATGCTGTGATCGCGCAGGCGTGCCCACAAGCAGGTCACACCAGCCGGCGTGCCGTCGCCCAGCGGGTCAGCTCGTGGCGGTTGGAGAGCTGGAGCTTCCTCAGCACCGCGGAGACGTGGGACTCCACCGTCTTGACGGAGATGAAGAGCTGCTTGGCGATCTCCTTGTACGCGTAGCCGCGGGCGATGAGGCGCAGCACCTCCCGCTCGCGCTGGGTGAGGCGGTCGAGGTCCTCGTCGACCGGCGGGGCGTCGGTGGAGGCGAAGGCGTCCAGCACGAAGCCGGCCAGGCGCGGGGAGAAGACGGCGTCGCCCTCCTGGACCCGGAAGATCGAGTCGACGAGGTCGGTGCCCGTGATCGTCTTCGTCACATAGCCGCGTGCTCCACCGCGGATCACGCCGATCACGTCCTCCGCCGCGTCCGACACGGACAGCGCGAGGAAGCGCACGGGCCGCTCGGAGTCGGTGGTCAGCGCGGCACAGCGCCGCAGCACCTCCACTCCGCCGCCGCCGGGCAGATGGACGTCCAGCAGAACCACCTCGGGCCGGGTCGCGGTGATGACCGTGACCGCCTGGTCGACGTCCGCGGCCTCGCCGACGACCTCGACGCCCGTCTGCTCGGTCTGGCCGATCTCGGCCTGGACCCCGGTGCGGAACATGCGGTGGTCGTCGACGAGTACCACGCGCACGTGCCGCCCGCCCGCCCCCGTCGTCTCCGCTCCCGCCGTACCGTTCGTCTCGGTCGGGTCGCTCATCACGTGTTCTCCGCCCTCTCCATCTCCAGCTCGACCTCCGTGCCGCCGTCCGGCACGGCCCGCAGCCGGGCCGTCCCCCCGTTGCGCTCCATACGGCCGATGATCGATTCTCTGACGCCCATCCGGTCGGCGGGTATCGCGTCGAGGTCGAAGCCGGGTCCGCGGTCCCGGACGGACACGAAGACCGTCCTGCCCTCGACCTCGGCGTAGACCTGGACGGCGCCGCCCTCGCCACCGTACTTGGCGGCGTTCACCATGGCTTCCCTCGCGGCCTGCATCTGTGCGCCGATCCGGTCGTCGAGCGGGCAGTCGCCGACCACGACCACCTCTATGGGGACGCCGTGCTTGTCCTCGACCTCGGCGGCGTTGCGCCGGACCGCCTCGGCGAGGGTGGCCGGCTCGTCGGCCTCGTCCTTGCCGTTGCCCTCCGGCTTGTAGAGCCAGGCGCGCAGGTCGCGCTCCTGGGCCCGGGCCAGGCGGCGCACCTCGCCCGCGTTCTCCGCGTTGCGCTGGATCAGGGTCAGGGTGTGCAGCACCGAGTCGTGGACGTGGGCGGCGACCTCGGCCCGCTCCTGGGCGCGGATGCGCATCAGACGCTCCTCGGAGAGGTCCTGGGTCATGCGCACGAGGTAGGGGCCGGCGAGCAGGGTTATGCCGACCAGGACGGCGAGGGCTGCCTGGAGGACCGAGCCGAGATGGGCGGCGGACCCCTGCATCACGAAGATGGCGGAGACGCCGGCCGTGACCAGCAGGACGCCCGCTCCGGCGCGGGCCAGGGTGAGCGTACGGCGTCGGCGGCCGACCTCGACCCAGCGGGCCCGGCGGGCGTTGTCCGCCTGGCGCCAGACCAGGGCGACGCCCGCGGCGACGAGGACGGCCGGCAGGAGGTAGGCCTTGGCGCCGTTGCCCGGATTGACGCTGCCGACGAAGACCATCGCCACGACGACCATGAGGAGCAGGGCGACGATCTGGCCCTTGTCCGGTTTGCGGGCGACGATTCTGCGGCGGCCGTCCGGCGAGGTCTCGGTGGTGACGAGGGACGGCGGCTTCTGGTCGCCGACGCCGCCGACTCCGAGGGGCACGAAGAACCAGAAGGCCGCGTACACCAGCGCGCCGAGCCCGTCGGCCATGAACAGGCCGACGAAGACGAGCCGCACCCAGACCACGGGCAGCCCGAGGTGACCGGCCAGGCCCCGCGCCACTCCGCCGAGCCAGCGTCCGTCGCTGCTGCGGTAGAGCTTGCGCGGCGGCCGCGGGTCGTCGAGGGGCACTGCTGCGGCTTCCGGCATGCCACTGATGGTCACACGCCCGGTAGTGCGGGGACATCAGGGTCCGCCCCCTAGACTCCCCTGATCTTCGAATCCGCTCTTCGAAAAGGCTCTTCGAAAAGCCCCCGGGTCGCGGCCCGACGGTCTGTCGAACGCATCCCCGGCCACGGCTCAGGGGCGAATCAGGGTTCGCCCAGGGTCGTCCCGGCTCCCGCCACGACCGCACGCCCGTCACCATGGACGCATGACGAATCACCAGCACGCCGCGAGGGGTCCGGAACCCGGCTCCGGCCCGGGCCCGTCCCCGGGCACCGGGCCACGGGACGCCGTGCCCGGCGCGGGTGCGGGTGCGGGTGAACAGCCGCGGGCACCCGGGCAGCCGGGCGCGCCGCACGCGGACGAACGGCCGGGCTCGGCCGACGGGATGGGAGGGGAGAGCGTGACGGGCACGACGGGGGCGGCCGAACACCGGGACCCGGCCGCCGGGCCGGAGAGCGGGACGGCGGGAGCCGGCACCGCTGCCGGGGCGCGCGCCGAGGCCGATACCGGAGCGGGCGGCACCGACGGTGTGCCGAAGTTCCGGCGGGACCGGGGGCACAGGGTGATCGGCGGCGTCTGCGCCGGTCTGGGGCGGCAGTGCGACATGGATCCGGTGATCTTCCGGATCACGCTGGCCGTGCTGGCCGCGACCGGCGGCATGGGCCTCATCTTCTACGGCTTCGCCTGGCTCTTCGTGCCGTACGACGACGAGGAGGAGAACGAGGTGCGCAAGCTCCTCACCGGCCGGGTGGACGGACCGGCTCTCGCGGCCGTGCTGTTCGCGCTGGTCGGCTGCGGGGTCTTTCTGTCCATGCTGGGCAACGGCAGCGTGCTGTCCTTCGGCGTCGTCCTGTCCCTGCTCCTCGCCGGCGCCGGGTACTGGTCGCAGCACCGCGGCGCCCCCGGCCCCGACCCGCTGGCCGCCCAGGCCGCAGCCGACGCACCGCCGGAGGCCCAGGCACCGCCGGTGCCCGCGATCTACCCCTCCTGGTGGCGCGACCCGATCGTCAAGGACGGCACCCACGTCGGCGGCACGGGCTATCTGTGGGGTCCCCGCGACTCGCGCGGCCGGGACGTCGCCGCGGCCGTCAACATCGGTCTCGGCGCGCACGCCGGCGAGTACACACGTCCGGTGCGCACCGAGCCGCCCCGCCCCCGCGGCCCGCGCGGGATCGGCGGCTGGGTCTTCCTGCTGGCCCTGCTCGCCGGCGCGCTGGGCACCCGCCTGACCTGGGACGACGACGCCCTGGGCACCAGCCTCCAGGCCGGTCTTGCCTGCGCGCTCGCGGTCTTCGGCCTGGGCATGGTGGTGAGCGCGTTCCTGGGCCGGACGGGCTTCGGCTCGATACTGCTGGCGCTGGTCACCGCGGTCCTGCTCGGCACTTCCGCCGCGCTTCCGAAGGACATCACCACGCAGTGGGGGCAGCAGACCTGGCAGCCCGCCGCGACGGCGGGCGTCCGGCCCGAGTACCACCTCGGCACCGGGGAGGGCACTTTGGACCTGACCGGGATACGCCTCGGCAAGGGAGCGACGGTGACGACGAAGGCTCAGGTGGGCGTGGGCCGGCTGCGAGTGATCGTGCCGGCGGGCGTGACCGTCCGGGCGAACATCGAGGTGGGGATCGGCGACATCCGGCTGCCGGGCGACACCTCACAGGACGTGGACGTGGCGCCCGGTCGGCACCAGAAGATCACGCTGCCCGCGACCGCGGGCGGCAAGGACGCCGGGACCCTGGACATCAAGCTCCAGGTCGGCGTGGGACAGGCGGAGGTGAGCCGTGCTGCGCCATGAGTTCCAGCCGGGGAAGCTGGTGTCCGGCGTCTTTCTCACCGGCGCGGGAGTGGTCTATGCGGGGGACGCGGCCGGTGCCTGGCAGGCCCCGTGGTTCCTGCTGGCCCCGATGGTCGTCGGCGGCCTGTGCCTGGGAGGCGCGGCGGCGGTGGTGAACAGGGCCGTGCGCAGGCGCCGGGACGCCCGCGCGGCCCTCGGCGGGACAAGTACGGGGGGAGGAACGGGCTGAGCTGCCGGTACTCCCCCGTGCCGAGCTGTCGGCACTCCCCCTGCCGAGCTATCGGTACTCCCCCGCCCGTCGCCGTCGCCGTACCCGCAGTGCGACGTCGGCGGAGAGCATCGGGGCGCCGGCGAGGACCAGGGGCAGCCAGGCCATCAGATAGATGAGGTCGTTGCCGTAGTAGTAGGGGGTGGTGGCCCAGCTGACCGTGAGCCACAGGCTGAGGGAGATCAGCGCGCCGCCGACCGCGGCCAGGCGGCCCAGCAGACCGATGAGGGTGCCGAGGCCGACGGCCAGTTCGGCGAAGGCGATGCCGTAGCCGAAGCCGACCGGGTTCTTCAGGGCCAGGTCGACCAGGGCCGGGATGGCGGAGGAGTCGCGGACCGCGCGCATCGTCTCGCCGATCGACCCGGGGCCGGTGTCCTGCATGAAGCCGCTGGAGGTGAGTTTGTCGAGACCGGCGTAGATGAAGGTGACGCCCAGGAAGATGCGGAGGGGCAGGAGGGCGTATCGGCCCGCCGTGTCCCGCCGGCTTGGACTCAGATCGGCATGCATGGGCTGGGTGTCCGTACGAACCTGGGTCATCGCTGCGAGCCGCCTCTCACCGCCGTCGTATGTGTGCCCCTCAATCGACCATACGTATGTGGGACGGGACCCGCTCAACCCCGCGGGGAAGTTTTTCCGGTTTCCGCGTGACTTCGGCTCATGCGTCCCAAGGCATCGGGGTGCTGACGGCCCTCCACAAATCCATCCGCACCCGATCCGCCGGAGGTGTCATCCGCCGTCATTCCGGCACTCCGGCGCCTGTTACTCCGTCACGTCGATCATGTACCGGTTCGTCTCCACGCCCGCCGCCGTCACCACCTGCACGTCGACCCGGCCCGGCTCCACGTCCGCCGGGACGGGCACGGTCAGTGCCGTGTCCGTGGGATTGCTGAAGCCGCCCGTGACCGGGACGAGGGGCACGTGCACGTTGACCGCGCCGATGCGGACCCTCATACGGGCCAGCCGGTCGGCTCCCTGCGCACCCGGCGGGACGAACCCGGCGCCCCGGATCTCGATGTCGTCGCCCGTCCGGATCGGCGCGTCCAGGTCACCGGCCTCCCGGGCCCGGACCACCGACAGGACGACCGGACGGCCGCCGTCGGCGTACTTGCCCGCCAGGTAGGTCGCCGCAGACACCAGCACCACCACCGCCAGCCCCCACGGCAGGTCGGGCAGTTGGTCCGGGCGCCGGGCCAGTCGCACCGCCGCGAACGTCAGCGCGACGGCGCTGATCACCACGTACTGGATGTCCGTGAAGGCGCCCCGTCCCGAGTCGTCGGTCAGCAGGTCGGCCGCCCGCGGCCGGTCCGCGCGCACCTTCTGGAGCCGCTGCCCCAGCACCCGCAGTCCGACCACCCGCCGTACGAGGACCGCGATCCCGCACACCACGGCGAGCACGGTGACCACACCGGCGCCCCGGGCCAGGTCCAGCCCGGAGATCAGGGCGTCGCGCTCGGTGTGGTCCGAGGCGGCGGCGAGCCGGCCGGCCAGCACCAGCACCGCGTACGCCACGAACAGCACCCATCCCGCGGCCACCGCGCGGGAGGTGGACAGCCGGTTGTCTTCGCCGATGACCGGAGCGAGCGCCCCGCCGCGCCCCCGGTGGAGCCAGGACGCGGCCGTCAGCGCCCCGGCCACCAGGACGGCCGCCAGCAGTCCCGCCGTCCGGGCGGAACTCCAGCCCGCGCCGACCGCTGTCAACGCCTGCACCAGAAGCAGCAGTACGACCGCCGCCCACACCGTGTACGCCGTCCAGCGCCACAGCCGTGCCAGCCAGGCCAGGCCCTCGGCCCGCCCCCGTTCGGCGACGAGTTCAGCGGACTGCGTCAGTTCCTCCGAGACCCACTGTCGGGAGGCCGACGCCGAGTGCGCCACGGCCGCCGGCAGGCCCTGGCCCGCGGCGAACTCGTCCCGCTTGAGAAGGAACGCGGCAACGGCCTGCCGGTGTCCCGCACGCGCCCCGTGCGGGCAGTCCCCGCAGGTGCAGCCGCCCCCGTGGGCGCCCACGCCGCCTCTCGCCTCCTGCACCGCCACGCCCGACGCCCGCCTTCCCCGGATCCCGCGGCCCGGCCGCGGCAACAACACCCCTACACAGAAGGCGAATTGTGCCCTATACCGCCCCGCCCGCGTTCGCCAGGTCCGGTCAGCGTGGGTGAAGCCGGGAACGCTGTGTTGACCCGGCCGCGGGAGCCCCCGTATGGGCGAGATGTCCGGCGTGCCGAAGGGCTCAGGTCAGCAGGTCGGGTTCGCTGCGGCTGATGTCCTGCCACAGGGGCTGGTAGTTGATCCACGCCACCAGGTCGCCGCCGAGCTGTTCCCGGGTCGCGACCGCCAGTTCGTGGTCGATCAGGACCGGCCGGCCCGCCGCCCGGGCGGTCAGCTGCACCTGGCAGGAGCGTTCCATGGCCAGGAACCACCAGGCGGCGGCGTCCACCGAGTCACCGACCGTCAGCAGGCCATGGTTGCGCAGCACCAGCGCCTTGCGCGAGCCCAGCGCGGCCGCGATCCGGCGGCCCTCCTCCGCGTCGACGGCGACACCGGTGTAGGAGCCGTAGACGGCGTGGTCCTCGTAGAAGGCGCAGCTCTCCTGGGTGATCGGGTCCAGGAGGTCACCGAGCGCCGCCAGGGCGCGGCCGTGCACCGAGTGGCAATGGGCGACGGCGACGACGTCCGGGCGGGCGGCGTGGACCTGGGCGTGCACGGTGAACGCGGCCTGGTTGACGTGGTGGCGGCCCTCGAGCACCTGCCCGTCCTGGTTGGCGAGCACCAGGTCGCTCACGGTGACGTGCTTGAACGGCATCCCGAAGGGATTGACCCAGAAGCAGTCGCTGAACTCCGGGTCGCGCGCGGTGATGTGGCCGGAGACGCCGTCCTCGAGACCGGACCGGCCGAAGATCCGCAGGGCGCCCGCGAGCCGCTCCTTGCGGTACCGGCGTTCGTCGTCCACCGACTCGTGCATCGGTGGCATCGCGAACAGCAGCTTCTCGGTGGGCAGGGGCGGTGGCGGAGTGGGGGTGGGGCCGTGCATGGGACCTCCGTCGCTGGATCGACGACGTACGGGCCGGAAGCTACCGCCGAACGGGTCAGGATACGAGCGCGGTGAGGTGAAGATGCCCGGCAGCACACCGGCTCCGCCGCCGAATGCCGCCGAACGCCGCTGAGGGTCTCCGAATCCCGACAGAGGATGTCGGGTATCGCCGCCACACTCGGGGCATGGCGACCAACTGGGCGGCCTTTGCCGCGGCGGAACCCGACCTGGCCACGACCGTCGAGCAGCGGTTCAGAGCGTTCCCGCACCACGTCCTGGTGACCCTGCGCGGGGACGGCTCCCCGCGCACCACGGGACTGGAGGTGCGCTTCCTGAACGGCGAGCTGTGGCTCGGCATGATGCCGGGCTCGCTCAAGGCGCTCGATCTGCGCCGGGATCCGAGGTTCGCGCTTCAGGCGAACCCGGGGCCGGACACCGCGATGGCCGGCGGTGACGCGCGGATCGCCGGGCGGGCGGTCGAGGTGGTGGATCCCGAGGTGAAGGGCGCGTACGTGAAAGAGGTGGAACCGCCGCAGCCGTTCCACCTCTTCCGCACCGAGTTGACGGAGGTCGTACGGACCTTCGTCGAGGACGACACGTTCCTGGTCGTCCAGGTCTGGAAGCCCGGAGAGCCGGTGCGGACTCTCAGGCGGACCTAGGGCCTCTCGTTTGGATCATGCCGGGCTGATCCGAACGAAAGACGGCCCAGCGCCGGGTCACTCCCACTCGATGGTGCCCGGCGGCTTCGAGGTCACGTCGAGGACCACGCGGTTGACGTCCCGGACCTCGTTGGTGATGCGGGTCGAGATCTTCGACAGGACGTCGTAGGGCAGCCGCGACCAGTCGGCGGTCATGGCGTCCTCGCTGGAGACCGGGCGCAGCACGATCGGGTGGCCGTAGGTGCGGCCGTCGCCCTGGACTCCGACGCTGCGGACATCCGCGAGCAGGACCACCGGGCACTGCCAGATGTCACGGTCGAGGCCGGCCGCCGTCAGCTCCTCGCGGGCGATGGCGTCGGCCTCGCGCAGCAGGTCCAGGCGCTCCTTGGTGACCTCGCCGACGATCCGGATGCCGAGGCCGGGGCCCGGGAAGGGCTGGCGCTGGACGATCTCGTCCGGCAGGCCGAGCTCCTGGCCGACCATGCGGACCTCGTCCTTGAACAGCTGGCGCAGCGGCTCGATCAGCTTGAACTCGAGGTCCTCGGGCAGGCCGCCGACGTTGTGGTGCGACTTGATGTTCGCGGTGCCGGTGCCGCCGCCGGACTCGACGACGTCCGGGTAGAGGGTGCCCTGTACGAGGAACTCCACCGCCGGGCCCTCGTCCGCGATGATCTCCGCCTGGGCCTGCTCGAAGACGCGGATGAACTCGCGGCCGATGATCTTCCGCTTCTCCTCGGGGTCGTTGACCCCCTTGAGGGCGGTGAGGAAGCGCTCCTCGGCGTCCACGACCTTCAGCTGCACGCCGGTCGCGGCCACGAAGTCCTTCTCGACCTGCTCGGTCTCGCCCTTGCGCATCAGGCCGTGGTCGACGTAGACGCAGGTCAGCTGGGAGCCGATGGCCTTCTGCACGAGTGCGGCGGCGACCGCGGAGTCCACGCCCCCGGACAGTCCGCAGATCGCCCGCTTGTCGCCGACCAGCTCGCGGATGGCGGCGACCTGCTCGTCGATCACGTTGCCGGTGGTCCAGTTCGGCTTGAGGCCGGCACCGCGGTAGAGGAAGTGCTCCAGGACCTGCTGGCCGTGCGTGGAGTGCATGACCTCCGGGTGGTACTGGACCCCGTACAGCTTCTTCTCGTCGTTCTCGAACGCGGCGACCGGGACGACGTCCGTGGAGGCCGTGACCGAGAAACCCTCGGGGGCGGCGGAGCAGGCGTCGCCGTGCGACATCCACACGTCCTGGTCGGCCGGGGTGCCCTCGAAGAGGGTGGAGGAGGGCTTCGAGACGGACAGTCCGGTACGGCCGTACTCACGGGCTCCGGAGTTGTCCACGGTGCCGCCGAGGACCTGCGCCATCAGCTGGAAGCCGTAGCACATGCCGAAGACGGGGACGCCGGACTCGAAGATCTCGCGGTCGAGGCGCGGGGCGCCCTCTTCGTACACCGAGGAGGGGCCGCCGGAGAGGATGATCGCCGCCGGGTTCTTGGCGAGCATCTCCTGAACCGGCATGGAACTCGGCACGATCTCGCTGTAGACCCGCGCCTCGCGGACGCGACGGGCGATGAGCTGGGCGTACTGCGCGCCGAAGTCGACGACCAGGACGGTGTCGGGGGCGGCGGCAGCGGGGGTCGCTGATGACACGGGGTGCCTTCCGGCGGTCGGGGGGTCCTTGTGTTTGTCGATTCTACCGACGTGGTCGCGGGTGCCTCCCCCCCGCCGCCTCGGCGACTACCGCCCGGGGCGTCCCGTCCAGGGCCCGTCCAACCGTCCGTCTCATCAGGTGAACCGTGTTGGACGTCGCGGGCAGGCGAGGCATACTGGCCTCATGCTCGCGCAGACGACCTTCGTGTTTACCTATGGCACCCGGCCCACCGGCTGCCATGGTCGTGCTGCTTGAGCAACTGACAAGCGACTTCCCAGGCGCCCCGGGCCGACAAGGTCCGGGGCGCCTGGCGTTGTGGTCCTTGTCATCCGGGGCACCGCACCCGACCAGCGAGGAGCCCCCGCCATGACCGCCACCGCAGCACAGCCCCAGACCCCGGCAGCCACCGCCGCGAGCGGCGCCCGTACCGACGAGGCCGCGAACGTGATCACCGGTGCCCGGGACCGCATCGACGCCCTGGACGACCGGATCATCGGCCTGATCCAGGAACGGATGGCCGTCTCCGCCGTGATCCAGGAGACCCGGATCGCCTCCGGGGGCCGGCGGGTGAACCTCTCCCGCGAGATGGAGATCCTGGGCCATTACAGGGACGCCCTGGGCAAGCCGGGCACGACCCTGGCGATGACCTTGCTGGAGCTGTGCCGGGGCAGGATCTGACCCCCTCACCGCCGCCCTCGCCCCCGCGTCCCACCGCTCTCACCCGTACGGCGCGTGACCGCCGCGCGGCCCGCCTCGTTGTCCCGGTGTCCGCGCCAGCCAGGGGCGGGCCCGAAAGAACCACGCGTGGATCTCCGGAGCGATGAGGCGTGCGGATCGTGCCGCGCGTCGTGGGACCTCGCTCCAGGGAAGTGACCGGACGGCAGGGGACAGCAGCCCGGTCACCCAGATAAACGGCCGGCTCCGGGGACGCCCGGGGCCGGCCGGCGGAACCAAAAACACACAAGGCCGGACCAAAGGGTTGCGGACGCCAGGTTCGTCCAGCACGACGCCCACACAGCTCCCGGCTCCGAACTCCCGCGCGGACGGCAGCGCCGTGGTGCGCCACCCGACCGCCAGAGGTCGAGACCAGGTGCGCGCTCCCCGTGCGCCGGGGCGCACGACGACGCATCACGATGCGCGGAGGGCACACGGCAGCGGCAGGCGGCGCAATCCCCCGGCGCCGCTCCCCCAGGCACCGGTACTGCCCTGACGTCGGTGCTGACGAGAGAAGGGCCCCGTGGCCCAAGGCCGCGGGGCCCTTCGCGTGCGCGCTCGCGGACACGAACCTCCGGGAATGTGACGCAGGACACACGAGAATCCTGCCGACCAGGGCGCAACCTTTCACAGTCCCCCCGGGTCACATCAGCAGACGGAGGAGGACCTGTGCCAGGAGGGGGGTGCAGGTCCTCTCTCTTTCCAGGCCCGTTTCACCGGCGCCGTTCCTGCTTCCTCGGCGGCACCGACGGCATCCCCAGGAACGGCAGCCGCAGCGCGCCGAAGGCGTCCGCCGGGACCGCCGGATGCTGTGGCTCCACCGCCCGCAGACGCTCGTAGGCCGCACTCTGCGGCGGGCGTGGGTCGGTCTCGCCCTTGTTGGGCCAGTACGACATCGCCCGCTCGGCCTGGGCGGTGATGGTCAGCGAAGGGTTCACCCCCAGGTTCGCCGAGACCGCGGCGCCGTCGACGACCGAGATGCCGGGGTGACCGTAGAGGCGGTGGTACGGGTCGATGACGCCGGTCTCGCGCGAGGCGCCGATCGGGCAGCCGCCGAGGAAGTGCGCGGTGAGCGGGGTGCCCATCAGCTCGCCCACGTTGGACCCGGCGAAGCCGTTGATCTCGGCGGCGAGCGCGGTGGCGCCCTCCGTGGCGGCCCTGATCTGCTTGGGGTTGGGCGCGCCGTGCCCCTGGCGGGCCGTGAGCAGTCCCTTGCCCACGCCGTCCGGTTTCAGGTACGTGGTCAGGGAGTTGTCCAGGGACTGCATCACCAGGCCGATGATGGTCCGCTCCGACCAGCGGCGGTTGGACAGGGAGCGCAGGACCAGCAGGGGGTGGCGGGCGGCGTTGGCCAGCCAGGCCGCCGCTCTGGACGAGCCCTCGGCATACGGGACCTGGAGGATCGACAGGCCGCCCATCGAATTGGAGCCCTTGCCGTAGCGGACCGGCTCGATGTGGGTGTTCTCGTCCGGGTGGATGGAGGACGTGATGGCGACTCCGCGGGTGAAGTCCGCCTTCGGCTCCCCGGTCGCCTTCCGGTAGCGCCGGTCGTCGGTCTGGGCGCCCACCAGAGCCTCGGAGTTGGTGCGGGTCAGCTCGCCCAGCCGGGGCGAGAGGAAGGGCAGCCGACCGCTCTCCCTCATGCGGTGCAGCAGCGTCTGGGTGCCGTAGGTGCCGGCCGCCAGGACCACCCTGCGTGCCGTGAACAGGCGGCCCGCGCCCTTCTTCCTGTCGTCGGTGGGGAGCGTGGCGACCGCGTAGCCGCCGCGCGAGTCGTCCGTGACCGACACGACCGTCGTCATGGGGTGGACCACCGCGCCCGCCTTCTCGGCGAGGTACAGGTAGTTCTCGTTCAGGGTGTTCTTGGCGCCGTGCCGGCAGCCCGTCATGCACTCGCCGCACTCGGTGCAGGCCCTGCGGTCCGGTCCGGCCCCGCCGAAGTAGGGGTCCGCGACCCGCTCGCCCGCCTTCGCCGTCGTCGTGCCGTCGGCGTCCTCGCCGTCGCCGAAGAACACTCCGACCGGCGCCATGTGGAAGGTGTCGCCGACGCCCATCCGCTGTGCGGCCGCCTTCAGATGGACGTCGGAGGGGGTCGTCGTCGGGTTGAGCCGCACGCCGAGCATGCGCCGCGCCTGGTCGTAGTACGGCGTCAACTCGTCGTGCCAGTCGGTGATGTCCCGCCACTGGGGGTCGTCGAAGAAGGGTTTCGGCGGTATGTAGAGGGTGTTGGCGTAGTTCAGGGAGCCGCCGCCGACGCCCGCGCCGGCCAGCACCATGACGTTGCCGAGCAGGTGGATGCGCTGGATCCCGTACATGCCGAGCTTCGGGGCCCACAGGTAGTTCTTCAGGTCCCAGGAGTTCTTGGGCAGGGTCTCGCGGGTGAAGCGGCGGCCCGCCTCCAGGACGCCGACGCGGTAGCCCTTCTCGGTCAGGCGGAGCGCGGAGACCGATCCGCCGAACCCCGACCCCACGACGATGACGTCGTAGTCGTAACCGTCTTGAGACACGTGCTCTCCTTGTCGGGAACGGGGTGTTGGCCAGTGCCCCGACAGGCACTAGCGGAAACGGCACGCCTTCATCAGCCTCAGGCTGCGACTCATGAACGCCGCGTACCTCTCGTCGTCCATGCCGAGCGACGGGGCCATGGGCAGCAGCCGCTGGTGGGCCAGGGTCTGGGCCTCGGTGTACTTGAGGATGCCCTCGGAGCCGTGCCGGCGGCCGAGCCCCGAGTCCTTCATGCCGCCCATCGGCGACTGGACGCTGCCGTAGGCGGGGGCGTAGCCCTCGTTGATGTTGACCGTGCCGGTACGCAGCCGCGCGGCGACCTCGCGGCCGCGGCGGGCGTCCTTCGTCCAGACGGACGAGTTCAGGCCGTACGGCGTGGAGTTGGCGCGCTCGATCGCCTCGTCGTCGCTCGTGAAGCGGTAGACGGCGACGACCGGGCCGAAGGTCTCCTCCGTGCACACGGCCATCGGGGCCTCGACGCCGTCGAGGATGGTGGGCTCGAAGAAGTACGGGCCGATGTCCGGGCGGGCGACGCCCCCGGCCACCACCTTGGCGCCCTTGGCGACGGCCTCCTCCACATGCCGGGTGACGGTCTCCAGTTGCCGCTCCCCGACCAGCGAGCCCATGTCGGCGCCGTACGCCAGGGACGTGCCGAGCCGCATCGCCCGCGTACGGGCCGCGAACCGCTCGAGGAACGGGTCCGCGACCGCCTCGTGGACGTACAACCGCTCGATGGAGATGCACAGTTGGCCGGCGGAGGAGAAGCAGGCGCGGACCGCTCCGGCCGCCGCCTTCTCGATGTCGGCGTCCTGGAGCACCAGCATGGCGTTCTTGCCGCCGAGTTCGAGGGAGACGCCGACCAGGCGGGCGGCGGCGCTCCGGGCGACCTCGCGTCCGGTGCGGGTGGAGCCGGTGAAGGAGACGTAGTCGGCGTGCTTGACGACCTCGGGGCCGACGACCGGGCCCTCGCCGATGACGACCTGGAACACCTCGGCGGGCAGCCCTGCCTCGACGAGCAGGTCGCGGGCCCACAGCGCGGTCAGGCAGGTCTCGGTGTCGGGCTTCATCACCACCGCGTTGCCCGCGACGAAGGCGGGCAGCGCGTCGCCGACGGACAGCTCCAGGGGGTAGTTCCACGGGGCGATCTGGCCCACCACCCCGCGCGGGTGGCGCAGTTCGGTGACGCGCGTGAGGGTGGGGATGGCGCCCGTGTGCCGCTTGGGCCTCAGGTAGGCGGCGGCGCGGCGGCCGTAGTGCCGGGCGGCGACGGCGACGGCCTGGACCTCCTCGTGCGCGTGCAGGCGGGCCTTGCCGGTCTCCAGCTGGATCAGGTCAAGGACCTCGGCCTGGCGGGCGAGCACCAGGTCGTGGAAGCGGAGCAGGACGGCCGCGCGCTGCCGTACCGGGACCCGTGCCCACACCGCCTGTGCGGCGCGGGCCCGTTCGTAGGCGCCGGCCACGTCCTCGGGGGTGGACTCGGGCAGGTCGGCGAGCTTGTCGCCGGTGAACGGCGTGTGGTTGGCGGTCCGGTCGGACCCGGCGACGCCCTTGGTGAGCCGGGCGACCAGCTCGGGGGTCACCACGTCGGCGGCGGTACGGGCCCCCTCGGGGGCGGGGGCCTGGGGATTGGTGCCGGTCTTCGCCGGGGCCTGCGCGTCCGTCATGACGCGCAGGGTATGCCGGTCGGGCTGCTTTGTGTACCCGTCAGTAATAGGGATTCACGGGATTCACCGAGTGCTCACAGCGCGCCAGTGATCACTGGCAACGAATGCGCTGATCAGGACGTTGTCACAGGAGATCGAGGTCCAGGTTGGCGATCGCCGCGCGCGCCACCTCACGCCCGCGTTCGGTGAAGTCGCCTTTGCCCGGGTAGCCGACGGTGAGCTTGTACAGGTCGCCCTCGGCGGTCGTGTAGTAGAACATCCGCAGCTCGCGCGGCATCGGGTGCGTGCTGTCGTTGGTGGTGTAGACGATCGTGTTCTCGGCGGCCTTCCTGTCCTGGTACGTCGAATCCTTCGGGTGGGTCGTCGGGTTCTCGGGCATGCCGAGTTCGTAGTTGCCGGACTGTTTGTAGGTGCCGTTGTCGTCGTACATCTGGGCGGCCGCGGAGTCCTTGATGGAGCGTTCCGGTTCCTCGGACTTCCTCAGCAGGCGCAACCCGACCGTGATGCTGCCGCTCCAGTCGCTGTAGGTCACCCAGTGCTTCTTGTCGTTCTTCCGGTCCGGTACCTGCCTCTGATAGTCCTTCGGCACGGCGATCGTCGCGGCGACGTCCTTCTCCTGGTGGGTCGCCCAGTCCTCGGGCAGCGGGCCCGCGAACGGGTGGGCGATCAGGACGTACGCCGTCACCGCGGCCGCGACGACCGCCGCGCCGAGCCCGAGCCACGCTCCGCGCCCGAGCCGGAGGCCGCGCGGCCCGCCGGGAGCGCCCTCGGCGTACCGCACCACCTGCGTGGCTGCCGGGGCGGACGGCGCGGCGGCCGCCTCCAGCAGGGCACGGACCCGGAAGGCGGGCGGCCGGTGTGCCGGGTCCTTGTGGAGCAGACCGGTGACGGCCTCGGCGAGCGGGCCCCGCGCGGCGGCCGGCGGGGCGGGCGTGGCGTTGAGGACCGACTGGAGGGTGGCCGGGGTGTTGCTGCGGCGGAACGGGGAGACGCCCTCGGTGGCCGCGTACAGGACCACGCCGAGCGACCACAGGTCGGAGGCCGGGCCGGGGCGCTGCCCCAGCACGCGTTCCGGCGCGATGTACTCGGGTGAGCCGACGAAGCCGCCAGTGTCGGTCAGGCTGGTCTCGCCCTCGATCTGGGCGATGCCGAAGTCGGTGAGGACGATCCTCTCGTGCCGTCCGAGCAGGATGTTGTCCGGTTTGACGTCCCGGTGCAGGATGCCCGCGGCGTGCGCGGCCTCGAGCGCGCCGAGCACCTCCAGACCCATCCGGGCCGCCTCGCGGGCGTCCAGGGTGCCTTCCTGGAGCGCGGCGCCGAGCGAGCGGCCCTGCACCAGCTCCATCACGATCCACGGCTGCCCGTCGACGACGGCCACGTCGTGGACGTTGACGACCGCGGGGTGGTCGAGCCGGGCGGCGGCGCGGGCCTCGCGACGCATGCGCTCGAAGGTGTTGGCACGTTCCCGTTCGGGAAGGTGGTCGGGGACGCTGGGCTCCTTGACGGCGACCTCGCGGTCCATCGTCTCGTCCTTGGCCCGCCACACGGTCCCCATGCCGCCGTGCCCAAGCTTGGCGAGCAGCCGGTAGCGCCCGCCGATCAGCCGACCGGCGCCGGGATCCTGCGGCTGCGCGGATGCGGTGCCGTGCGGCTGCCCGGGTGCGGTGCCGTGCGGCTGCCCGGGTGCGGTGCCCTGCGGCTGCCCTTCCCCGCCGCCCGCTCCGGGCGCGGCGTACCGGTTGTGCGGATGGGGCACCCGTCCCTGTGTGTCCGGCGGTTGCAAGGCGAAAGTCGTCGGATCGTCGGCCCCGTGCTGGGCACCCCCGTGGTTGTTCATGGGTCCATCCATATCGCGACCGCCTCCGCCGACTCCAGCAGGCGGCGTATCCGGTCACCGACCCGTGACCTACCGGGCGTGGAAACTGCCGACCGCGACGTCGAACTGCTCCTTGGCCTCGCCCACCCTGCCGACCGGTGCCGACACCCATACGTCGTACATCCGCCCGTCCTGCTCCCAGCACAGGTCGTAGGTGTGCCGCGGGCCCTCCGCCGCGCTGAAGCCGTCCCAGGTGAACTCCCACAGGGCGGCCGGGTGTCCGCGGTGGGTGGTGGCGGTGACCCGGCCGTCGTGGTAGCCGGGGTTGGTGTCCGGTCCCGCGGCGTCCGCGCGGCGCATCGCCGCGAGCGGGCCTCCGCTTCCCGGTTCGGTGGCCTTGATGCCGAGGCGTAAGGCCTCCCCGGGCGACATGTAGAAGATCCGCTCACCCTGCGGCTTGCGGGTGAAGCCGTCCGGTACGGCGACGGAGAAGCCGGCCGCGTCGTGGACGAGGTGGTAACCCGAGGGCGCGGTGGTGCCGTCGACGGCGGGCGGGGCGGCACGGGTGACGGTGACCGTGGAGACCGGAACGGGGAGCGAACCGGACGGCGAGCTGGGCGGCGCTGACGGCGTGGTCGACCGGGAGGCGGTGCCGGACGGGGTGTCCACGGAGGTGTTCGGAGCCGAACTCGTCGGCGTACCGCCGCCGTTGCCGCCGCCCTGCGTCAGCAGCGCCGCGGCGGACACGCCCGCCCCTGCCGTAGCGGCCACCAGCAGCGCGGCGATCAGCACGTTCCGGGTGGGGTACCGAGCGGGGGCCGGGGAGGCGAGGGCCGTCGGCGCCGGCCCGGGCACGTGGGGCGCGACGGGCACGCCGCGCCGCGTCGGCGTGCCGGGGACCGCCGGCTCCGGTGTGCGGCCCGACTCCAGGAAGGCGCGCAGCATCCGCTCCGCCTCGGCCGCCGCCAGCCGCCGGTCCGGATCGCGCTCCAGCAGCCCGCGCACGACGGGCAGGATCGGCGCGGCCTGCGCGGGCGGCCGGATCTCGTCGAAGACGACCGCGTGCAGGATGCCGCCCAGCGAATCGCGCCGGAACGGCGACTCGCCGCTCAGGGCGGTGCACAGCAGCGCGCCGAGCGACCACAGGTCGGACTCCGGTCCGGTCCTGGCCCCGGACATCCGCTCCGGCGCGGTGTACTCCGGCGAGCCGACGAAGGACCCGGTCTCGGTGAGCGTGGTCGCGCCGGCCATCCGCGCGATGCCGAAGTCGGTGAGCACGATCCGGTCGGTGCCCGGCTCCACCAGGACGTTGGCCGGCTTGATGTCCCGGTGCAGAACACCGGCGGCGTGCGCCGTACGCAGCGCGCTCAGCAGGGCGACGCCGATGCGTGCGCCCTCGGCGGCGTCCACCGGGCCGTGTGCGGCGATCCGGTCGGCCAGCGAGCCCCCGTCGATCAACTCCATGACGATGTACGGGCGTTCGCCCTCCACGACGACGTCGTGCACGACGACGATGTGCGGGTGCCGCAACTGGGCGACCGCGCGGGCCTCACGCAGGGTGCGCTCCCGCTGGAGCGCGGCCTCCTCGGCGGACAGGGCCTCGTCGAACGCGAGTTCCTTGACCGCGACCCGACGTTCGAGGAGTTGGTCGGTCGCCCGCCAGACGATGCCCATGCCCCCGCGTCCGAGCCTCGCCTCCAGGCGGTAACGGCCCGCGATGACACGGAAGTCGTCCCCCTCGATCCCCATACGCCCCATCATGCCGCATCGTCCGGACGCCCTCCTGGACGTCGACCGGCCAACGACGCGGCCTCCGGCCGGGATCAGCCGGCGGTCGGCTGCCAGCTCTGGAGCACGGTCTGGAACTGCTTCCGCGTCCGCGTCCAGTCCTCCTCCGGCGCGGACATGTAGATCGCGTACTCGACGCCCTCGCGGGAGAAGTACGTCTCCTCGATGGCGTGGCGCGGGCCGGGGAACGGCGTGTCCTTCGCCAGGGCCGTCCAGCTGTACTCCCACAGGGAGCCCGGGCGGTCGCGGTAGGTGTTCGGCTCCAGACTCAGCCGGCGATAGTCGACCAGCCTCTGGAGCTGCTCCTCCAGGTCGAGTTGGTGCTCGTGGCCGGTGGAGAAGTCCGGCGTGTCGTCCACGGCGACGCGGATGAAGTGCTTGCCGCCGTCGGGCGTGTAGTCGACCTGGTGGGTCGCCTCGTCGAACTCCTGCCGCTGCCAGCTCTTGTCGGGCACGGCGATGCTGAACCCGTAGGGGTCGCGGACGCGCACCCAGCCGTCCGGGAGACCGCCGGAGCCGTCGGTGGTCGGAGAGAGCGTGGTGGTCTCCGGCGGCGGGGTCGACTGGGAGGTGCCGGAGACCTGCCGCCGGTCCTGGTCCCACTTCTGCAGCATCAGGGCGGTGCCGCCGCCGACGAGCGCGGCGAGCGCCACGACCAGGATCAGGGTGCGCAGGCGGCGTCTGGGTACCGGGGCCGGGTGGTGCTGCTGCACGGGTCCGGCAGCCGCCTGCGGGGGCACCGGGTACGGAGTGGTGGCCGGCGGCCACGACCCCGCGGCGGGATGCGAGGCGGTCTCCGCGGGGAAGGCCGCGGACTGCGTGGGCACGTACGCCTGCGCGCTGCGCGGCCTGCGGCCCTCGGCGGCCTCGGCGAGCATCTCCTCCGCCTGCGCCGCCTGCGGCCGTTCGGCCGGGTCCTTGCGCAGCAGGGCGGTGATGACCGGGGCGAGCGGGCCGGCGTGCCGCGGCTCGCGCGGCTCCTCGTCGACGACCGCCTGCATGGTGCTCAGCGGCGAGGTGCGGCGGAACGGCGACAGGCCCTCCACCGCCGTGTAGAGCGTGGCACCCAGCGCCCACAGGTCGGAGGCCGGCCCCGGGTCGTGGCCGCGGACGCGCTCGGGGGCCAGGTAGTCGACCGAGCCGACGACCTCGCCGGTGCGGGTGATGGTGGTGTCGCCCTCTATCTGGGCTATGCCGAAGTCGGTGAGCAGGACGCGGCCGTCCTGGCCGAGCAGGACGTTGCCGGGCTTGATGTCGCGGTGCAGCACTCCGGCGGCGTGCGCGGCGCGCAGGGCGCGCAGCACCCACAGGCCGATCCGGGCGGCCTCCACCGGGTCCATGCGGTCCCGCTCCTTGAGCGCGTCCGCCAGCGAGCGGCCCTCGACCAGCTCCATCACGATCCACGGGCGGCCGTCGTGCTCCAGTACGTCGTGCACGGTCACGACGGCGGAGTGGTTGATCCGTGCCGCCGCGCGCGCCTCCGCCCGGGTGCGCGCCAGCAGGACCTCCTGGTCGCTCTCGGCGACGTAGAGCGCGGCGGTCAACTCCTTGATGGCGACTGCCCGGTGCAGCACCTCGTCGTGCGCGCGCCACACCCGGCCCATGCCTCCGCTGCCGATGGCGTCGGCGAGCCGGTAGCGGCCCGAGAGGAGCAGGCCCTGCATCTGATTCACGTTTCCCCGCAGTGGTCTTGACAGGCTCAGGGTATGGACCAGCACGCCTGCTGGGAACCGGCGGGGTCCCAGGAGAGCCTCACTGTGACGGTTGTCGCTCCCCGGAGTGTGTGGTTCAGGCGGTTCGGGTGGTTCCGGCGGTTCAGCCGGTGTACCGGTACGTCGCCGAAGCCTGCTCGTACAGCGCGGTCACCCGGTCCCGCTGGGCCTCGGGCCCCCGTATCTGCACCACGTGGTACTTGCCGTCGATCAGGGTGGCCAGGTTGCGCACGTACAGCTGCCGCCCGCTCGCGTCCGTCCAGGTGAACTGCCCCTCGGCCATGGTCCGTCCGCCGACCTGGGTGGTCCGCAGGCCCGAGGAGGTGGCCCAGCTGGAGTCCCGGTAGGCCCGCAACTCGCCCTCCTTCTCCCGCTGGTACGCCATCGGGTCGCTGCCGAACTCGGCCGCGGTGTCCCGTCCGGGCACCACGATCAGCTCGAACGCGTCCTGGGAATAGATCACTTGGCCCAGCCCGTTGCCGGGCGTACGGGTCCAGTCCTTGGCTACGGCGACCTGGAAACCGGCCGGATCCTTGCGCAGCGTGAAGCCGTCGGCGACGTCCGGCGCGGTCGTCTGCGCCTCGGCCGAACCTGCCGTATTCGAAGGGCTGTTGTCCGCCGCGGAGGAACTCTGGCCGGGTTGCGGGGCGCCGCTCCCGCCGTCGCCGCCCGAGTGCGCCGGGGCGGGGCTCGCCTCGCCGACGGTTCCGGTGCGGTCGCCGCCCGCCGCGCCGTCGCGGTCTGCCTTCGGCATGAACAGCATCGCGTAGGCGACGGCGGCGGCCATCAGAAGCAGGACGAGCAGGAGCAGCGTGCGGCCCAGGCGCCGCGGCGAACCCGTGTGCCGCTTGTGCCGTCCGTGCGGGGCGGGCAGCCCGGCGCGCCGCCTGCGCACCAGCTCGCCGCGGCGTCGTACGACAGGCAGCCTGCTGGGATCGGCGGGCGGGGCGGCGATGACGTGCGCGCCGGCCTCCGGCTCGGGCGCGGAGCGCACCAGCGAGCGCAGCCAGCCGCGCAGCTCCTCGAAGTCGATTCGCTCGGTGGGGTCCTGACGCAGCAGCGACTCCACGACCGGGCGCAGCGGTCCGCACTCCTCCGCGTACGCGGGCGGCTCGGCGCACACCATCTGCACCAGCTCGGCGGTCGACTCCTCCGGGTAGGGCGCGTGGCCCTGCACGGCTCTGAAGAGCAGTGCCCCCAGCGCCCACAGGTCGGTCGCCGGGCCGATGGGCGCGGCCAGCTGCCAGTTCTCGTGCACGGGCCCGGCCTGCTCCGGTGCCCATCGCTCGGTCACCGGGCCCACCACGGCCATCCGCGCCTGCCGCGCCCGCTCGGCGGCCAGCGCGGTGGCGGGCCCCCTCCGCACGGGACCGGCGGCGGCGAGATCGCCCCAACGGGCCGGTACGCGCCCGGCATCATCCGCCGCGCCCGGGCCGGGCTCGGTCCGGCCTTGTGCGGGCACCACGTACCCGGCGCCCGAAGTGCCGTGACCGGCGACCTGGCCCGAGCCGGCGATGCCGTGGTCCGGTGCCGAGCCGGGGGTGGTTCCGGGTCCGAGGGCGGTCGCGGCTCCCGGTCCTGTGGTGCGGGCCGGGTGCGGGCCGGGCTCGTCGTCGGTGGGGTGGCCGGGGCTCGCGGGTGGGAGCGCCGTGCTTGCTCCGGGGTGCGGGGCGGTGCCGTTCCGGGTGGGGGCCCGGACGCCGTAGGGGTCGGCGATCTGGCCCGGAGGGGTGGCGGTTCCGGCGGTTCGGGGCTCGCCCTCGACGGGGGTGCGGGCGCCGGGGAGTTCGGCGCGTGCGCTCTGCTGTGCCTCCTGTACCCGGGCGGCCGCCCGCGCGCCGGCGCGGTAGGCAGCGATCGCCCCGGCCCGCGCCGCCCTGATGTCCCCGCCGGTCTGAGGCGTCCGTCGGGCGGGCGTGCCCGGCGCACCGGACCCGGCGTCCGGTCCCGGCAGCGGCAGCGGCCCGGCCGCCCGCGCCTCGATCGCGGCCCGCCGCGCGGCCTCGGGATCCGCCGACGGAGTGCCGGCGCCGCCCCCGAAACCACCCGCGCCGCCCCCGAGACCGCCGAAGCCGCCCGTGACCTCGGTGAATCCGCCGAAGCCCGCCGCCCCGGCCGAGGCCCCGAGGGCCGTGGAGCCGCCCGGGGTGCCGGACAGGCCGTCAGGATCGTCCTCGTCCCCGGTGTCCCCGGTGTCCTGGACCGGGACCGGGTCGTACCCGCACAGGGCCTCCTCCGCCGCGCCGACCGCGAGGCCGGTCAGCATCACGCGGCCGTCGTCGCAGACGAGGACCGTGCGGGCGGTGATGTTGCGGTGCACCCAGCCGTGGGCGTGCAGCACACGCAGCGCCGTGAGGATGTCGGAGGCGACCTCGGCCGCCCGGTACGGCGTCAGCGGCTTCTCGGCGAGCAGTGCGGCCAGCGGCCGCGCGGCGACCAGTTCACTGACGACCCACAGCGAGCCCCCCTCCGCGAACACGTCGAAGACCTGGTCGAGCCGAGGATGGTCGGGGATCCGCGCCGCGGCCTGCGCGGCCTCGACCGCCCGCCGCACCGCCGGATCGGTGGGCCGCCGCGTCGCCCCACGCGCGCCACGGGCCTCGCCCGCCGTACGCCCGGTACGGGCCGGCCCGCGCCGGGAGGCTCCGTCGCGCGCGGTGAAACCGTCGGGCAGCCCGTCCGCGTCGAGCACCTCCGCCTCGACCACCTCCGGCAACGGCACCTGCCGGAGGAGGACTTCCTGCCCGCTGTAGGTGTCGAAGGCCCGGGTCTCGGTCAGTTCGTACTCGTCGGACGGAGGCAGCGGCAGGCGGTAGCGGTCGGCGAGAACCCGGCCCGCATAGTCGTCCACGTTGCCTCCCCCGGCCGCACGGTCGGTCAATTCCGTTCGCCACGCGTCCCGTTCCCGATGCTTACGGTCCGCAACCACTCACGATACGTGCCGGAGGCAACCCGCAAAGTCGGGATGCCAGATCTCGCACGCCGAACCGGGAGCCCCGGGGACGGACGGCGGGACCGATCCGCTCACTACTTCTTGGGCTGGAAGGTCCCCGTCAGCGTCTTCAAGGTGCTCTCGCGCAGGTCGCTGTTCCACGTCGCGGCCTTCGCGCTGTACATCAGCGCGTGCCCGAGGTGGTCGTTCACCACGAACCCGCGGTCTATGGTCCGGTACTTGGTCCCGCCGTCGGCGTAGGTGAACTCCCAGTCGGCGGTGTTCCAGCCGCGGTACTCCACCTTCTCTATGCGCACCCGCTTGTACTGGGAGCGCACCATGTACTTCTCCTGGTTGGTCCAGTCGGCCACCGGGTCGCCCTTGGGCGTGGTCGTCCAGGCGACGAGCAGCCGCTGCCCGTCGGGGCCGGTGAAGCGGACCCCCGCGGAGTCGGTGCTCGCGTACTTCCAGCCCTCGGGCAGCCCGATGGAGAAGCCCTGAGCACCCCTGTACGTCGACGCCACGGCGGCACCGTCGTCGTCCCCGGACCTGTCCCCGCCGGAACCGGAACCCGAATCGGAACCGGAACCGGAATCGGAACCAGAACCGGAATCCGCACCGGAGCCCTCGCCCGACTTCCCGGCGTCGGTGTCCGTGGCCGGTGTGCCGCCGGAGCCGTCGGCCTCCGTCCCGGAGCCGGACCGGTCCCCGCCCGTGGCGGCCTCGCCGCTCGCGTCCTTCCTGGTGGAGGCGCCCGCGGACGAACCGGCGGTGGCGGCCGTGCGGTCGGCCGCGTTCTTGTCGTCGCCGCCCTTGTCGTCACCGCCGAGCATGAAGGCGAGCACCGTGCCGATCACCGCGAGCACCACGACCACTGCGACGATCACCAGCGTCCGCCGCGGCACCACGTCGGTGAGCGACGCCCTGGGCGCCGGGCGCGGCGGCAGGTCCAGGTCCGGCGGGGTCATCACGGGCCACCCCGAACCGGGCCGCCCCGCCTGCGCACCACCGGCACCACTGCCCGAGGCGGACGCGGCCTGCGTCCCGGCCTCCGCCGGCTCCGCGCCGGCCCCGCCCGCGGAGCCGGAGCCCGCCGGACCCGTGCCGCCGGATGCCGAGTCGGAACCGGCCCCGGCTGCCGCCGAGGGGTTCGGCCCCGCCGCCACGGCGGTCTTGCGCACCGAGCGCAACGCCCCGCGCAGCCGATCGCCCGCCTCCTCGCCCCGCTTGCTCCCGGAACCCGAACCGGAACCGGAACGTCCCGAACCGCCTTTGCGGGAACGCCCGTCCGGCTGCGGGGGCAGCGGGACGACCTTGGTCGCGTCCGCGGGCGGCTCCGGCTCGGTGTCCTTCTGCTCGGGCGCGTTGACGACGGCGTTGAGCATGGCCCGGGCGCCCGCGTCGTCGAGCCGCTCGACCGGATCCTTGTTGAGCAGCCCGTGGATCACGTCCCTGAGCGGGCCGGCGTTCCTGGGCTCCTCCAGCGGTTCGGTCATCACCGCGGTCAGGGTGGCGATCGCCGAGCCCTTGTCGTACGGCGGCGTGCCCTCCACCGCCGCGTAGAGCAGGCCGCCGAGCGACCACAGGTCGGCCGCCGGTCCGGGCTTGTGCCCGCGGGCCCGCTCCGGGGAGATGTAGGAGGGGGCGCCGACGAGCATGCCGGTGGAGGTGATGGACGGGTCGCCCTCGACCTGCGCGATGCCGAAGTCGGTGAGGACGACCCGGCCGTCGTCGGCGATGAGCACGTTGGACGGCTTCACGTCGCGGTGCAGGATGCCCTGGCCGTGGGCGGAGCGCAGCACGTCGAGGACCGCGAGCCCGACCTCGGCCGCCCGCCGCGGCTCCAGCAGCCCGTCCTCGCGGATGACTTCGGCGAGGGACTTGCCCTCGACGAGCTCCATGACGATCCACGGGCGGTCGTCCTCGTCGACCACGTCGAAGACGGTCACGGCGCTGGTGTCGCGGATGCGCGCGATCGCCTTGGCCTCGCGCAGCGTACGCGTGATCAGCCGCCGCTTCTCGTCCTCGTCGATGTTCGACGGGAACCGCAGCTCCTTGACGGCCACGGTCCGGCCCAGGGTCTCGTCCTCGGCCCGCCACACCGTGCCCATGCCGCCACGGCCGAGCACCTTCCCCAGCCGGTAGCGCCCGGCGAGAAGACGCTCGCTCCTGTCCTGCAGAGAGTCCTGACGAGTGTCCTGACGGGGTGTGCCCGCCCGCTCCGCGTCCGACATGCGTCCCCTCATGCAACCCGCCCTGACAGAGCCTCCATTGTCTCTCACCCGACAAGCACGCGATGCCCAGGGGGCCCCTGAAGACACCCCGGGGGCGGGGCCGAACCGCCCGTGGTACGCGCGGGAATGACGGGCCGTGACAACAAGGCAGCCATGGGTGCCGACCCTTCGGACCATTCCGGCCATAATCTGCGCCGGACCCTCGCGGCACGTGTCGTGCGTCTCGCGCGGGACGGCCGGCCGGGCCCCGGCCGGTTCACAACGGCACGATGTCCGGTGCTCCCAGCCGGGCCGCGTCGGCGGTCAGGTCGTCGGGCTGGCGCTGCGACTCCCGCTCGGCCTCCACCCGCTTCTCGTAGTGCTCGACCTCGCGTTCGATCTGGTCCTTGTCCCAGCCCAGCACCGGCGCCATCAGCTCGGCGGCCTCCCGGGCGCTGCGCGTGCCCCGGTCGAAGGTCTCGATGGATATGCGCGTACGCCGGGTCAGTACGTCGTCCAGGTGCCGGGCGCCCTCGTGGGAGGCGGCGTAGACGATCTCGGCGCGCAGATAGTCGTCGGCTGCCTTGAGAGGAGCGCCCAGCGTCGGGTCCTCGGCGACAAGGGCGAGCACCTCCCGCGCCGCCGACCCGAACCTCCTCAACAGGTGCTCCACGCGCACCACATGGAGGCCGGTCTCGGCGGCTATGCGCGCCCGCGCGTTCCACAGGGCCGGGTAGCCCTCGGCGCCGAGCAGCGGGATCTCCTCGGTGACGCAGTCGGCGACGCGCAGGTCGAGGCCGCGCACCGCCTCGTCGACGGCGTCCTTGGCCATCACCCGGTAGGTCGTGTACTTGCCGCCCGCGATCACGACGAGGCCGGGCACCGGATGGACCACGGTGTGCTCGCGCGACAACTTGCTGGTGGCGTCGGACTCACCGGCCAGCAGCGGCCTGAGACCCGCGTAGACGCCCTGCACGTCGTCGCGGCCGAGCGGCACCGCGAGCACCGAGTTGACGTGCTCCAGGAGATAGTCGATGTCGGCGCTGGAGGCGGCCGGATGCGCCTTGTCGAGGTCCCAGTCGGTGTCGGTGGTGCCCACGATCCAGTGCCGGCCCCAGGGGATCACGAAGAGCACGGACTTCTCGGTGCGCAGGATCAGCCCGGTGGTGGAGTTGATGCGGTCCTTGGGCACGACGAGGTGGATGCCCTTGGAGGCCCGGACGTGGAACTGACCGCGCTCCCCCACCATCGCCTGGGTGTCGTCGGTCCACACCCCGGTGGCGTTGACGATCTGCTTGGCGCGGATCTCGTACTCTCCGCCGCCCTCCACGTCCCGTACCCGCGCGCCGACGACCCGCTCGCCCTCGCGCAGGAATCCGGTGACGCGGGCGCGGTTGGCGGCCTTCGCGCCGTACGACACCGCCGTGCGCACCAGGGTGGCGACGAAGCGGGCGTCGTCCATCTGGGCGTCGTAGTACTGAAGGGCGCCGACCAGGGCGTCCTTGCGCAGGCAGGGAGCCACCCGCAGGGCGTGACGGCGGGTCAGGTGACGGTGCAGCGGCAGTCCCCGGCCGTGGCCGCGGGCCATCGACATGGCGTCGTACAGGGCGACGCCGGACCCGGCGTACAGGCGCTCCCAGCCCTGGTGCTGGAGCGGGTAGAGGAACGGCACCGGGCGGACCAGGTGGGGGGCGAGGCGTTCGAGCAGCAGGCCGCGCTCCTTCAGCGCCTCCCGGACCAGTGCGAAGTCGAGCATCTCCAGATAGCGCAGTCCGCCGTGTATCAGCTTGCTGGAGCGGCTCGACGTGCCCGACGCCCAGTCACGCGCCTCCACTATGCCGGTGGCCAGGCCGCGGGTGACGGCGTCCAGAGCGGTGCCGGCACCGACCACGCCTCCGCCCACGACGAGGATGTCCAGCTCCCGCTCGGCCATTCCCGCGAGTGCCTCGGCGCGCTGCGCCGGCCCCAGTGTCGCTGTCCTCACCGCTGCCTCCCGCTGTCGGTCGCGCCGGCCGCACCCGTCGGGCGAAGCCCGTTCCCATCCCCCATGCCTCTAGCGTGTCCCCCCACCTCCTGCCCATGCCCAAATTCTGACCGGGTTGCCCGCCTTCAGCCACCAGTCACCCCCAGCCTGTGGACAACTCCGCGGGCGTACCGAGAAACACGCTGGTCAATCCCACATAACGGTCATATTTACTCCTAGTCTGACATTGCGCTCGCTCGTCTTGTCCACAGGACTTGCGTGCCCGCCACGCCTCGGTTATCGGGAAGGACCGCCCACGCCATGCCCGCAGATCTCGCCGTCATCGGACTCGGCCCGCTCGGACTGCCCCTGGCCCAGGCCGCCGTCTCCGCCGGCATCCCCACCCTCGGGTACCGCACCGGGAACGAGTCCGGCTCCCTCAGCCCCGCCGAACTGCGCCGGATGCTCGCGGAGGGCTTCCGGCCCGCCACCAACCCGGCCGAACTGGGCCGGGTGCGCACCGCGGTGATCTGCGCGCCGACCCCGCGGGGCGCGGACGGCGGGATCGACCTGAGCCAGGTGGATGCCGGCGCCCGCGCGCTCGCCGGGCAGATGCGCCCGCACACCACCGTGATCCTGGAGTCGCCCGCGCACCCCGGGACGACGGAGGAGTTCCTGCTCCCGCTGCTGGAGAAGGGCTCGGGGCTGCGGGCGGGCCGCGACTTCCACCTCGCCTACTCGCCCAGCCGCGTCGACCCCGGCAACCGCGGGATCACCCCGGCCAACACGCCCAAGGTGATCGGCGGCCTCACCCCGGCCTGCACCGAGTCGGCCGCGGCCTTCTACGGGCGGCTGACCGACAAGGTGGTGCGCGCACGAGGGTTGAGGGAAGCGGAGACGGTCCAGCTCCTGGAGACCAACTACCGGCACGTCAACATCGCCCTGGTCAACGAGATGGCCGTGCTCTGCCACGACCTGGGCGTCGATCTGTGGGACGTCGTGCGCTGCGCGGAGACCAAGCCGTACGGCTTCCAGGCCTTCCGCCCCGGCCCCGGCGTCGGCGGCCACGGCCTCGCGCAGGACCTGTCGGGCCATGCGGGCTGCGGGCTGCGCATGGTGGAACTCGCCGAGCAGGTCAACGGCCGCATGCCGCGCTACGTCGTCCAGCGCGCCGCCGCCCTGCTGAACGAGCACGGCAAGTCGGCGCGGGGCGCCCGGGTCCTGCTGCTCGGCGTCACGTACAAGGCCGACCTCGCCGACCTCCAGGGCACGCCCGCCGAGGAGATCGCCGTCCGGCTGACGGGCCTCGGCGCCTCGGTCAGCTACCACGACCCGTACGTGCCCGCGTGGAGCGTCCGTGACCGGCCCGTCCCCCGCGCGGACTGCCTGTACGAGGCGGTGGCCGACGCCGACCTGACGATCCTGCTCCAGCAGCACCGCACGTACGACCTCCAGGGCCTGTCGGTGAAGGCGCAGCTGCTGCTGGACACACGGGGGGCCGCGCCCACGGGGGCGGCGCATCGGTTGTGAAAGGGGCGCGCGCGGACGCTTCGGGCCTCTGCGGCTGGTAGCGTGCGGTGCCTTCCGCCGGTCCGTACGAAACTGGTGGAGCCCACCGCAGAGGCCACTGCGGCAGGCCCCTGACCGCCAAGCGGAGTGTCCACCCCCAGTCTCTGTAGGGGTGGCCGCTCAGCGGCCGTGAATCCGCAAGATCCATCTCCTCCCGAACTTCACCAGCCGAAGCCGGATGCGGTCCAGCGGGTGGGCTTGCGGTGACGGCCCATGGGCGCGCCCCCTTCCGCGATGCCGCCCATTGGCCCGGTGAGGCGGTCCGTCGGAATCGGGCCGGGCCCCGAGGGCGGGGTCCGGACCGTGTTCTTGGAAGGGGCGCTCCAGAGAACCGGGTCGCCGGTCACGGACATGACCGGTCCGACACGGCCCGTTCCCCGCGTATTCGGCCCGAAGGCAACCGTGCGCCCCCGTCCCGCACTACGCGCCCCCACCTGCGCGGACGCCCGGCACGTGCGAAGGGGCCCGGGCGCCCGCGGGAGCAGGTGACCGGGCCCCTGGCGTGGGCCGTGGACGCGGTGGAGCTACCGCTTGTGCTGCGAGTCCCCCACCGTCACCTCGACCCGCTGGAACTCCTTCAGCTCGCTGTACCCGGTCGTGGCCATGGCCCGCCGCAGGGCGCCGAAGAAGTTCATGGAGCCGTCAGGGGTGTGCGAGGGGCCCGTGAGGACCTCCTCGATCGTGCCCACCGTGCCCAGGTCGACTTTCTTGCCGCGCGGCAGCTCCTCGTTGACGGCCTCCATGCCCCAGTGGTGGCCCTTGCCGGGCGCGTCGGTGGCGCGGGCCAGCGGGGAGCCCATCATCACGGAGTCGGCGCCGCAGGCGATCGCCTTGGGCAGGTCGCCGGACCAGCCGACGCCGCCGTCCGCGATCACGTGCACGTACCGACCGCCGGACTCGTCCATGTAGTCGCGGCGGGCGGCGGCCACGTCGGCGACCGCGGTGGCCATCGGGACCTGGATGCCGAGCACGTTGCGCGTGGTGTGCGCGGCGCCACCGCCGAAGCCGACCAGGACACCGGCCGCGCCGGTGCGCATCAGGTGCAGGGCCGCGGTGTAGGTGGCGCAGCCGCCGACGATCACCGGGACGTCGAGCTCGTAGATGAACTGCTTGAGGTTCAGCGGCTCGTGCGAGGACGACACGTGCTCCGCCGAGACCGTCGTGCCGCGGATGACGAAGATGTCCACGCCCGCGTCGACGACGGCCTTGGAGAACTGGGCGGTGCGCTGCGGGGAGAGGGCGGCGGCGGTGACCACGCCCGAGTCACGCACCTGCTTGATCCGCGCGCCGATCAGCTCCTCCTTGATGGGAGCGGCGTAGATCTCCTGAAGGCGGCGGGTCGCGGCCCCGGCGGGCAGCTCGGCGATCTCGTCGAGCAGCGGCTGCGGGTCCTCGTACCGCGTCCACAGGCCCTCGAGGTTGAGCACCCCCAGGCCGCCCAGCTCGCCGATGTGGATGGCCGTGGCCGGGGAGACGACCGAGTCCATGGGGGCGGCCAGGAAGGGCAGCTCGAAGCGGTAGGCGTCGATCTGCCAGGCGATCGAGACCTCCTTCGGGTCCCGCGTACGGCGGCTGGGGACGACGGCGATGTCGTCGAAGGCGTACGCCCGGCGGCCGCGCTTGCCGCGCCCGATCTCGATCTCAGTCACGTCTGTGGCCTTTCCCTGATGCGTTGCAGCGTCTTCCAGTATCGCCGACACCCACGACAAGGGCGGCCCCGGAGGCTCCGGGGCCGCCCTGCACACGCCTCACGCGTGCGCGTGCGTCACTGCTCGCCGCTACTTCTTGTTGCTGTAGTTCGGAGCCTCGACCGTCATCTGGATGTCGTGCGGGTGGGACTCCTTCAGACCCGCCGAGGTGATCCGCACGAACCGGCCGTTCGCCTGGAGCTCGGGGACGGTCCTGCCACCGACGTAGAACATCGACTGGCGCAGGCCGCCGACCAGCTGGTGGACGACGGAGGACAGCGGGCCGCGGTAGGGCACCTGGCCCTCGATGCCCTCGGGGATCAGCTGCTCGTCGGAGGCGACGCCCTCCTGGAAGTAGCGGTCCTTGGAGAAGGACTTGCGGTCGCCGCGCGACTGCATGGCGCCCAGCGAGCCCATGCCGCGATACGACTTGAACTGCTTGCCGTTGATGAACAGCAGCTCGCCCGGGGACTCCTCGCAGCCGGCCAGCAGCGAGCCCAGCATCACCGTGTCGGCGCCCGCGACCAGGGCCTTGGCGATGTCGCCGGAGTACTGGAGGCCGCCGTCGCCGATGACCGGGATGCCGGCCTCCCGGGCCGCCAGCGAGGCCTCGTAGATGGCGGTGACCTGCGGGACGCCGATGCCGGCGACCACGCGAGTGGTGCAGATGGAGCCCGGGCCCACACCGACCTTGATGCCGTCGGCGCCCGCGTCGACGAGGGACTGGGCGCCGTCGCGGGTGGCGATGTTGCCACCGATGACGTCGACACCGGACGAGTTCGACTTGATCTTGGAGATCATGTCGCCGACCAGCCGGGAGTGGCCGTGCGCGGTGTCCACGACGATGAAGTCGACGCCCGCCTCGATCAGGGCCTGGGCGCGCTCGAAGGAGTCACCGGCCACGCCGACCGCCGCGCCGACCAGCAGCCGTCCCTTGGCGTCCTTGGCCGCGTTGGGGTACTGCTCCGCCTTGACGAAGTCCTTGACCGTGATCAGGCCCTTGAGGATGCCCGTGTCGTCGACCAGCGGCAGCTTCTCGATCTTGTGGCGGCGCAGCAGCTCCATGGCGTCCGCGCGGGAGATGCCCACCTTGCCGGTGACCAGCGGCATCGGCGTCATGACCTCGCTGACCCGGCGCGAGCGGTCCGGCTCGAAGGCCATGTCACGGTTGGTGACGATGCCGAGCAGCTTCCCGGCGGGGTCGGTGACGGGGACGCCGCTGATGCGGAACTTGGCGCACAGCGCGTCGGCCTCGGCGAGCGTGGCCTCCGGGTGGATGGTGATGGGGTTGGCCACCATGCCGGACTCGGAGCGCTTGACGAGGTCGACCTGGTTGGCCTGGTCCTCGATGGACAGGTTGCGGTGCAGCACGCCGACGCCGCCCTGGCGGGCCATCGCGATCGCCATGCGCGATTCGGTCACCTTGTCCATGGCGGCGGACAGCAGCGGGATGTTGACCCGCACGTTCCTGGAGACGTACGAGGCGGTGTCGATATCGTCGGGCGCCATGTCCGACGCGCCCGGCAGCAGCAGCACGTCGTCGTAGGTCAGCCCGAGTGTCGCGAATTTCTCGGGCACTCCGTCGACGTTGGCAGTCATGACACCTTCCCCAAATGGCCTTGATCGGTGCGGATGTCCATGCTAACGGGAAGCGCGGCTCTCTCATTCCACGGTTCTGGGAGGCTCCGCTGTTCGTATGTTCGTACGGAACCGCCCGGGTGCGCGTTCATCCGGAGACGTGCGTGAAGGGCGGGGCCGCCGCCTACTGTTCGGCCAGGGCGCGCAGCCGGCTGAGCGCCCTGTGCTGGGCCACCCGGACCGCGCCTGGTGACATTCCCAACATCTGTCCCGTTTCCTCTGCGGTCAACCCCACCGCGATGCGCAGCAGCAGCAGCTCGCGCTGGTTCTCCGGGAGGCTGGCCAGCAGCTTCTTGGCCCACTCGGCGTCGCTGCTGAGCAGGGCGCGCTCCTCAGGACCGAGGGAGTCGTCCGGACGCTCGGGCATCTCGTCCGAGGGCACGGCCGTCGAGCCCGGGTGCCGCATGGCTGCGCGCTGGAGGTCGGCGACCTTGTGGGCGGCGATGGCGAAGACGAAGGCCTCGAAGGGGCGCCCGGTGTCCTTGTAGCGCGGCAGGGCCAGCAGGACCGCGACGCAGACCTCCTGGGCGAGGTCCTCGACGAAGTGCCGGGCGTCGCCCGGGAGCCGGGACAGCCGGGTGCGGCAGTAGCGCAGCGCCAGCGGATGCACCCGGGCGAGCAGATCGTGTGTGGCCTGCTCGTCGCCGTCGACGGCGCGGTGGACGAGCGCACCGATCGCCCCTTGGGCAAGTGCCGCCTGGTCGTCGCGCATCGGTCCATGGTGCCTTGACGTCGTTCGATCCGTGGCACCGCCTTCGTGGTTGTGCACCGAAGCGTTATGAGCAGGTGCGCCGAAGCTCATCCCCTGCGCCCTCCCCTTCCGCTCGACCAACTCGTCCCCGAGGAACTCCACACCCTCAAGGATGCGCCATCCGCGGCGAAACGAGCAGCAGGCGCCCGGCGGGGCGCTTTGCCACCGGCGTCCGCGGTGCGGTATGGCACGTCATCCGCGATCCGGGCCCACGATCTCACCGGACCGCGACGGCCGCCGGGCTCCTCCCGGCCGCCCGGAACCGGGGAGCCCGGGGAGCCGAGCCCGTGCGGAGACGTACGAGCGGCACGGCCGCACGACCGGCAGACCGGGCGCCCCCCACGCTCGTTGCCGTGCGTGGGGGTGGCGTCGCGTGCCGGTACGCCGGATCGGGGCGATCCGGCCGGGATCCGCACGGGTCCTAGCGGACCAGGCCCCAGCGGAAGCCGAGGGCCACCGCGTGCGCGCGGTCCGAGGCGCCCAGCTTCTTGAACAGCCGGCGGGCGTGGGTCTTGACCGTGTCCTCGGAGAGGAACAGCTCGCGGCCGATCTCCGCGTTGGAGCGGCCGTGGCTCATGCCCTCCAGGACCTGGATCTCCCGCGCGGTGAGCGTGGGCGCGGCGCCCATCTCGGCCGAGCGCAGCCGACGCGGCGCGAGCCGCCAGGTGGGGTCGGCGAGAGCCTGCGTCACCGTGGCCCGCAGCTCCGCGCGGGAGGCGTCCTTGTGCAGGTACCCGCGCGCCCCGGCGGCCACGGCGAGCGCCACGCCGTCGAGGTCCTCGGCGACGGTGAGCATGATGATGCGCGCGCCGGGGTCCGCGGACAGCAGGCGGCGGACGGTCTCGACGCCGCCCAGTCCGGGCATGCGCACGTCCATGAGAATGAGGTCGGAGCGGTCGGCGCCCCAGCGGCGGAGGACTTCCTCGCCGTTGGCCGCCGTCGTCACGCGCTCGACGCCGGGCACGGTCGCGACCGCGCGGCGCAGCGCCTCTCGAGCAAGCGGGGAGTCGTCGCAGACGAGGACGGATGTCATGGCCGTCCTCCGCAGCTGATGCGCGTCACCTTGAGCCTCCAGGCTGGTACGGAATCGTCACCTGTGCGGTCGACCGTCTCGGACGCCCGCCCGAGCGCTTGTGTTCTCAACCGCCTCCGCACTCTCAACGACGGTCACTCGAAAGAGTTACGGGGCTGTACGCCGTCTTCGGCACTCTACGTGAGGGAACGGACACAGAGCAGACATGAACGTCGGACCCTCAACTTTTCATCACAAGCTATGCCCCATTTAGCCCCTTTTCTTCCCGTTTCTAGGTGTCTGGAGCTAGATTCGCAATGAGTCATATTTTCATCTCCTTAGATCGGAGATGTACGGTCGTTGGCACCGTATCCGCCACGAACGGCTACAAGGGGTCACGTAATGGCAGATTTCTCCCGCCTTCCCGGACCGAACGCGGACCTGTGGGACTGGCAGTTGCTGGCTGCCTGCCGCGGGGTCGACAGCTCGCTCTTCTTCCATCCCGAGGGTGAGCGCGGGGCGGCTCGGAGTGCTCGAGAGAACTCGGCCAAGGAGGTCTGCATGAGGTGCCCGGTCCGTGCGGAGTGCGCGGCACACGCCCTGGCGGTGCGCGAGCCGTACGGAGTGTGGGGAGGCCTGACCGAGGACGAGCGCGAAGAGCTCATGGGGCGGGCACGGAACCGGCTGGTGTCGGCGTCGTCGACCAGCGGGGACACCGCCTCGGACAACTGAAGGAACGTTTTTTCTTATCCGGTCGCGTTGAGCCGCAGCAGGGCACGCGCCACGCGTGCCCTCGCGATCTCCGAATCCCCTTGTGCCAGCTTGTGTCAGCGGGCCCCGGCCCGCACCAGTTCCTCCAGCGTCGCCGCCACCGCCGGTACCTGTGCCAGGTCGGGCAGGGTGAGGGCGACGATCTCCCGCCGCACCGCCGGTTCCAGCTCCACGGTGCGCGCGCCCCTCGGCCGTACCGACTCGACCGCGAGCTGGGGCAGGACCGCGACCCCCAGTCCCGCGCCCACCAGGCCGACCACCGCCGGGTAGTCGTCGGTCGCGAAGTCGATACGGGGCGTGAAGCCGGCGCCCTCGCACACCTGGACCAGCTGGCCGCGGCAGCGCGGGCAGCCCGCGATCCACGGATCGCCCGCGAGTTCGCCGATGGCGACGGATCCCGCGCGGGCCAGCCGGTGCCGCTCGGGCACCAGCCCCACGAGCCGGTCGGTCAGCAGCGGCCGTACGACCAGGTCCTCCCACTCCCCGGCGCCCTCTCCCGCACCCGCGGCCCCCTCGTAGCGGAAGGCGAGCGCCACGTCGCAGTCGCCCTGGCGCAGCAGTTCGACGGACCTCGGCGGCTCGGCCTCCTCCAGGGACACGCGGGTGCCGGGGTGCGCGGCGCGCAGCGCGGCGAGCGCGGTGGGCACGAGCGTGGAACTTCCGCTGGGGAAGGAGACGAGCCGTACCCGCCCGGCCCGCAGCCCGGCGATGGCGGCGATCTCCTCCTCGGCCGCGGTGAGCCCGGCGAGGATGCCGGTGGCGTGCCGGACGAGCGCCTCGCCGGCCTGGGTCAGGCGCATCTCGCGGCCGGCCCGGATCAGCAGCGGGGTGCCGACGGCCGCCTCGAGGGCCTTCATCTGCTGGCTGACGGCGGGCTGGGTGCAGCCCAGTTCGCGCCCCGCCGCGGAGAAGGAGCCGGTGGTGGCCACGGCGCGCAGCACACGGAGATGACGAGCCTCGATCACACCACCGAGCATAAGTGAAACTTGGGCGAGCGGCGGATTATCGCGTCGACACTTTGACCACCCCTCGCCTACCGTGCCCGCATGAAGCTTCTGTCAGTGAACCTGGGCCGCCCGGAGGCCGTGCCGTACACCGACCAGCCGGAAGGCGTGACCGGCATCGGCAAGCGGCCGGTGGACGGGCCGGTCGAGGTGGCGGCGCCCGGGCCGAAGGGGGTCGGCGCGAGCGGGCTGGCCGGGGACGCGGTGTGCGACACGCGGCACCACGGCGGCGACGACCAGGCGGTGTACGCGGTGGCGCGCGAGGACCTCGACGAATGGGAGCGCGAGCTGGGCCGGACGCTGGCCAACGGCTCCTTCGGCGAGAACCTCACCACGCTCGGCCTGGACATCACCGGCGCGCGGATCGGCGAGCGCTGGCGCATCGGCTCGCCGCTCGGTCCTTCGGTGCTCCTGGAGATCACCAGCGGACGGATTCCCTGCCGGACCTTCCAGGGCCATCTGGGTGAGAAGGGGTGGGTGAAGCGGTTCACGCGCAGGGCGGCGCCGGGCGCGTATCTGCGGGTGCTCGAAGCCGGTGAGATCCGGGCGGGCGACCCCGTCGAGATCGTGCACCGTCCGGACCACGATGTGACCGTGGGCCTGGAGTTCCGGGCCATGACGACCGAGCGCCCGCTGCTGCCCCGGCTGCTCGCGGCGGGTACGGCGCTGCACCCGGAGACGCTGGCGGCGGCCCGGAAGTACGCGCGTCGGCACGCGGGCTGACCGGCCGTCATCGTCCCGCCGGCACGCGGACGGACATGTGGACGGACACGCGGACATCACCGATCGGGAGGGCCTGTGCAGAGATCGGGACAACGCGCCGGGGACCACTAATCTTTCGGCATGACAACGGCTCTGATTACGGGATCGACCGCGGGCATCGGCGCCGCCTTCGCGCGGCGGCTGGCGGCCGACGGGCACAACCTGGTGCTGGTGGCGCGCGACACCGCGCGCCTGACGGAGCAGGCCACCGAACTGCACGACCGGCACGGCATCGAGGCGGAGGTGCTGACGGCCGACCTGGCGACGGACACGGGCATCGAGGCGGTCGCCACTCGGCTGGGCGACCGCAAGGACCCCGTGGACCTGCTGGTCAACAACGCGGGCTTCGGAAACAAGGGCCGTTTCCTGGACGTGTCGATGTCCGACGAGCTCAGGATGATCAAGGTGCATGTCGAGGCGGTGCTGCGGTTGACGTCGGCGGCGACCGCGGCGATGCGCGAGCGCGGCCGGGGCGGGGTCGTGAACGTGGCCTCGGTGGCCGCCTTCGTACCGCGCGGCACGTACGGCGCGTCGAAGGCGTGGGTCGTGCAGTTCACCCAGGGCGCGGCGCGCGATCTGGCCGGCAGCGGCGTACGGCTGATGGCGCTGTGCCCCGGATTCGTGCGCACCGAGTTCCACCAGCGGGCCGGCATGGGCACGGACAACATCCCGAACTGGATGTGGCTGGACGCGGACAAGCTGGTCGCGGCGGCCCTGACGGATCTGGCCCACGGCAAGACCCTGTCCATCCCGGACCCCCGGTACAAGGCGCTGATGGGCCTGGTGAAGGTGACGCCGCGCGGCCTGCTGGGCGGGATCACCTCGAAGACGGGCCGCAAGTACGGCCCGCAGTGACGTCACGGAAGTGACGTGGTGACGTACGGAGGTGACGTACGGAGGTGACGACGGCGCCCGGGTGGGAAAATGGGCTTCTCGGACATCACGGACATCCTTCCTTCCTGGACATCCTTGACGGAGAGCCGGACCAGGCCGGGGGACCGGAGGCGCGTCATGACCTTCGTACAGCTCATCGACTGCAGGACCAGCCGGTTCGAGGAGATGAACCGGCTGCTGGACAGCTGGGTCGAGAAGACCGGGGGCAGGCGGACCGCGACGCACGCGGTCGTCGGCAAGGACCGGTCGGACGGAGCCCACGTCGTCGAGCTGGTGGAGTTCCCGTCGTACGAGGAGGCGATGCGGAGCTCGCACCTGCCGGAGACCGACGAGATCTTCCGGGACCTGGTCGCCCTCTGCGACGGGACGCCCACCTTCACGGACCTGGACGTCGTCCGGGACGAGCAGCTCTGCGAGATCGCCGTACGCCGTTTCTACGGCACCCTCACGACCGCCGGTGAGCTGCCGCCGCTCAACGACCTGATCGACGAGGACTGCCACAGCCACGACCCCGTCAACCCCCAGGTCACCATCGGCCTGGACGCCATCCGCCGCGACTTCCGCATGTGGCGCGACGCCTTCGACGCCTCCTTCACGGTCGAGGACCTGGTGGCGCAGGGCAACCGGGTCTGCGCCCGCTGGAGCTGGACCGCCACGCACCAGGGCGAGTTCCTCGGCATCCCGCCCACCGGCAGGCGGGTCACCATGACCGGCATGACGGTCTTCCGCTTCGGCGGCAACGGCAGGATCGCCGAGCTGTGGTGGCAGCACGACCAGTTGGGACTGCTGCAACAGCTGGGGGCGCTCGACGAGTTGGAGCACTAGCGAGACTCACCGGATGGCGCGGAAGCGGACGGCGGCGCCCGGTGGGATCTGTCCGGCCAGGGGCAGGTCGGTGGCGTCGACGACCGCGATGACCGGGTAGCCGCCGGTGACGGGGTGGTCGGTGAGGAACAGCACCGGTCTGCCGTTCGGCGGGACCTGGAGGGCGCCCGGCACCATGCCCTCGGCCGGGAGCTCCCCGTCACGGACACGCGTCAGGGCCGGGCCGTCGAGGCGGATGCCGATCCGGTTGCTGCGGCTGGTCGCCTCCCAGCGGGCGCCGAGCAGCGCCGCGTACGAGGCGTCGTCGAACCAGTCGTCACGCGGCCCGCGCACCACGCGCAGCGTGAACTCGCGCGGGGGTGCCGTGCGCGGCGCCAGGTCCACGCCCGGGAAGGGGAGCACGGGGCGGCCGACCGGCAGCCGGTCGCCGGTGCGCAGGGGCCGGAGTCCGATGCCGGAGAGCAGGTCGGTGGAGCGGGAGCCCAGGAGTAGTGGTGTGTCGAGCCCGCCGCGCACGGCGAGGTACGTCCGCAGCCCCGAGCCGGGCACGACCAGCTGCAGCGTCTGACCGTCGTGCAGCGGGAACGGCGCGTCGACCGGAACGGACCGGCCGTCGACGGTGGCCGGGCACGGCGCCCCCGTCAGGGCCGCGTACAGCACCGACGGCGCCCCCGATGGCGTCCGGCAGTGCACGCGCACCCGCAGGCCACCGAAGGTGGTCTCGATTCCGGCCGCGTCCTGGGAATTGCCCACGAGCCGGTTGGCGAGGGCCAGCGAGTCCCGGTCGGCGGCACCGGAACCCGGGACCCCGAGGTGGGCCCAGCCGGGCCGGCCCAGATCCTGGACCGTGGCGAGCGGACCGGGCGCCAGGACCTCCAGGCGGGAACCCGTGGCCGCGACGCTCGTCGCCGGGGCGTCGGCCGCCGTCGGCGTCGCTTCTGAGGTCGTCACCGTATCTCCTGGGGGACGAAGCGGACGTGGCTGCCGGGGACCAGCAGTGCCGGTGGATCGCGCCACTCGTCCCACAGCACGGCGTCCGTGGTGCCGAGCAGCTGCCAGCCACCCGGCGAGGAGCGCGGGTAGACCCCCGTGAAACCCCCGGCGACGGCGACCGAACCGGCCGGCACCGCGGTCCGCGGCTCGGAGCGGCGCGGCAGCCTCAGCAGCGGATCGGTGCCCGTGAGGTAGCCGAAGCCGGGGGCGAAGCCCGCGAAGGCCACCGTGTAGAGCGGTGCGGTGTGCCGGGCGATCACCTCGCCCACGCCCAGCCCCGTCAGCTCGGCCACGTCGGACAGGTCCTCGCCGTCGTAGCGGACGGCGAGCGTGACGATCTCCTCACGGACCGGCTCGGCGGACTCGGCAGATCCGGCTGATCCGGCTGATCCGGCGGGTGCCGAGGGGGTGCCGGGCGTGGTGTGTCCCGCCGGGCCGAGGGCCGCCGCGCGCTCCGTCACGGCCGCGGCCACGGCCGGGTGGCTGGTGATCGCGGGATCGTAGGTGACGAGCAGCGTGCGGGCGGCCGCGACCAGTTCGCGGACGCCGCGCGGGCGGTCCGCGTCCAGCGCGCCGCGCAGCGCCAGTACCTGCTCCAGGCCGTCGGCCTCGGCCAGCAGGGCGTGGCTGCCGACCCGGCGGATCCCGACGCTCACGCCGGCACCGTCAGCGGCTTCGGCACGGCGAACGACGTCGGGGCAAGACCGGCCCGCTCCAGCTCGTCACGCAGCCGGCGCGCGATCGCGACCGCGCCGGCCGTGTCGCCGTGCACGCACAACGACCGTACGGACAGCGGTACGTCGCTGCCGTCCACGGCCTCCACCACGCCCTCGGTCACCATGCGCAGGCAGCGCCGCACGATCGCCTCCGGGTCGTGCAGCACCGCGCCGGGTTCGCGGCGCGAGACCAGGGTGCCCTCGGGGGTGTACGCCCGGTCCGCGAACGCCTCGTGGACCGGGGTGAGCCCGGCCGCCTCGGCGGTACGCAGCCAGACGCTGCCGGGCAGGCCCAGCACCAAAAGCTCCGGGTCGTAGCGGCGCACGGCCTCCGCGACGGCGGCGGCCTGCGCCTCGTGGTGGACGATCGCGTTGTAGAGGGCGCCGTGCGGCTTGACGTACGCGACGCGGGTACCGGCGAGGCGGGCGAAGCCGTCGAGCGCCGCGATCTGGTAGACGACGTCGTTGACCAGCTCGCCGGGATCGACGTCGATGAAGCGGCGCCCGAAGCCCGCCAGGTCCCGGTAGCCCACCTGGGCGCCGATGGCGACGCCGCGCTCGGCGGCCCGCTCGCACGTCCGGCGCATCACGGTCGGGTCGCCCGCGTGGAAGCCGCAGGCCACGTTGGCGCTGGTGACGAGGGACAGCAGGGCGTCGTCGTCACCGAGCCGCCACTGCCCGAAGCCCTCGCCGAGGTCACTGTTGAGGTCGATCACGGGTGTTCCTCGCCTCAGCTCTGCCACTCGGGACGGGTCATGCCGTGCAGGTTGCGGTACTCGGCCACCTGCGGCAACGACCAGTCCGCGAGCAGCTCGGGGTCGACCTTGTAGACCTCGACGCCGATCGGGTGGCACACCTCCACGGGGTCGTGGGCGTCCGGGCCCCACATCGGGACCGACAGGTCGCCGCCGGGGCAGGTGGACAGCGCGCACAGCAGGTCGAGTTCGGCGAAGAACTCGAAGTGGTCGCCGGGGCGGGCCGGGCAGTCCTTCATGAAGTACTGGTCGTCCTCGTTGAGCCCGGTGCACTGGAAGACGTTCAGCACGTCGTGCACGTCGAACTCCGTGAGCCCGTAGGGGAGCACCGACCGCACCAGGTTGGAGTGGCAGTGGAAGTCGAAGTCCTCGCCCGTCAGCATGCGGTTCACGTACGGGTCGCAGCGGGTGCCGAGCAGATCGTGCACGCGCCCGCCCTCGGCGTCGCGGCCGTAGCCGGCGAGCGTGTCGTCGGTGATCGTCAGCAGTGGACGCAGGAAGGGCAGGTTCGACCAGATCCGGTCGTACGTGCTCACGTGGGCGCGCTGGAGCTGGCGGGTACGGGCGGCCCACATGCGCTCGCGGGGATCGTTGCGGTTCCAGATGTTCAGGTCGCCGACCTGCGGCCCGTCGACGGTGACCAGGCGGCACAGGTGCCCGGCCGGAACCTCCCAGGCGCGGCCCGAACGGATCGGTATGACGAAGCTGTCGACGAGCTCGCGGCCGCCCTCGGTCCTCGAGACCCGGTCGTAGAACGCGCGGTCCACGTCGAGCGGACCGCCCTTCGTCGCCTGGTAGGCGGCTGCGGTGGTGGCCATGGGGGTACCTCTTCTCTTTGGTGCCTTCTTGGTGGCTGGTGGCTGGTGCCGGGTGGCTGGTGGCTGATGGCTGATGGCGTGGGGTGGGCCGCGAGCGGCCGCTGGGAGGAGGCGGGAGTGCGGCCTGTCAGGTCTCGCGGCGCGCCGCAGCGGCCCGCACCATGTCGACGACCGCGCGCTCCGAGTCGTCGAGGTAGCGCCGCAGCGCCTCCGCGGCCTGAGCGCGCTGCCCGGTACGCAGCAGATCGCACACCTCGCGGTCGCGCGGCACCCACTGCGTCTGGAACTCGGGCTCGCGCGGTACCTCGGCGAAGGCCAGGCGCAGCTGCGCGACGATCGTGTCGAAGAACCGGTCGAGCCGCCGGCTGCCGAGCAGCCGGACGACGGCACGGTGGAAGTCCAGCGACCAGGTGCTGACCTCGCTCCAGTGCCCCGCCCGTGCCGCCGCTTCCTGAGCCGAGACCCGTTCCTCGAGCGCGGCCAGCGCCTCCTCGGAGGCGTACACGCTCTCCTCGACCGCGCGCAGCTCGAAGCAGCGGCGGGCGGCGTATATGTCGTGCACATCGGCCACGTCGAGCCGCTTGACGGCGGCGCCCTTGTAGAGCCGGTGGACCGCCAGGCCCTCGTGCACGAGCAGACGTACGGCCTCGCGGAGCGTGTTGCGCGAGACACCCAGTTCCGCGGCGAGCGCCGCGTCCCGCAGCGGCAGGCCCGGCGGCAGCTCGCCCCGGCTGATCCGGTCGCGGAGCCGGTCGGCGACCGCTTCCGCCGCGACATCGCCGGGTTCGGGGGTCCCGGCGGTGCTCTGTTCTTCGGACATGCCGGCGACAGTACCCCAGGATTGTTCATCAATCCAGAGTTTCACCGATCACATGTATTCGATTTCTGCCGCAGAAAGCCCAGCATCACAGGGGTTTTCCGCGCCGGCACCGATCGTCGATCGTCCCGACCCTTGACAGGATCGTTCAATCATTTCTACTTTTTCCGCCACCGCAGGCCCCATCCCCGTGGTCGACGCCGGCGGCGGACGACATCCAGCCGCGGCTCACCCCCTCACGACTCCGCCCTTCCCTCTCCCGACCCGCCACGGAGGTGGCTCATGCCGCCGGTTTCCGCCCCATCCCGCACCGACGCACCCCGGAGCAGCGGCCGCGACCTGCTCGAGGACAGCGCGCTCACCTCGTTCCACCGCAGGCTGACCGTCTACTCGGCGGGCGGGCCCTTCCTCGACGGGCTCATCCTCGGCGTGATCGGCGTCGCGCTCACCCAGATCGGCCCGCGCTGGCACCTCAGCGGCCTGTGGGAAGGCCTCCTCGCCGCGGCCGCGCTGTGCGGCCTGCTGATCGGCGGAACCGTCTTCGGCTACGTCACCGACCGCTTCGGCCGCCACATCATGTACACGATCGACCTCGCGGCGATCGTCGTCTTCTCCGTCGCCCAGGCCTTCGTGAACGGCCCCGAGCAGCTGCTCGTGCTGCGCTTCCTGATCGGTGTCGCCGTCGGCGCCGACTACCCGATCGCCACGTCCCTGCTCGCCGAGTTCTCACCGCGCAAGCACCGCGGCGCGATGCTCGGCCTGCTCACCGTGATGTGGTCCGTGGGCAGCGCGGCCGCCTACCTCATCGGCGACCTGCTGCTGCGCCTCGGCCCCGACGGCTGGCGCTGGCTGCTCGCCTGCCCCGCCGTTCCCGCCGCGATCCTGGTCCTGCTGCGCATCGGCACCCCCGAGTCGCCCCGCTGGCTGCTCTCCCAGGGCAGGGTCGAGGAGGCCGAAGCGGTGATGCGGAAGGTGTTCGGCCCCGGCGCGGGCGTCGCCGACCTGGGCACCCCGGCCGAGCCCGCCCGCTTCTCGGCGGTCTTCCGCGGCGCCTACGGCAGGCGCACCGCCTTCGTCTCCGTCTTCTGGGCCTGCTCCGTGATGCCGATCTACGCCATCTACGCCTTCGGCCCCCAACTGCTCGCCGCGATGGGCCTGGCCGGCAACAGCGGCACCCTCGGCTCGGTCGCCATCAGCCTGGTGTTCCTGGTCGGCTGTGTGGTCTTCCTGCCGCTGCTGAACCGCGCGGGACGGCGTCCCGTCCTCGTCTGGACCTTCGCCGCGGCCACGGTCCCGCTGCTGGTCCTCGGTGTCTTCCCGGGGCTGCCCGCGGTCTGGGCCGGACTGCTGTTCGCGGCGTACGCGATCGCCATCGGCGGCCCCACGCTGCTCCAGTGGATCTACCCGAACGAGCTGTTCCCGACGGAGATCCGGGCCACCGCGGTCGGCGTCGGCACCGGCTTCAGCCGCATCGCGGCCGCCGTCGGCACCTTCCTGACCCCGCTGGCCCTGGAGCACTGGGGAGTGGGAGCGACGCTGCTACTGGCCGGTGTCGTGTCGGCGGTGGGCACGGTGGCGTCGATCGCGATGGCCCCGGAGACGCGGGGGGTGTCCCTGGAGGCGTCCAGCGCGACGTGAGTCGGGGACAAGGGAGTCATCCGCCGGCTGACGCGGCAAGCGTGAGGGGTGGCGGGGAGCCGGCGTGCTCCCCGCCACCCCTCACGCACGTCAGCCACGTCCGGCCGTAGGGAGTCGCAGACCGGTACGGCCGGCGGCTGCTGCCCACGTCGTGCGGCTACGGTTGAAGCTGACACGCATGTCAGCTTCAACCGTACGAGAGTGGTGATCTGCGTCATGCGCATCGGTGAGCTGGCTCGTCGCACGGGGGTGAGTGAACGCTCGCTGCGCTACTACGAGCAGGAGGGGCTGCTGTCGGCTGAGCGGACGCCCGGCGGGCATCGGGAGTACGCCGACACGGCAGTGGATCGGGTACGGCGGATCCAGGAGCTGTACGCGGCGGGGCTCTGCAGTTCCAAGATCGCGAAGCTGCTGCCCTGCATGCGCGACAGCGACGGAGGGCCGTCGGCGACGGCGGACGGGCACCTGGTGACCGAGCTGACGGCGGAGCGTGCGCGTATCGACCGCATGATCGAGGACTTGCAGCGCTCCCGCGCCCTGCTGGACACCGTGATCGACGCAGCCTCGCAGGTGAACGGCAGCACGCCGACGGACAGGATGGCGCCGTAGCGTGGCGCGGACGAGCGCATCCGCGCGGCCCTGCCCAGGAGACCGGACGGGCATCAGCGGCGAACGTCACACCGCAGCCCCTTGAACCTGACATGCACGTCAGGTTCTACGGTGCCTGGCATGAACGACTTGTCGACCAGCAACGTCTCCACGACCACCGAGCAGGCACACCCGACTGCCGACCGGCTCACCTGGGGAGCGCTGCTGGTGATGGCCTGCACCACGTTCGTCGTGATCATGACGGAGACGCTTCCAGCGGGTCTGCCGTCGGGACTGGCCTCCGGTCTGAGGATTTCCCAGGGGACGGCGGGGCAGCTGGTGAGCGTGTACGCGCTGGGCACCGTGCTCGCCGCGATCCCCGCCACCGCGATGACGCGCGGCCTGCGCCGCAAGCCGGTGCTGATCGGCGGGCTGGCCGGCTTCCTCGTCACCAACACGGTCACCGCGCTGGCTCCCTCGCTGGCGGTGGCCCTGGTGGCCCGGCTGCTCGCGGGTGCCTTCGCGGGCCTGCTGTGGAGCATGCTGGCCGGTTACGCGCGGCGCATCGTCCCCGAGCGGTTCGCCGGGCGGGCCCTGGCCGTGGCGATGGCCGGTACCCCCATCGCCCTGGCCGTCGGTACACCGGTCGGGTCCTGGCTCGGCAGCGTGACCGACTGGCGCTGGGCGTTCGGTGTGATGTCGGCGCTGTCCGTGGTCACCATCGTGTGGGCGCTGCTGGTCGTTCCGGACGCGCCGGGTCAGGAACGGCAGGCGCGCAAGCCGCTGCTGAAGGTCGCCGCGATCCCGGGCGTGGTGCCGATTCTGGTCACCGTCGTGACCTGGATGTTCGCCCACAACGTGCTCTACACCTACGTCGGCCCCTACCTCCACGGCTTTGGCATCTCCCTGGACGTCGACCTGGCGCTGCTGATCTTCGGTATCGCCTCGCTGCTCGGCCTGGTGATCACGGCCACGGTCGTGGACCGGGCGCTGCGCCGGATCACCCTGGGCGCGCTGGCGCTGTTCCTCGCGGCCGCGGTGCTTCTGGGCACCGGTGCGGTGTCGGGCGTGCCGGCCGTGGTGGGCCTGGTGCTGTGGGGCCTGGGCTTCGGCGGTGCCGCCACCCAGATGCAGACCGCGCTGGCCGAGGCCGCCGGCCCGGACACGGATGTGGCCGTATCGGTGTTCACCGTCGCGTTCAACCTGGCCATCGCCATCGGCGGTGTCATCGGCGGCGTCCTCGTCGAAGGCGCGGGAGCCACGGGCCTCCCCGTCGCGATGGGCGCCGCAGCCCTCGTCCCGTTCGGCGCGGTTCTCCTCTCCCGCCGCACCGCGTTCCCCACCGGCCGCTGAAGAACCGGCCGCACACCCGCATTCGGCACAGAAGCAGAAAGGCGTCTCATGAACAGCCACCCTCAGCCCAACGCCCGCCCCTCCTCGGCGCCGGTCACCATCCGCGTCTGGTCGGACTACGTCTGCCCGTTCTGCCTGCTCGCCGAGGAACCCCTCAAGGAAGCCACCTCCGACCTGGATGTGGACATCCAGTGGATGCCCTTCGAACTGCGCCCGTACCCGACCCCCACCTTGCGACCCGAGGATCCCTACCTGCCCACCACGTGGGAGCCGGGGTGTATCCGATGGCCGAACGGCTGGGTGTCGACATCACCCTGCCCACCGTCTCCCCGCAGCCCTACACGCGCCTGGCCTTCGAGGGACACCAATACGCCGCCGCCCACGGCAGGGGCGGCCAGTACACGCCGCGCGTCCTTCGAGCCTTCTTCCAGGAGAACCGGGACATCGGACGGATCGACGTACTGAGCGAGATCGCCGCTGAACTCGGCCTCGACAGCGGCGAGTTCACCGCGGCCCTGGAGCAGGGGACCTTTACGGAGACGCACCAGGACGCGCTGCGCGAGGCCGCGGCGCACCGCATCACGGTCGTACCGACGCTGATCATCGACGGCCACACCCGCATCGAGGGGGTCCCCGACCCCACCCGTATCCGCAAGGCCGTACTGGACGCACAGGCTCGTGGAGGCCACGAACAGGGCCCCACCTGCGGCACCGACGGCTGCTGACACGCCGATCACGGACGCGACAGCGACCCTGCTGCTGAGCCGCCTTCGGGTGCAGTGGGGCGGCAGGGAACGCAATGGATCCCTGCCGCCCCTCCGTCGAGTCAACCGCGTACGGCCATCCGCACAAACGCCATCCACTGGCCGGCGGGGACGTTGAGAACCGCCGCGTCCGGCCGCTTGGAGTCGCGGATCAGTACGGCCGTGCCAGCGTCGGCGACCTCGACACAGTCTCCGCCGTCACCCGCGCTGTAGCTGCTCTTGAACCAGTTCAGTTCGCCGACGGCAGGCCCGGGGCTGCTTGCCTTCATAGCTCTCCCAACAACTTCTCGATGAAGATCAGCGACTCCCTGGGAGTCAGCGCCTGCGCTCGGAGAACGCCGTAGGTCGATTCCAGCGGGCTGACCTTCTTGGGCTCGGCGTGCAGGGCACTCAGTCCCTGTACCTCCACGTAGGCCATCCTGCGCTCATCGCTCGTGTGGATCAATGTCAACGGCCCAGCCAAACCGGCGTGTTCTTCACGGCCGGTCGGCATGACCTGCATCTCCACGTTGCGCTGATGCCCATAGATCAGAAGCTGTTCCAGTTGGCCACGGAGAACTTGGGCACCCCCCAGCGGACGACGCAGGACGTGCTCGTCGATCACGAAGCTGAGCAGTGGGGCTGGGCGCCGTGCGAAGAACTTCTGTCGCTCCATGCGTGCGGCCACACGCTGCTCAACCGTCTCCTCGTCCAGCAGGGGGCGCCACATACGGAAGACCGCACGCGCGTACTCATCCGTCTGCACAAGACCCTTCACGACGTGGTTCGAGTACGCATGCAGCTCGACCGCCTCGCCCTCCAACTCCGCGTACCGCCGGAAGAACGACGGATACCGAGCCTTGGCCACCTCTCCCTTCATGGCCGCCAGCACCCCCCGCGCCCCCGTCTGCTGATCCACCGCATCGACCAACTCGGGCCTCGGGATCCGCCGCCCCTGCTCCACCGCCGCGATCTGTGCCTCGCCGTACCCGACCCGCTCGCCCAACTGCGCCTGCGTCAGCCCCGCGGCCTCCCGGAACAGCTTCATCTGACGGCCGAAACAGCGCAGGAACTCCCCGTTGGAGTCCGTCTCCGCGGCCACACCCGCGCCCGAGTCCGCACCCGACTCCATCCGCCTCGCTCCCTCGCCCTTGCACCCGTCTCGCTGCGATTGCACAGTAGGGCGCGCGAGCGTCAACCACGCTCCGACCAGGGCACGTTGCTTCGTACGGGTGAACGCCGTATGCGAAAGCTTTCTTCACTCAACGCGTCCACGCGCACACTTTCCGTGCGGTACGGTCACCCTCGACAGCACGTCTTCCGCGCGCCACGCCGGGCGCAAACGAAGACGGCCCCCGCAACGGCTGCAACCGTTCGCGAGGGCCTGAACCACCAGTGGAAAAGGCCTCCACCGTGATTTACCGGCACTTTATCGCGCCCCCGCGCGCCTTCACCCAGTTCTCCCACGACATCATCCGGCACCCTCGCCTGTCCTCGGACGCCGTCCGTCTCCTGACCTGGCAGCTCTCCCTCCCGCAGGGAGCGCGCGAGTCACTGTCGCGCACCGCCGAACGCGCCCGTATCGGCGCAACCGCCTTCACCCGCGCCAAGCGCCAGCTCAAGGAAGAGGGCTTCGTGCACGAGCGGCGCGTGCAGGTGCCCGGTGGACTCTGGGTCACCCAACAGCTCGTCTCCAACGTCGCGGCGAGGCCACCAAGATCCTTGCCCAGACACCCGCTCCCGCACCCGCACCCACCTCGGCGTACCCCGTGTCGCCGCAGGTCGCACCGAGTCGTCGAAATCCGACCGTCGGTGTCCCGACTCCTCGGCCCACCGACGGTCATCCAAGGAAAGTCCCCGGGGAAAACACCTCCCACCATCCCGCCGCGCCCGCGCCCTCGCCCACGCCCGAACTCCAGCCGGAACACGGCCCCGCCACCGACCAGGCCCGCGCCCTCGTCGCCGCCTTCCCCCGCCTCTCCCCCGACCTCCGCCGCATCCCCCGGGGCATGCACGAGGAGCTGGCACGGCTCACCGCCCGTTGGCTCACCGCCGGACACACCCCCAGCACCGTCCGCACCCACATCCTGCGCGGCCTGCCCTCCGACGGCACCCCGGTCCACCGCCCCGGCGGCCTGCTGCGCTACCTCCTCCGCGAGGTCCCGCCCCCGCCGGAACCGCCCGCCCAGTACGCCCCCGCCGGTACGCTGTCGCCCGGACGATCCGCCCCTGGCCGCCCGGCGGCCCGGCTCGCCGGCCTGCGGGAGTGCGAGGGCGATCACGTCCAGGCCACGCTGTTCCGTCCCGTCGGCGACGAGACACGCTGCCAGCGGTGCAACTGACGTGGTGCGCCACGCCCGTCCCGCCGGACCGTTGCAGGGGAGCCGTGCCGCTCTCGCCACCGTACCGAGGGCGAGGGCGAGGGCGACCACATGCACCGCTCTCGGCGTTGAAACAATCCACGGGACCTACCCAAGAAGCTTGTCAGGAGCACCGCATGATCCGTTTTCTTACGCGCCGCGTCGCTCCCGCGCTCCTGCTGCTCCAGGTCGCCTACGCGGGTCTGCTCGAGATCGCCTTTCTGACGCTGGGGCCGGACACCGCGGAACTCGACCACACCGATCCCTCCGGCTTCAGCCCGCTGAACGCTGCCCTGGTGGTGCTCACGCTGGTGGGCCTGACCGGCGGTGCGGCCCTGCTGGGCCTGGAGCGCGCACGGTCCTGGGCGCCGCGTGCGCTGACGGTGGCCTGGCTGGCCCTGGTGGGCCTCGGCCAAACGGTGCTCGCCGTGGAGTCCCTGGCCACCGCCGGCAGCCCGGAGGGCTTCAACCTGGCGGGCGCCCTGCTGTTCGCAGCGGCCTGCGCCACGGTGGCCGTCGCCTGTGCGCTGACCATCCGCACAAGCTCCGGAGCGGTCCGGCTGAACACGGCCGACTGAGGCGACAAGCCGACGGCCGATACGGAGGCGGCTCCCCGGAAGGTGAGGGGGCCGCCTTCGGCGTGCTCCGTCGGCCCCTACAGGCCCGACTCGGTCGCCCGGCACCCCTACAGGTTCCGTCCGTGCGGGTGTCATACCTGGTGAGGAGAGGCCGGGGCACGGGATCTTCGGTCCATGACGACCTTCCCCGACCGGCAGCGTCCACCGCTGCCACCGGCCGCCGAACAGCAGGCCTTCACCCTCCGCTTCACCGCCTCGCCACGCGGCGCACGCCTCGCCCGGCGTCTCGCCTCCCACCAGATGGATGCCTGGGGGTGGGGCTACGGCACACCCGCCCACGACGCCGTGGAACTGGTCGTGGCCGAGCTGGCCGCGAACGCCGTCACCCACGGCCTGGTCCCTGGCCGGGACGCCGAGCTGCGGCTGAGCAGGGAGGACGGCGGGCGCGTACGCGTGGAGGTGAGCGACGCCAGGGGTGAGCGGCTGCCTGCGGCACGAGACGTCGGAACCGGGGAGGACGGCGGCCAGGGGCTCCTCCTCGTCGCCTCCCTCGCCGAGGCGTGGGGCACGACCCCGCGGCCCAGCGCCCCCGGCAAGACGGTCTGGGCCGTCATGGCCACCAGGGCTCCGGCAACACCGGCACCGCCCACCTCCCCGGGGGAGGACGAGCGACTTCGGCATGACGCGGCCGATGAACTCACCGCCCTGAGCCAGGAGATGGGGCTGAGCTGACCCGTGGCGGCAGAGGCACCGGGCTGCGGCTGATCCGGAGGGAAGACAGAGCACCTGGACGTCAGTAGTGGTAACGGGCCTTGATGATCACGACTTCCTTCTCCGTGGCCCGGTAGACAAGGCGGTGCTCGTCGTCGATCCGGCGTGACCAGTAGCCCGACAGGTCGCCCTTCAACGGCTCCGGTTTGCCGATGCCGGTGAAGGGGTCGCGCTGGATCTCGCCGATCAGACGCACGAGCTTGCGGAACAGCTTCCTGTCGGCGGACTGCCAGTACAGGAGGTCCTCCCACCCAGTGGGACGGAACCGTACGTCCCTCACTCCCCGTCCTCCGCCAGAGCCTCCAGCTCCTCCATGCTCTTGGTGATCACCGGTGTGTCGGCAGCCTTGTCGGCGGCGACGGCTGCCATGAGGTGAGCGGCGTTGGCCGGCGAACGCAGCAGGTAAACGGTCTCCTGCCAGGAACGGAAGTCGTCGGCGGACATCAGTATGGCGTTGCCGCCCCTGGAGGTGATCTCGACGGGCTCATGGTCGTCGTTGACCTGCTGGATCAACGGGAAAAGCCTGGCTCGGGCCTCGCTGGCGGTAATGGACACGGGCACCTCCTCCACACGACTCGTACGGGAAAACCGTACCACTCAACTGGTACAAGCATCTGGTACCAATCGGGTGAGTTGATGGTTTCCCGGCCGGAAAAGGGCCCGCACCGGCAGGAGCACCGCAACGCACCGGTGCCCGGCACCCTCGAAGGGGCACCGGGCACCGGTGGTTCGGCTCAGCTCAGCGGAGCGTTCAGTGGGCGTGGCCGTGGCCGTGGCCCGCGGCGGCCGGCTCTTCCTCTTCCTTCTTCTCGACGACCAGGGTCTCGGTCGTGAGCAGGAGGGAGGCGATGGAGGCGGCGTTCTCCAGGGCGGAGCGGGTGACCTTGACCGGGTCGATGACGCCGGCCTTGATCAGGTCGCCGTACTCGCCGGTGGCGGCGTTGTAGCCGCTGCCCTTCTCCAGCTCCGCCACCTTGGAGACGATGACGTAGCCCTCGAGGCCGGCGTTCTCGGCGATCCAGCGCAGCGGCTCGACGGCGGCGCGGCGGACGACCGCGACACCCGTGGCCTCGTCGCCGGTCTTGTCGAGGTTGCCCTCCAGGACCTTCACGGCGTGGACGAGCGCGGAGCCACCACCGGAGACGATGCCCTCCTCGACCGCGGCGCGGGTCGCGGAGATGGCGTCCTCCAGACGGTGCTTCTTCTCCTTCAGCTCCACCTCGGTGGCGGCGCCGACCTTGATCACGCACACGCCGCCGGCCAGCTTCGCGAGGCGCTCCTGGAGCTTCTCGCGGTCCCAGTCGGAGTCGGTGTTCTCGATCTCGGCCTTGATCTGGGAGACGCGGCCCTCCACGTCCTCCTTCTTGCCGGCGCCGTCGACGATCGTGGTGTCGTCCTTGGTGACGGTGACGCGGCGGGCGGAGCCGAGGACGTCCAGACCGGCCTGGTCGAGCTTGAGGCCGACCTCCTCGGAGATGACGGTGGCGCCGGTGAGGACCGCCATGTCCTGGAGCATCGCCTTGCGGCGGTCGCCGAAGCCGGGGGCCTTGACGGCCACGGCGTTGAACGTGCCGCGGATCTTGTTGACGACCAGGGTCGACAGGGCCTCGCCGTCGACGTCCTCGGCGATGATCAGCAGCGGCTTCGAGGCGTTGCCCTGAATGATCTTCTCGAGGAGCGGGAGCATGTCCGCGATGGCGGAGATCTTGCCCTGGTGGATCAGGATGTACGGGTCGTCGAGGACGGCCTCCATACGCTCCTGGTCCGTGACGAAGTACGGGGACAGGTAGCCCTTGTCGAAGGCCATGCCCTCGGTGAAGTCCAGCTCCAGACCGAAGGTGTTGGACTCCTCGACGGTGATGACGCCGTCCTTGCCGACCTTGTCCATCGCCTCGGCGATGAGCTCGCCGACCTGCTGGTCCTGGGCGGACAGCGCGGCGACGGCGGCGATGTCGGACTTCTCGTCGATCGGGCGGGCCGAGGCGTGCAGGTCGTCGGAGACGGCCTTGACCGCGGCGTCGATGCCCTTCTTCAACGCGGCCGGGGAGGCACCCGCGGCGACGTTCTTCAGGCCCTCGCGCACGAGCGCCTGGGCGAGCACGGTGGCGGTGGTGGTGCCGTCACCCGCGATGTCGTTGGTCTTGGTCGCCACCTCCTTCACCAGCTGGGCGCCGAGGTTCTCGTACGGGTCCTCGATCTCGACCTCACGGGCGATGGTGACGCCGTCGTTGGTGATGGTGGGCGCGCCGAACTTCTTGTCGATGACGACGTTGCGGCCCTTGGGGCCGATCGTCACCTTGACCGTGTCGGCGAGCTTGTTGACGCCGCGCTCGAGGGCGCGACGGGCGTCCTCGTCGAACTTCAGGATCTTCGCCATGGCAGCGGGAGCCCTCTCGAAATCTGGTGGTAAGACACTGCGCCCCGGGCGCCCGGCTTCTTATCGGTCGCGGGGGGCCAGGGGCGCAGCTCAAGCAGAATTGCTTCGGCTTCGTGAAGAAGCGGGTGAACTACTTCTCGATGATCGCGAGGACGTCGCGAGCCGAGAGGACGAGGTACTCCTCGTTGTTGTACTTCACCTCGGTGCCGCCGTACTTGCTGTAGAGCACGACGTCGCCGACCTTCACATCGAGCGGAAGACGGTTGCCGTCCTCGAAGCGGCCCGGGCCCACGGCCAGGACGACGCCCTCCTGGGGCTTCTCCTTGGCGGTGTCCGGGATGACCAGGCCAGAGGCCGTGGTCTGCTCGGCGTCCAGCGGCTGGACCACGATGCGGTCCTCGAGCGGCTTGATGGCAACCTTGGTGCTGGCGGTCGTCACGATCCGACCTCCCCCTTCGGAGATCTCACGGGGTTAACTGTCTGAGGTGGCGACCAGGTCGATCCGTCGTCGCGGGTGCCGGACCTGCCCGTCGCTTTGTTGGCACTCTCCAGGGGGGAGTGCCAGACCTGAGACTATGACCGTCGTTAGCACTCGGTCAAGCGGAGTGCCAATTGCCTCGTGGCGCGTCGGGGGTGGGGTGCGGTTTGGCGAACGTCTGTTCAAGGTGCTGTGGGCCTGTGCGAGCGCCCTGGGGCTGCCGCCCCCAGACCCCCGCCTTCGGCCTGGACGGCCTCGCCCTCAAGCGCCGGACGGGCTGCTTGATGCCGGACTCGGCCGAGAATCTCAGCCCGGAGACAGTCCCGCCGCAGCTCAGAGATAGTCCTGCAGCCGGCCCACCGTCAGGCCCTTCTTCTGGATTCGGCGGAGCAGGCGGGTCGTGCGGTCACGCAGGGGCGGGCCGTCGAGGTCGTCGTCGTCCGAGGCGACGAGGAGGATGTCGCCGGGGCGCAGTTCGTGGGGGCCGTGCCTGAAGCGCAGGCCGGTGTCGGTCGTGACGCCCCGCCACAGGGCGACCGCCGAGACCCCGCAGTCGGCGGCGGCGCGCAGGGTCGTCGTGTCGTACCTGCCGTAGGGCGGGCGGAAGAGGCGGGGGCTGACGCCGAAGCGGGAGCGGATCTTGTCCCGCTGGCCGCAGATCTCGGCGCGCTGGCCCGCGTAGGGCAGGCCGCGCAGCGAGGGGTGGTCCAGGGTGTGGTTCTGGAGGTCCGCGCCGACCGACATCAGGCGCGCGAAGTGCCCGTACCCCGGCCCGACGACACTGTCCGTGAGGAACATGCTGACCGGCAGCCGCAGTTCACGGACCATGTCGACGAACCGCGGATCCTTCTCCGCGCCGTCGTCGTAGGTGAGGAAGACGACCGGGTCGGAGGTCGCGACGCGGTCCACGACCTCGGGCAGGCCGGCGGACGGGGCGGCGCCGGCGAGCCGCGGCGGACGGGCCGGCGGCTTCGGCGGCGCGGCGAGCGGTGCCCTGAGCCCCCAGCGCCGGTAGGCCTGGTCGGCCGTCGGGCTCTGCGACCGTACGCCCTGCGCCGCCTTGCGGCCGAGCCGCTCGATGGGGTCGACGGACGTGGCACAGCCGGTCAGCAGCGAGGCGGCGAGCAGGGCCACGGCCAGGTGCCGCGGCCGGACGGGCCGCGGTCTCACAGGTAGTCCTCCAGCCGGGCCACCGCGTACCCGTCGGCCGTGACCTTGTTCAGGAACCGGCGCATGTCGTCGGCCATCGTGCCGTTCCACTCGCTGCGGCCCCGGAAGTGGGTGAGCACGATGTCGCCGGGCCGCAACCGCCGGCCGTCCTCGCGGAACTCCCAGTGGTCGACGTAGACCTCCTCGTTCCAGAGGGGCGCGTACTCGATGCCGCAGGACTTGGCGGCGCGCAGGGTGTCCTGGTTGTAGTTGCCGTAGGGCGGGCGGAACATCTTCGGGCGCTTGCCGAACCGCTCCTCCATGATGTCCTGCATGCCGCAGATCTCGCGCTTCTGCTCTTCGTAGGACAAGGCAGGCAGGTAACGGTGGTGCAGGGTGTGGTTGTTGAGGGTGACCCCGGAGCCCTGCACCTTCCAGAAGTAGCCGTAGTCGCCCTTGATGAGGTCGTCGGTGAGGAACGCGGTGTACGGGATCTTCAGGTCCCGCATCATCCGCAGGAACTCCGGGTCCTTCTCCGCTCCGTCGTCGATGGTGAGGAAGACGACCTTGTCCTTGGTGGGGACCGTGGTGAAGACCGGGGGCAGGTTCCAGTCCTTCTGGTGTTTCACCTCGAAACCGGCGCGGGCGGTGGCCTTCGACTTCGTCGTGGGCGGCTGCGGGGGGATCAGCGGGACCCGCTCCAGACTCCAGCGCTTGGCGGTGGCCACCCGCTGCGCGTAGGAGGTGTGCAGGCGGTCGCCGAAGGAGCCGGGGGCGGCAGCGGGGGCGGGGTGCGCCCGGGGGCGCTGCTGGCCGGGAGCCGGGCGCACCTGCGCCTCCGGCTGCCCGCAGCCGGAGGCGAGGGCGGCGACGGCGAGCACCGCGAGCCCGCCGCGGATCCGGGTCCCGCGACTCGGCACCCTTTCAGGACCCTTTTTGTCATTTTGTACTACTGACCTCATGGCGCCGGATCCTCGCAGGCCACCACCCGGAAGCCGGGACGACACCGCGGCCGGAGGCACACCGTCCACCGACTGGCCCACAATGAGCCGGTGAACGACCACCTCCACGCCTTCGCCTCGCTGCTCACCCCCGAGGGCCGCGCCCTCCTCGACGAGGTGCGCGGCACCCCACCCGCCGACGAACTCGCGGTCGCCACCCGGCTGCGCCGTGAGCACCCCGCCGAACTGGTGTCGGCGGCGCTCGGCCAGGCCCGGCTGCGGCAGCGGGCGGCCGCGAAGTTCGGGGCCGAGGACGCGGGGCGGATGTTCTTCACGCCGAACGGGGTGGAGCAGTCGACGCGGGCGAGTGTGGCGGCGTACCGGGCGGGCCGGCTGCGGGAGTCGGGGGTGGCCTCGGTCGCGGACCTGTGCTGCGGGATCGGCGGCGACGCGATCGCCCTCGCCCGCGCCGGGATCCGGGTCCTGGCCGTGGACCGGGACCCGCTGACCGCCGCCGCGGCCCGCGCGAACGCCGAGGCGCTCGGGGTGGCGGACCTGATCGAGGTACGGGAGGCGGACGTCACGGAGGTCGACACGGCCTCGTACGACGCGGTGTTCGTGGATCCGGCCCGCAGAGCGGGCGGAGGGCGGGGTGGCGGCCGCGCCGCGGGCGGGCGCGTCTTCGACCCCGAGGCGTACTCGCCGCCGCTGTCCTGGGCGGTCGGCGCCGCGCTCCGGGCGCCCCGCGCGGCCCTGAAGATCGCCCCCGGCATCCCGCACGAGCTGATCCCGACGCAGGCCGAGGCCGAGTGGATCTCCGACGGCGGGGACGTGAAGGAGGCGGTGCTGTGGTTCGGCACCGAGCCGGGCCTCATCCGGGCCACCCTGCTGCCCGGCCCGCGCACCCTGCGCGGCCGCGGCCTGCCCGACCCCCCGGTCCGCACCCCGGGCCGCTACCTGTACGAGCCCGACGGCGCCGTGATCCGTGCCCACCTGGTGGCCGAGGCCGCCCGGGAACTCGACGGCGGCCTGATCGACGCGACCATCGCGTACGTGACCGCCGACGAACTCCGCCCCACCCCGTACGCCACCGCCTACGAGATCACCGACCGGCTCCCCTTCAACGTCAAGAGGCTGAAGGCCCTGCTGCGGGAGCGCGAGGTGGGCGCGCTGACCGTGAAGAAGCGGGGCTCGGCGGTCGAACCGGAGGAACTGCGCAGGAAGGTCCTGCCGAAGCCGCACGGCAGGAACGCGGCGACGGTGTTCCTCACCCGGGTCGCCGGGGCGCCCACCATGCTGCTCGGCCACCCGGCGGGCTGACGCCGCTCACCGGCTCACCGCAGCGACGTCCACAGTTCGCCCGCGTCCGGTTCCTGCGCCACCACCCGGTTGGGGTTCCACGGGGCCGTCACCACCGGCATGGTCACCGTCTTCACGTTCTGCGCCGACAGGCCCTTCAGGCTCTCGCCGAGGGTCGTCAGTTCGCCCAGCGAGTCGAGGCCGGTGTCGGTGGTCAGGCTGCCGGTCACCGCGTCGGCGACCCGGTAGAGCCCGGCGGGGTCGTCCAGCAGGCCGGAGTCGGAGATCTCCTCCAGCAGCGCCTTGACCAGCGTCTGCTGGAGGCCTATGCGGCCCAGGTCGCTGCCGTCGCCCACGCCGTACCGGGTGCGGGCCAGGGCCAGGGCCTCGGTGCCGTTCAGATGGTGGGTGCCGGCCTTCAGGTGCAGATGGCTCTTGTCGTCGTCGATGTCCAGCTCGGTGGTGACGGTGACCCCGCCCATCGCGTCCACCAGTTTCGCGAAGCCGGAGAAGTCGATCTCGATGTAGTGGTCCATGCGGATGCCGGTGAGCGTCTCGACCGTCTTGACCGCGCACACCGGTCCGCCCACCGAGTACGCGCTGTTGAACATGGTGTAGTTCGCCACCGCCGTGGAACCGCCGGACTCCAGCGGGCAGGACGGGCGGGTCACCAGCGTGTCGCGCGGGATGCTCACCACGGTGGCCGAGGTCCGGCCGGCGTCGATGTGCACGATCATCGCGGTGTCGGAGCGTGCGCCCTCGCTGTCGCCGCCGCCGAGTTCCTCGTTCTGCTCGCCACTGCGCGAGTCCGAGCCGAGGACCAGGATGTTGAGGGCCCCCCTGGGCAGGGCGGCCGTGTCGACCGACGGTCCCGTACGCGACCCGGGCGGGCGGTCGTCCCCGAGCGCGCTGTTGATGTCGACGCTCTTGATGTTCTGGTTCAGGTGCCAGTACGCGAAGCCCGCCGCCGCGACGCCCAGCACCAGGACGCCCGACAGGCCGAGGCCCACGGCCTTCAGGGCCCGTGACCGCCGGCCGGCCCCTCCGCCCGCGTCCCCGCTGTCGCTGTCGCCCTGTCCCCTGTCATGTCCCCTGTTGTGTCCCCTCACGGGGAGGAACATACGTCCGACTCATGAGGAGCCCGACGGTGGGAGGCACCCACGACCGATTTCTTCGGAAAATCTCATCTTCCCCGAAACTTTCGGGACTTGAGCTTCACTTCGCGGGCGCCGCCGTACTGCTGCGCACCACCAGGCTCGTGGCCAGCTCCACCCGGGTCGCCACCGGCGAGTCCTCCTCGCGCCCGAGGTCCAGCACCAGCTTCGCCGCCGCCTCGGCCATCTCCGTCAGCGGCTGGCGCACGGTTGTCAGCGGCGGCCCGACCCAGCGCGCCACCGGCAGGTCGTCGAAGCCGACCACGCTCAGGTCCTCCGGGACGCGCAGGCCCAGTTCGCGCGCCGCCTCGTACACGCCGAGCGCCTGGAGGTCGTTGCCCGCGAAGACGGCGGTCGGCCGGTCCTCGCGGCGCAGCAGCTTCAGGCCCAGCCGGTAGCCGGCCTCGTGGTGGAAGTCGCCGGTCACGATCAGCGACGGGTCCACCGGCAGCCCGGCCGTCTCCAGCGCGGCCCGGTAGCCGTCCACCCGGGCGCGGCTGCACATCATCCGGGACGGCCCGCTGATCGCGCCGATCCGGGTGTGCCCGAGCTCCACCAGGTGCCGGGTGGCGGCCAGCCCGCCCTGCCAGTTGGTGGCGCCGATCGAGGGCACGTCGGCGCCCGGGTCACCGGCCGGGTCCATCACCACGAACGGGATGGAACGGCTGGTCAGCAGCGCCCGCTGGGACTCGTCGAGCCCGGACAGCACCAGGACCACGCCGTGCGGCCGGCGGGCCGCGACCTGGTCGGCCCAGGTCCGCCCGGGAGTGAGCCGGCCCGCGCTCTCGGAGAGCACGACGCTCAGCCCCGCGTCCCGCGCCACGTTCTCCACGCCCCGGATGACCTCCATCGCCCAGGCGCTCTCCAGCTCGTGGAAGACCAGGTCGATCAGCGGCGAGCGGGTCGCCTCAGCCCGCCGGCGCCGGTAGCCGTGCGCCCGCAGCAGCTCCTCGACCCGGGAGCGGGTGGTCGGGGCGACGTCGGCACGACCGTTGAGAACCTTCGAAACAGTCGGAGCCGACACACCGGCCTCGCGGGCAATCTCGGCGAGCGTGGCGGTCTGCGTTCCTGCGGTCTTCGTCGGCTTCATGGCCGCGATCGTATCTCTGCGAGACCTCTTGACGAACCCCCTCGACCGCTTTAGGTTCCCGGAACATTCGAAGTGCCATACGAAACATTCGGCCATTCGAACAGTTCGGCCAGACGAACATTCGGAACACGACATTCGTGAGAGGTGCCGTCACATGGAGTCCTACAGCAGGCGCTGGTTTCTCGGCGCCGGCGCCACCACCCTCATCTCGGCCGCCGGACTTACCGCCTGCGGCTCCGGCGGCGGCTCCGGCAGCTCGGGCGGCACGATCACGGCGATGGTGTACGGCGACGACGCCGTGAAGGTGCAGACCGCGGCCGTCACCCGGTTCAACGCCTCCGCCGCGGCCAAGAAGGCGAAGGGCAGGATCAAGCTGGAGAAGGTGCCCGGCTCGGACTACCCGGCCAAGCTGCGCACCGCGATGGGCTCGCCCCACGCCCCGGACGTGTTCTTCAACTGGGGCGGCGGCTCCATCAAGGCGTACAAGGACGCGGGCCAGCTGATCGACCTCACCGACACCATCGAGTCCGACCCGGTCCTCAAGGACGGCTTCCTGCCCTCCGTGCTCGCGGCCGGCGCGCTCAGCGGACGCAACTTCGGTATCCCGATGCGCGGCATGCAGCCGGTGATGCTCTTCTACAACAAGGCCATCTTCGCCGAGCACAAGCTCCAGCCGCCCACCACCTGGGACCAGCTGCTCGACATCAACGCCAAGCTGAAGAAGGCGAAGATCACCCCGTTCGCGCTCGGCGGCGCCGACATCTGGCCGGAACTGATGTGGCTGGAGTACCTGGTCGACCGCATCGGCGGCCCCGAGGTCTTCGAGAAGATCAAGAACGGCGACTCCTCCGGCTGGGGCGACCCGGCCGTCCTCAAGGCCGCCGAGACGGTCAAGCAGCTCATCGACGACGGCGCCTTCGGCAAGGGCTTCAGCTCGGTGGCGTACACCAACAAGGGCGCGCCGGCGGTCTTCGCCAAGGGCAAGGCGGCCATGCACCTGATGGGCTCGTGGGAGTACTCCACGCAGCTCGGCGAGTTCCCGGACTTCGCCAAGAAGAGCCTGGGCTGGTGCGCGTTCCCGAAGTACGACGGCGGCGCCGGCGACATCCGCAACGTGGTCGGCAACCCGACCAACTACTGGTCGGTGAACGCCCGTACGTCCAACAAGGACGCGGCGATCGCCTTCCTGAAGGAGTGCGCCTCCGAGCAGTACGCCAAGGACCTGATCGCCAACGGCGACATCCCGACCACGTCCAACGCGGCCAACCTGCTGGACGCCTCCCCCAACCCCGAGTTCGCCAAGTTCCAGTACTCGATGGTGCAGCAGGCCCCCGCCTTCACCCTGAGCTGGGACCAGGCAGTCGACCCGAACATCTCCACGCCGATGCTCACCGAGATCAACAAGCTGTTCGTGGGCAAGTCGAGCCCGAGCCAGTTCGTCACCGCGCTCCAGGGGCTGAAGTGAGTTCGACGGTCTCCACCAGGACGAAGGGCAGGCCCGGGAAGGGCGTGCGGGCCGGTCGCCCGCACGCCGCCTGGGCCCTGCCCGGCGTTCTGTTCTTCGCCTTCTTCGCCATCGCCCCGATGGTCCTGGCCTTCTACCTGTCCTTCACCAAGTGGAACGGCCTGGGCGACCCCGAACCGGCGGGCCTGGCCAACTGGCAGAAACTGCTCCACGACCCGCGCCTGACCCAGTCCATCACGGTGACCGTGCTGCTCACCGTGGTCAGCTGGACCTTCCAGACGGTGGTCTCGCTGCTGCTGGGCGTCTGGGCGGCGGGCCGCCAGCGCAACCGGGCGGTGCTGTCCGCGATCTTCTTCACGCCGTTCCTGCTGTCCTCCACGGCGATCGCACTGCTCTTCTACTCCCTGCTCGACCCGAACTTCGGCATCATCCGCGGGGACACGTTCGGCTCGACGTCCGGCGCCTTCCTGGCGATCGTCTTCGTCGGCGGCTGGCAGTTCATCCCCTTCCACACCCTGATCTACCAGGGCGGGGCGCGGCAGATCCCCGAGGTCCTCTACCAGGCCGCGGCCATCGACGGCGCCGGCCGCTACCGCCAGTTCTTCTCGATCACCCTGCCCCAGCTGCGCAACACGGCGACCACGTCCAGCGTGCTGATGATCGTCGGCTCGCTCACGTACTTCGAGACCGTCCTGATCCTGACCCAGGGCGGCCCCGGCACGGACACCGCGATCCTGCCGTACCTGATGTACGAGGCGGGCTTCAAGAGCTACGACTTCGGCTACGCGAGCGCCATCGCGTCCTTCCTCGTCGTGGCCGCCACCGCGCTGTCGCTGCTGCTGGTCCGGCTGACCGGCTTCGGCGCCATGCGCAGCACCAGGGAAGGAATGTGACGAAGTGTCACACGATACGCTGCCGCGCCGTCCGCTGCGCACCCCCCGGACGCCGGTGACCGCGGCCCCCACGCACCGCCGCCGCCACTGGACCAGGCGCCCGAACCCGCTGGCCGGCCTCGGCTCGGTCGTCTGGCTGATCATCGTGATCATCCCGATCTACGCGATGATCTCGACCTCGCTGACCCGGCAGGACGAGGCTCTGGGCAACGCCCTCGACCCGCCCGAGCACCCGACCCTGGAGAACTACAACACCGTCCTGCACAGCGGCTTCGGCCACCTCCTCGCCAACACGGTGACCGTCGCGGCGGCGGTGGTGGCCATCGTCCTCGTACTGTGCGTCCCGCTCGCCTACGTCGCCGTCCGCACCCGCAGCTTCTGGTCGGGCGCGGCCTTCCGCATGTTCCTGCTCGGCGTCGCGATCCCGGCCCAGGCGGTCGTCGTCCCGCTCTACCTGATGATCGCCAAGCTGAACCTCTACGACAGCCTGCTCGCGGTCATCCTGCCGACGGCGGCGTTCGCGATGCCGGTCTCGACGCTCATCCTCACCGGCACCCTGCGGGACATATCCGAGGAGCTGTACGAGGCGATGGCGCTGGACGGCGCCTCCCCCACGCGGATGCTGTTCCAGCTGGTCATCCCGATGGCCAAGGGCGGCATCAGCACGGTCGTCGTCTACTCCGCCCTCCAGGCCTGGAACGGCTTCCTCTTCCCGCTGATCTTCACCCAGTCCGACGGCCCGCGCGTGCTGACCCTCGGCCTGTTCAACTACGTCAGCGAGTTCGGCGTGAACATCCCCGCACTGCTCGCCTCCGTCGTCCTCTCCGGCATCCCGATCTTCGCCGTCTACCTGGTGGCCCGGCGCGCCCTCGTGGGCGGCCTGATGGGCGTGGGCGGCAAGTGACCAAGTGACCGGGACCGACCCGCGGCAGCCGAATCCCCCTCATTGACAGACCCGACAGGAGTTTCATGACCACCGCCCCCTGGCGCGACCCCGCCCTGCCCGCCGCCGCCCGCGTCGACGACCTGCTCTCCCGGATGACCATCGAGGAGAAGGTCGCCCAGCTGTACGGCGTGTGGGTGGGCGCCGCGACGGACGGCGACGGCGTCGCTCCGCACCAGCAGCAGATGAACACGGACTACGACTGGGACGAGCTGATCACCCTCGGACTCGGCCAGCTCACCCGCTCCTTCGGCACCGCCCCCGTGGATCCCGCGCTGGGCGCGCAGGCACTGGCACGCGCCCAGCGCCGGATCGCCGAGGCCGGCCGCTTCGGCATCCCCGCGGTCGCGCACGAGGAGTGCCTGGCGGGCTTCACCGCCTGGGGCGCGACCGCCTACCCGGTCCCGCTGGCGTGGGGCGCCACGTTCGACCCGGCGCTGGTGGAGGAGATGGCCGGCCGCATCGGGCGGGACATGCGCTCGGTGGGCGTGCACCAGGGGCTCGCGCCCGTCCTGGACGTGGTCCGCGATCCCCGCTGGGGCCGGGTCGAGGAGACCGCGGGCGAGGACCCGTATCTGGTCGGCACGATCGGCAGCGCGTACGTGCGGGGCCTGGAGTCGGCGGGCATCGTGTCCACGCTGAAGCACTTCGCCGGGTACGCCTCCTCGGCGGGCGCCCGCAACCTGGCCCCGGTGCGGGCCGGCACCCGGGAGTTCGCCGACGTCACCCTCCCGCCCTTCGAGATGGCGCTGCGCGAGGGCGGCGCGCGCTCGGTGATGGCCGCGTACACGGAGACGGACGGCGTCCCGGCCTCCGCGGACCCGCGGTTGCTCACCGAACTCCTGCGCGAGCAGTGGGGTTTCACCGGAACGGTGGTCGCCGACTACTTCGCCGTCGACTTCCTGCGGACCCTGCACCGCGTCGCCGGCACCCCCGCCGAGTCGGCGCACCTGGCCCTGGCCGCCGGGATCGACGTCGAGTTGCCGACGCTGAAGTGCTACGGCAAGGAACTGGTGGCGGCGGTCCAGGACGGCACGGTTCCGGAGTCGCTGGTGGACCGCGCGGCCCACCGCGTCCTGCTCCAGAAGTGCGAACTGGGCCTGCTGGACGAGGACTGGGCCGCGGACGCCCCGGCCGAGTCCGTCGACCTGGACTCGGCGGAGAACCGGGCCGTGGCCCGCCGGGTGGCCGAGGAGTCGGTGGTGCTGCTGGCCAACCCGGACGGGGTACTGCCCCTCTCCCCCGACACCCGGATCGCGGTCGTCGGCCCCCGGGCGGCGGACGCCCTCGCGATGCTGGGCTGCTACTCCTTCCCGTCCCACGTGGGCACGCAGCACCCCGAAGTGCCCATGGGCATCGAGATCCCCACCCTGCTGGACGCCCTGCGCGGCGAACTGCCCGACGCGAAGGTGACGTTCACGGAGGGCTGCGGCGTCTCCGAGCCCGACACCTCGGGCTTCGAGGAGGCGGTCGCCCGGGCGCGGGAGGCGGACGTGTGCGTGGCCGTCCTCGGCGACCGCTCGGGCCTGTTCGGCCGGGGCACGTCGGGCGAGGGCTGCGACGTGGCGGACCTCGCGCTGCCCGGTGTGCAGGGCGCGCTGCTGGACGCGCTGGTGGAGACGGGCGTCCCCGTCGTCCTCGTCCTGCTCACCGGCCGCCCCTACGCGCTCGGCCGCTGGGACGGGCGGCTGGGCGCGGCCGTCCAGGCGTTCTTCCCGGGCGAGGAGGGCGGACCGGCGGTCGCGGGCGTCCTGTCCGGCCGCGTGAACCCCTCGGGCCGGCTGCCGGTGAGCGTGCCGCGCGGGCCCGGCGGCCAGCCGTGGACGTACCTCCAGCCGCCGCTGGGCCTGGCGGGCGAGGTGAGCAGCCTGGACCCGACGCCGCTGTACCCGTTCGGGCACGGGGTGTCCTACACGACGTTCGAATGGTCGGACTTCCAGGGCAACGATGTCACCGAGATCGACACGGACGGCTCGCACGACGTCTCGCTGACCGTGCGCAACACCGGTGACCGGGCCGGCGCGGAGGTCGTGCAGCTGTACCTGCACGACCCGGTGGCGTCGGTGACCCGTCCGGACGTCCGCCTGATCGGCTACCGGCGGCTGGAGCTGGACCCCGGCGAGTCCCGCCGGGTGACCTTCCGCTTCCACGCGGACCTGTCGGCGTTCACCGACCGCACGGGCCGGCGGGTGGTGGAGCCGGGCGCCCTGGAACTGCGGCTGGCCACGTCGGCGTCGGACGTCCGCCACACGGCGCACCTGACCCTGACGGGGCCGGTGCGCGAGGTGGGCGTGGAGCGCCGCCTGCACTGCGGGACGGAAACCTCACCGACGGCTTGACCCGCCCCCTGGGGGCTGCCGCCCCCCAGACCCCCGCTTCGGCCTGAACGGCGTCGTCCTCAATCGCCGGACGGGCTGAAAGAACCAGCCCACCCGACGATTGGGACGGCACCGGGGTCCGGGGCGCGGCCCTCTCCCTCCCACCGAGACGAGTGGGAGGGTGGGAAAACGGGGGTGCAGGGGCAGAGCCCCCGCCGGGATCTGGGGCTGAACCCCAGGGACGGGACCTCTCAACTCACCGAGACGGGCGGGCAGGTGGGCGAAGCCGAAAAAAGAACCCCGCCCTCCGGATGAACCGGGGGCGGGGTTCCGTGGAGCGCCGGGCAGGCCTTGCACCTGCATCTCCCCGCAGGAAGCGGGACGTCTTTCCTTGGACCACCAACGCACTGCTCGCGGGCCTCAGTTGGCCGCTTGCGTGTGATGATCATAGCCCATCGGGAGGGCCGCGGGCCAATCAGCCGTCCTGGCCCCCGCCGACCGACTCGAATCGCCACCGATGCACGGCCCGCGTGACCAACTCACCTTCCGGCTCGGGAAGTTCCGGCAGATCGGCGGTGAACTCCGCGTCCCACCAGGTGATGACCAGCACCCGGTCCTGCGGGGCGCGGAAGGTCTCCCGGCGCAGGGGCCGCCCGGTGAGCTCCTGCCGCCGCGCCCAGGCGATCAGTTCCTCCCCCCGGCCCGGAACCGCACGGGCCTCCCACATCAACGCCACCGTCACGAGTAGAGGTTCTCCTTGCCGACCTCGTGCACATGGTCATGGGTGTGCCCGGTGCCCGGCACATGCGGATCCGTCACCGGCAGGGAGGAGTCCGCCGACAGGTCCCAGTCGGAGGCCGCCCGGCCCCGGCTGACCATCTCCGCGCCCAGCGCCGCCACCATCGCGCCGTTGTCCGTGCACAGCTTGGGCCGGGGCACGCGCAGCCGGATCCCGGCCGCCTCGCACCGCTCCTGTGCCAGGGCCCGCAGCCGCGAGTTCGCGGCCACGCCGCCGCCGATCATCAGATGGTCGACGCCCGCGTCCTTGCAGGCCCGTACGGCCTTGCGGGTCAGCACGTCCACCACCGCCTCCTGGAAGGACGCGGCCACGTCACGCACCGGAACCTCCTCCCCGGCCGCCCGCTTGGCCTCGATCCAGCGGGCCACGGCCGTCTTGAGGCCGGAGAAGGAGAAGTCGTAGGCGGGGTCGCGCGGACCCGTCAGCCCGCGCGGGAAGGCGATCGCCGCCGGGTCGCCCTCCGTCGCGTACCGGTCGATGACCGGCCCGCCCGGGAAGCCCAGGTCCAGCACGCGCGCGATCTTGTCGAAGGCCTCGCCCGCCGCGTCGTCGATCGTCGCGCCCATGGGCCGTACGTCCGCGGTGATGTCCGTGGACAGCAGGAGCGAGGAGTGTCCGCCGGACACCAGCAGCGCCATCGTCGGCTCCGGCAGCGGGCCGTGCTCCAGCTGGTCCACGCAGATGTGCGAGGCGAGGTGGTTGACGCCGTACAGCGGCTTGCCCAGGGCGTAGGCGTACGCCTTGGCCGCCGAGACGCCGACGAGCAGGGCGCCGGCCAGGCCGGGTCCCGCGGTGACCGCGATGCCGTCCAGGTCCCTGGCGCTGACCCCCGCCTCCTTGAGCGCGCGCTCGATGGTCGGCACCATCGCCTCCAGGTGGGCCCGGGAGGCCACCTCCGGGACGACCCCGCCGAACCGCGCGTGCTCGTCGACGCTGGAGGCGACCGCGTCGGCCAGCAGGGTGGTGCCGCGGACGATGCCGACGCCGGTCTCGTCGCAGGAGGTCTCGATGCCGAGGACGAGCGGCTCGTCCCTCAAGTCAGTCATGGATCTCGGTTCCTTGTACACCGTTGACGGAGGTTGCCGGGTCGGACAGGCGCATCACCACGGCGTCCACGTTCCCCGGCTGGTAGTAGCCGCGCCGGAAGCCGATGGGCTCGAAGCCGAAGCGCTCGTAGAGCTTCTGCGCGCGGACGTTGTCCACGCGGCACTCGAGCATCACCTCGGCGCACTCGAAGGCGGTCGCGGCCCGCAGCAGCTCGGTCAGCAGCCGGGCGCCGAGCCCGGTGCTCCAGTGGTCGCGGGCGACGGCGATGGTCTGCACGTCGCCCTGGCCGCCGGAAGCGACCAGTCCGGCGTACCCGACGATCCGGCCGCCGTCCTCGGCCACCACGTAGCGCCGGGTCGCCTCCGGGCCCCTGGAGTGCGCCAGCTCCGACCAGAACATGCCCCGGGACCAGGCGTCCTCCGGGAACAGGTCCTTCTCCAGTTCCAGCACCGGGTCGATGTCCCACCAGCGCATCTCGCGCAGTGCGCACCGGGCGGACCCGGTCGTCGTCTGTCCCGTCACTTCGGGGTGACCACCTTGTAGTTCTTGGGCACCTGGGCGTCCGGCCGGCGCAGGTACAGCGGCCGGGGCGCGGGCAGCTCCTCACCGGCGGCCAGCCTCTCGGCGGCCAGCGAGGCGAGGGCGGCGGCCGACACGTGCTCGGGCTCGTGCGCCTGCGGGAAGGTCTCGGGGTACAGCAGCGCGCCCGCGCCGACCGCGGGCAGACCCCTGACGCGGTCGGCGATGTCGGCCGGCCGGTCCACGGCCGGGTCGGTGACCCGGGTGCGCGAGTCGGCGTACCGGGCCCAGTAGACCTCCTTGCGGCGGGCGTCGGTCGCCACGACGAAGGGGCCGGGGAGGTCGGCCGCGTAGGCGAGGCCGTCGAGAGTGCACACGCCGTACACGGGCACGCCGAGGGCGAGCCCGAGGGTGTCGGCGGTCATCAGGCCGACGCGCAGGCCGGTGTACGGGCCGGGCCCGACGCCGGCGACGACGGCCGTGACGGCGTCCAGCTTGAGCCCGGCCTCGGTGAGCACCCGGTCGACGGCCGGCAGCAGGAGCTCTCCGTGCCGGCGCGCGTCCACCTGGCTGGAGGAGGCGATGACGGCCGTTCCGTCGTGCAGGGCGACGGTGACGGCGGGGGTGGCGGTATCCAGAGCGAGCAAGAGCACGCAAACAGCCTACGGCTCCCGCGCCTCCGGCACGGCCGCCCCGGTCGGGCGGATTCCGGCTGCTACGGTCGCCGCGAGGCAGCTCGTGACGACCGAGGCGGGGGTGGACGACCGTGGCACGGAGCAGTTCGGGGTTCGTGGCCGGGCTCACCGCCGCGGCCGTCCTCACGGTCGGTTTCCTCGCCTATCAGGCGCACGCGACCGTGCCGCGGAGCCTGAGCGGCCGGCCCGGCCCGACGGCGACGCCCGCGGCGAGCGTCTCCAAGGCGCCCCGGGACAAACGGCGCCCGACCGCCCTGCCCGGCGGCTCCGGGACCGGCGAGCGGGTCGTGTACTCGCTGGACGACGACCGGGTGTGGCTGGTCGGCCCGGACGGGTCGGTCCAGAACACCTTCCGGGTCGGCCCCGGCAACGTCGACCCGGCGCCGGGGACCTACGCCGTGGTGTCGCGTTCGAAGGCGATCACCGGGACCGACGGTGTCCCCGTCGAGCACGTCGTGCGTTTCACCAGCACGGACGAGGTGGTCATCGGTTTCAGCGCGGCGTTGGACGGCTCCTGGCCGACGTCCGACCCGGCGATCAGGACCGGCGGCATCCGTGAGTCCCGGGCGGACGGCGAGGCGATGTGGATGTTCGCGACGATCGGCCAGAAGGTCGTCGTCATCCGCTAGTGCCCCGACAGGCAACGTTTGCCCCGTCACGACGCCCGGCACACCCTCTCACCGCACCGGCCGAAAGCCCAAGTACGGTCCAGTACGAGGACTTCCGGCTGGCACTCCCCCAAGCTCTTCGAGCAGGGGGGACCCCCAGAGCACGCACCGGACGCCGCTCCATTACGGGCAAACGTAGCCTGCCGCGGCACCAGGTCCTGTCGTCGCCCACCGGAACGCACCCTCGCGGGGTCATGTCCTTCACCGGGCGCGTCCGCCGAAGTCATCCGATGGGGCTACGCCGCTTCACGGCCTTCCTCCACCGCGCGGGGGTCCGCCGGCTCCGGGGCGCGCGGCGGCCGGGAGACCGCGTCGGCGGCGGCGCAGGAGGCCAGCAGATCGCGCATGGACACACCGCCCACCGCGTACGGCCGCGGCTTCGGTTTCGTCTGGTGCCGCCGCTGCTGCTGCTCGTTGCTCTCCATGGCCGACATGGACGCCTCCTGAGGGCCGGGGGCGGACGTGGTTAGGCACGCCTAACCACGGGCTGACCACCATGTGACCATGCCCGGAGCACCCGGCGCAAGGACTTGCCGACGTCCTGTCGGAAAGTCCGGGCGGCCCTCAGGCGGTCAGAACGCCCAGGTCGACGGTGGTCCAGCGGTCCCCGATCCCGGTCACCGTCACGTGCCGCACCTCGTCCGTGGTGTCTCCGACGGCCCGGTGGATCACGACCTGGAGCCGCTCGTCGGTCAGCTCCTCGACCTTGCCCTCGCCCCACTCCACGACGACCACCGAGTCCGGCAGCGACACGTCCAGGTCGAGGTCCTCCATCTCGTCGAGCCCGCCGGACAGGCGGTAGGCGTCGACGTGGACGAGCGGCGGGCCGTCGCCCAGGGCCGGGTGCACACGGGCGATCACGAAGGTCGGGGAGGTGACGGCGCCACGCACGTCGAGCCCCTCACCGAGTCCGCGGGTCAGCGTGGTCTTGCCCGCGCCGAGCTCCCCGCTGAGCATCACGAGGTCGCCCGCGCGCAGCAGCTTGGCCAGCCGGCGGCCCAGCTCGCGCATCTGCTCGGGGGCGTTGACGGTGATCTCGACGGACCCGGGGTCAGGGGTGTGCCGTGCTGCTGGTGCTTCCATAGCCATCAACGGTAGTGCCTGCCGGGACCGCGCCCGCGCGGGCGAGCAGGTCGGCGAGGCGGTCCGTGACGACCTCCGGATGCTCCAGGATCACCAGGTGCCCGGCGTCCGGGACCAGCACCAGCTCCGCGTCGGGGAGCAGGTCGGCGATGGCCTCGCTGTGCTCGCTGGGCGTGACGAGGTCCTGCACTCCGGCGAGGACCAGCACCGGCATGTCCGCGAAGAGGGCGAGCGCCTCGGTCTTGTCGTGGTCGGTGAAGGCCGGGTAGAACTCGGCGACCACGTCGATCGGCGTGCTCTCGATCATGCGCTCGGCGAACCGGGCGACCGCCGGGTCGATGTCCCGGCCGGCGAACGAGTAACGCTTGATGATGCCGGCGAACAGGTCCGTGGTGGCCCGCCGCCCCTTCTCCACCAGCTCGGCGCGCTGCCCGAGCGCCTTGAGCACGCCGGGGAGCACCCGGCGCACCGCGTTGACGCCGGCCACCGGCAGTCCGAAGTTGACCTCGCCGAGCCGCCCGGAGGAGGTGCCGACGAAGGCGGTGGCGACGACCCGCTCGCGGATCAGCTCGGGGTACTGGTCGGCCAGCGCCATCATCGTCATGCCGCCCATGGAGTGCCCGACCAGCACGAGCGGCCCCTCGGGCGCGGCGGCGTCGATGACGGCCTTCAGATCGCGGCCGAGCTGGTCGATGGTCAGTTCCACGCCGTCGCGGGTCTGGGTCAGGCCCCGCCCGGACCGGCCGTGGCTGCGCTGGTCCCAGTGCACGGTGCGTACGACACCGCGCAGGGCGGCGCGCTGGAAGTGCCAGGAGTCCTGGCTGAGGCAGTAGCCGTGGCTGAAGACGACGGTGACGGGGGCGGGGGCCTTGCGGCCGAAGAGCCGCCGGCGACGCGGGCCGAGGTTCGCGGTGGAGTCGGGGTCGATGTCGTCGACCTCGTAGTAGAGCTCGGTGCCGTCGTCGGCCAGGGCCTTGCCCGGGGTGCCGCGCAGGGCTCCGTAGGGGCCCGCCGAGTCCAGGGCGAGCCGGGCCTTGCGGCGTATGCCGCGGCCGACGGTCATCCGCTCGATGGCGACCCCGGCGGCGGCGCCCGCCGCCACCACGCCTATCGCGGCGCCGGCGATACCGGTCGCCCGCCGCCAGCCGCCGACCGCCTCCGCGGCAGAGGCGACGGCCGCCGTGGCGGCCTTCGCGACGGCCCCCGCACTGCTCTCGCTCACGTACCGCTCCTCTTGTTGCCGTACTGCTGTTCGCTCGCCGGCCGGCACCGGTCCCGGTGGGCGCGAAGGGTGCCGCCGTCCCGCGCGGGGGGCGTGCCCCGGCCGGGTGTCCGCACGGGTCACCCGTCCTGTGCTGCCCGCTCCCCGTCCCCTGCCCGGTCCGGCGCCTCGTTCACATAGACGCGGGGAACGCGTGTTCCGATGCGCGTGATGATCTCGTACGCGATGGTGCCGGCGGCCTGCGCCCAGTCCTCGGCGGTGGGCTCGCCGCGGTCTCCGGGGCCGAAGAGCACGACCTCGGAGCCGATCTCGGGCTCGTCCCCGCCCAGGTCGACCACGAACTGGTCCATGGCGACCCGTCCCGCGACCGTACGCCACTTACCGCCGACCAGGACCGGCCCGGTGCCGGACGCGTGGCGCGGGATGCCGTCCGCGTAGCCGACGGGCACCAGGCCGAGGGTGGTCTCGCCGGGGGTGACGTAGTGGTGCCCGTAGCTGATGCCGTGGCCGCCCGGCACGTGCTTCACCAGGGCCAGCGAGGCAAACAGGGTCATGGCGGGGCGCAGCCCGAAGTCGGCCGGGGTGCCGAGCTCGGCGCTGGGCGAGACGCCGTAGACGGCGATCCCGGCGCGGACGAGGTCGAAGTGGGTCTCGGGGAGGGTCAGCGCGGCGGGCGAGTTGGCGATGTGCCGCACCTCCGGGCGCAGACCGCGCTGTTCGGCGTGGGCGGTCATCTCGCGGAAGAGGCCGAGCTGCGCGGCGATGGAGGGGTGACCCGGCTCGTCGGCGCAGGCGAAGTGGGACCACAGTCCGGTGACGCGGACCAGCCCCTCGGCCTCGGCGCGCAGGGCCTCGGCGACGAGTTCGGGCCAGTCGGCGGGCTGGCAGCCGTTGCGGCCGAGTCCGGTGTCGGCCTTCAGCTGCACGCGCGCGGGACGGCCGGCCTGCCGGGCGGCCTCCCGGACCTCCGCCAGGGCCCACATGTCACTCACGGACATGTCGAGGTCGGCCTCGATCGCCTCCCGCCAGGGCCCGCCCGGCGTCCACAGCCAGCACATGATCCGCGCCTGCGCGGGCGACAGCCCGGCCGCGCGCAGGGCGAAAGCCTCCTCCGGCGTGGCGGTGCCCAGCCAGGTCGCCCCGGCTTCGACGGCCGCGCGGGCGCACGGGACCGCGCCGTGGCCGTAGGCGTCGGACTTGACCACGGCCATGACGGCGGCGCCGGACACGCGCCCGCGCAGGGCCCGCACGTTGGCCCGTACGGCGGCCAGATCGATCTCGGCACGGGCACGCAGCGGCGCCGTTTGTGGGTGTGCTGTGTCGTTCATCGCGCCCCCAGTGTCTCAGAGGCACCGGACGGCCATTCGAGAAGCGGGTCGGTGACGGACGCGACATGTGCCGTCGGTCGGTGCTCCGGTCCGCAGCCGTGCCCCGTCCGCCGCGCTGCTCGCCGCTCAGTCCCGCACGTCCCGCCAGGCCCGCGGGATGGTCTCCGCGATGTCGTGGGCGCCGATCGGCGCGCCGTGCGCGGCGAGCCGGCCGGCCAGTCCGTGCAGATAGGCCGCCGCGCTGCCCGCGTCGCGGGCGGAGAGACCGGCGGCCAACAGGGAACCGGCGAGGCCTGACAGGACGTCACCGCTGCCGGCGGTGGCGAGCCAGGACGTGCCGGTCGGGTTGACCCGTACGGGGCTCCCGTCCGGGTCGGCGACGAGTGTGGTGGAGCCCTTGAGGAGGACCGTCGCCCGGTAGCGGGCGGCGAGTTCGCGTACGGAGGCCAGCCGCGCGCCCTCGACCTGCTCGCGGGCCACGCCGAGCAGGGCGGCGGCCTCTCCGGCGTGCGGGGTCATCAGGGTCGGGGCGGTACGGGCGCGTACGGCGTCGCGGTCGGCGAGGCGCAGCCCGTCCGCGTCGATCAGTACGGGCACGTCGGTCTCCAGCACCTCGGCGACGGTGGCCGTGTCGTCCCCGGCGCCCGGTCCCGTCACCCACGCCTGCACGCGGCCCGCCTTGTGCGGCCCCTGGTCGGACACGAGCGTCTCCGGGAAGCGGGCGATGACGGCGCGCCCGGCCGGACCGACGTACCGCACCGCGCCCGCCCCGCCGCGCAGCGCGCCGGACACGGCGAGCACGGCCGCGCCCGGGTAGCGGGCCGAGCCCGCGGCGATGCCGACGACACCCCGCCGGTACTTGTCGCTCTCGGCGGCGGGCCGCGGCAGCAGCGCGGCCAGGTCGGCGTGCTGAAGCGCCTCCAGTTCGGGTTCGGCGGGCAGCTCGGGGCCCAGGCCGATGTCGACGAGGCGGACCGTGCCGGCGTACTCGCGGGCCGGGTCGACGAGCAGCCCCGGCTTGTGCGTGCCGAAGGTGACGGTCAGGTCGGCGCGCACGGCGGCGCCCAGCACCTGGCCGGAGTCCGCCTCCACTCCGCTCGGCAGGTCCACGGCGACGACGGCCGCCCCGGAGCGTGCCGCGCGCTCGGCCAGCGGCGCGGCGTCGGCGCGCAGGCCGCCCTTGCCGCCGATGCCGACGATGCCGTCGACGACTAGGTCGGCCCGGTCGACCGCCTCCTCGGCGCCGTCGGCCCGGGCCACGCTCCCGCCCGCCCGGCGCAGCGCGGCGAGACCGCCGGGGTGGGTGCGGTCGGGCGCGAGCAGCACGGCGGTCACCCCGGCGCCGCGCCGGGCCAGCCGGGCCCCGGCGTACAGCGCGTCGCCCCCGTTGTCGCCGCTGCCGACCAGCAGCACCACCCGGCGTCCGTACACCCGCCCGAGCAAGTCCGCGCTCGCGGCGGCGAGTCCGGCGGCGGCCCGCTGCATGAGGGCGCCGTCGGGGAGCCTCGCCATGAGCGCGCGCTCGGCTGTCCTGACCGTCTCAACGCTGTACGCGGTACGCATGCGGTCGAGTCTGCCCCGGATGCGTCCGGTCCCGCACGCGGACCGGTGACGGGGCGGTGACGGGAGGCGTCAGCCCTCCGCGATCACCACCGCCGAGGCCACTCCCGCGTCGTGGCTCAGGGACACGTGCCAGGAGCAGACGCCCAGTTCCGCGGCCTTGGCGGCGACCGTGCCGGTCACCCGCAGCCGCGGCCGGCCGGAGTCCTCGACGTACACCTCCGCGTCGGTCCACAGCAGTCCGGCGGGCGCGCCGAGCGCCTTGGCGAGCGCTTCCTTGGCGGCGAAGCGGGCGGCCAGCGAGGCCATGCCCCGGCGTGCCCCGCCGGGCAGCAGCAACTCGCTCTCCACGAACAGCCGCGTCGCCAGTCCGGGCGTCCGCTCCAGCGACGCCGCGAACCGGTCGATCTCGGCCACGTCGATACCGACCCCGATGATGCTCATGCGGAGCACCCTACGGGCCGCACCTCACCTGCCACGGTCCCACTGTCAGTCGACCTCGGAGGCCGGGAACAGTCCTGCGCCGCCGAACTCGAAAGGCGTCCGCAGCAAGACGCCGTTGCACACGTCTCCGGGCGCGAAGTCGCGGAAGTTGCGCGACACGTAAACCTCGCCCGGGCGAAGGTCGCGCACCCCAGGTGGATGGCGTCGAGCCCCTTGATCTTCGGCTTCTCGGCCGTGATGTCGTTGGCGATGAGGCCGACTCGGCGGGTCACTTCCACCAGCGTGATGTAGGGCTCCTGGAGCAAGGTCCGGATATGGAGCCGATGGACACTCGCGGTGGTGCCTCGCGCCTCGGCAAGGGTGACGGTGGACGTGTAGAGCCGTACATACCCGGCTTTGGCGGCCCGCAGCATGCTTTCCGCCTCGCGTGCGCTGCCTGTGCCCTGCGCCCAGTCGACGAAGCAGTTGCTGTCCAAGTAGACCGACTCGGGGCGGTCAGTTTCCCCCACGCAGAGCCTCCACATAATCCACCGCGTCCTGGCCGCCGGTCATGTCCGGCCAGAACCCCGCCCGCAGCTCGTCGTCCGAGAGCTGCGGCTCTGTCGGAAGGAGCTCGATCTCCGTCGCGCGTACCTGGACCACTGGCCCTGTGCGTTCTCGGTGATCTCGCCGGTGACCTCCACCCGGTCACGTCGCCAGGCCCGCCGCAGCTCGGTGTCCAGATCATCACCGAAATAGACAGGAATTACTTCCCCGCCGACCTCGGTGCGCAGCACCGCCCGGGGACGGCGATGCTTTCCCTCCACCAGGCCGCTGAGACGTCCCCGCCGCGAGCCGACGTGCGCAGGCGCGCACGCGTGGCGGCTTGCAGATTGAACGCGGTCCTCTGTGTGACCTCGGCCGTTCGGACTTCGACGCCGTCCGCACGTACCGCGACGAACATGCCGACATCGGGCGATGCTCCGAGGGAACGGGCGACCTGCTGCCCCAGCGATGCCGCGCGGGCGGTCCAACCGGTCGGGATGCGTTCCGCGGTCTCGGCTTCGCCCAGCCCGGTCACGGCGGTCCGCAGCACCCGTTCCACGACCTGGTAGTCGGAGTGTTCGGCGATGCGCAGCGGCTCAAGGACACAGGTCACGCTGCCCAGCCTGAGCTCATTGAAGGACCAGCGGGTGCCATGGCGGCTCGACCGCGCGGTCTCGCTGTTCTCCAGCTCGCGCAGCAGCGACAGCACACTCTGCACGGTGCGCAGCGACTCCTGGGCGTCCATGCCGGCGTGCGGGCCCCGTAGCCTCAGTTCGAGCTCAACGCTCATGCCGCACCTCCTCCCCCCTCATGGGCTAGCGACGTCACGGTACTCAGAGCCCGACTCCATGGTGCCGCTCACCCCCGACGTTTTGACCCGGAAGAGACGCACATGATCACCCGCGCATTCCCACAGAGTGGCGAGCCGTGCAGACAGTGCGCTCAGCGACCTCAGCGGGCGGCATCCCGATCGAGGCCAGGTCCGAGTACCTGCCGAAGCACCTCTCATGGCGCTCCCGGGTGAGCGCGTACGACACCTGAGCGCACGCTGCTGAGCCTTCACTACGCGGCGGCCAGTTCACACCAGACGATCTTGCCGCGGTTGCCCTCCCTGGCCAGGGGCTGCCAGCCCCACAGGTCGGAACAGGCCCGCACGAGCGCCAGCCCGCGTCCCTCCTCTCCCTCGCCCACCCGTTCCAGTGGCACGGGCGGCTCGGGGGGCGCGGGGTCGGCATCCCACGCCCCGATCCGCAACACCCCCGCGGCCCACCGCAGTCGGAGCGCGGCGGGCCCCTTGGTGTGCCGTACGGCGTTGGACACCAACTCGGTCGCGAGCAACTCGGCCACGTCGACCAGCCGGATCAGCCCATGCATGGTGAGAATCAGCCGGAGCGTACGCCGACTGACGGTGACGGCGCGGAGGTCGTTGGGGATGTAGAGGCAGTATTCCCAGGGTTCGGCAGCAGTTTCGGGCATGCCTGAACTCCGATCTGTCGGCGGCCGGTTGCGGCGCAATTCCGCAGCGTGAACGGTGCGTCACCGACGGTAGATCTAAATCTAGAGATGTCGCAAGTCGATCCCGTAACCTGACCCCGAACGAGTCGTCCCTGTGGGCCCCTTGAACCGAGGAGCGGTCGACCTTGAGGCGCGAAGCAACGGCACGCCAGATGCGTTTGGCAACTGAACTGCGCAGACTCCGCGAGGCAGCAGGCCTCAATGCCCGCCAGGCAGCGGCGCTGCTCGGAGTGAACCCCGCCCAGATCACCCACATCGAGTCCGGACTCGCAGGCGTGAGTGAGCAGCGGCTTCGCCGCCTCGCGTCCCACTACGCATGTACGGACGAGGAGTTCGTCAACGCCTTGGTGGGGATGGCCACCGACCGGACGCGCGGTTGGTGGGAGGAGTACCGGGGACTGCTGCCCACGTCGTTCCTGGACCTGTCCGAGCTGGATCACCACAGCTCGTTCCTGCGCGAAGTGGCCATCCTGTTCGTACCGGGCCTTCTGCAGACGGAGAACTACGCTCGCGCGGTCTTCTCGTCCAGAGTTCCCGAACTCACCTCCGACGAGATTGAGTTGCGCGTCCGTCACCGAATGGCACGCCAGGAGGCCACCGTTCCCTACGAGGCGGTGATCCACGAGGCGGCGCTGCGCATCAGGGTCAGCGACCGTGCGGTCTCACGGGCTCAACTTGCCCGTCTGGCAGAGCTTTCCGAAGCGGACCACATCACTCTGCGGGTCATCCCCCTGGACCTGGACGGCTTCTCCCGGGCTTCAAGCACCATGACTTATGTGGGTGGTCCACTGCGCAAGCTGGACACGGTGGTACGTGACGCGCCTCATGGCTCGGTCTTCATCGATTCCGAAGCTCAGCTCAACGCATATCGAGCACGTTTCCGTAAAGTGGAGGCCGTGGCACTTGAGCCCGAGCGGTCGCGTGACTTCATCCACGAGCTGGCAGGAGAGCTGTGAGGCACCCCATGTCCACCCCCGACTGGCGGAAGTCGTCCTACTCCGGCGAGGGCGATGGCAACAACTGCGTCGAGATCGCCAACTCCCCCACCCACATAGCCATCCGAGACTCCAAGGCCCCGGCCGGAGCCATCGTCACACTTCCGGCCGAGGCCTTCACCAGCTTCCTTGAAGCCCTGAAGGGTCACTCCACCGTGACGGACTTCGCCAGGTTCCGCGGCTGATCCACCTCGTTGCCCCGCGCGGTGGCGAGTTCGCAGGCGAAGACCTGCAACGGCACCGTGGCGACCAGCGGCTGGAGCAGCGTCGGGGTGGCCGGGATGCGGATCAGGTGGTCGGCGTACGGGGCGACCGCCTCGTCGCCCTCCTCCGCGATCACGATCGTGCGGGCGCCCCTCGCGCGGATCTCCTGGATGTTGGAGACGATCTTGTCGTGGAGGAGTGACCGGCCCTGCGGGGACGGCACCACCACGACCACCGGCAGGTCCTCGTCGATCAGCGCGATCGGCCCGTGCTTCAGCTCGCCCGCCGCGAAGCCCTCGGCGTGCATGTACGCCAACTCCTTGAGTTTCAGGGCACCTTCGAGGGCGACCGGATAGCCCACGTGCCGCCCGAGGAACAGCACCGTGTTCTTGTCCGCGAGCGAGCGCGCCAGCGCCCGTACCGGCTCCATCGTCTCCAGGACCCGCTCCACCGCGCCGCCGATCTGCGACAGGTCGCGGATCACCACCTGGATCTCGTCGCCCCACTTGGTGCCGCGGACCTGACCCAGGTACAGCGCCACCAGATAGCAGGCCACCAGCTGGGTCAGGAAGGCCTTCGTCGAGGCGACCGCGACCTCCGGACCCGCGTGGGTGTAGAGGACCGCGTCCGACTCGCGCGGGATGGTGGAGCCGTTGGTGTTGCAGATGGCCAGCACCTTGGAGCCCTGCTCGCGGGCGTGCCGGAGCGCCATGAGCGTGTCCATGGTCTCGCCGGACTGGGAGATGGCGATGACGAGGGTCTGGGCGTCCAGGATCGGGTCCCGGTAGCGGAACTCGCTGGCGAGTTCCACCTCGCAGGGGATCCGGGTCCAGTGCTCGATGGCGTACTTGGCGATCAGGCCCGCGTGGAAGGCCGTACCGCAGGCGACGATGACGACCTTGTCCATCTCACGCAGCTCGGAGGCGGAGATGCGGACCTCGTCCAGCGTCAGGGAGCCGCCCGCGTCGATACGGCCCAGCAGCGTGTCGGCGACCGCCTTGGGCTGCTCGGCGATCTCCTTGAGCATGAAGTAGTCGTAGCCGCCCTTCTCCGCGGCCGCCGCGTCCCAGTCGACGTCGTAGGAGCGGACGTCGGCGGGCCGACCGTCGAACCCGGTGACCGTCACCCCGTCCCGGCGCAGCTCCACGACCTGGTCCTGGCCCAGCTCGATCGCGGAGCGGGTGTGGGCGATGAACGCGGCGACGTCGGAGGCGAGGAAGGCCTCGCCCTCACCGACGCCCACGACCAGCGGGGAGTTGCGACGGGCGCCCACGACCACGTCCGGCTCGTCGGCGTGCACGGCGACCAGCGTGAACGCGCCCTCCAGGCGCCGGCACACCAGCCGCATGGCCTCCGCGAGATCGGCGCTCACCGAGAATTCCTCGGCGAGCAGGTGCGCCACGACCTCGGTGTCGGTCTCGGAGTACAGTTCGTGCCCGCGCTCGGCCAACTCGGCCCGCAGCGCCGCGAAGTTCTCGATGATGCCGTTGTGGACGACGGCGACCCGCCCCGAGTTGTCGAGGTGCGGGTGGGCGTTGCCGTCGGTGGGCCCGCCGTGGGTGGCCCACCGGGTGTGCCCGATACCCGTGGAACCGGTCGGCAGCGGCCGGTCCGCGAGTTCCTTCTCCAGGTTGACCAGCTTCCCGGCCCGCTTCGCCGCCGCCAGCCCGCCGTCCGCGAGCACGGCGACACCGGCCGAGTCGTAACCCCGGTACTCCAGCCGCTTCAGACCGGCCATCACGACTTCGAGTGCCGACTGCGACCCCACGTATCCCACGATTCCGCACATGGGCGGCAGCCTACGGGCCCACACCCGACGAAAGTCGCTACTTCGTGCCCGAAATCGGAAATTCCCACCGGGGCAGGAAGGGCCCCGGTGGGCCTCCGGATCACTTCAGCTTGGCGAGCTGCGCGTCGACGAGCTCCGCGGGGAAGTCGAAGTCCTTGCCCGAGGCGGCCGACGCGAGGTTGACGGCGGGGAAGTAGGCCAGGGTGGCGTCCTTGCGGACGACGACGGCCTTCACCGGTGCCTTGACGCCCTCGGCGTTCACGGTCTGGGTCACGGCGAACGCCTCGTCGGCGCCCGCGGGCGCCTGGGTCACGGCCACCTTGTCGATCCCCGTCTTGGTGCCGGCCGCGGTGTAGGAGTACCCGCCGGCGCACTTCTCGGCGGCCGTCCGAAGGTCCTTCATCGCCTGCTCGGCGCCGCCGTCGTCGTAGGAGGCGAGGGTCACGACGACCTTCGACCGGTCGAGTCCCGCCAGCAGGACGACCTGGGGGTCGGTGCCCGCCGGGGGCTTCTTCGCGTCGCCCAGCCACGACCGCTTCACGGTGGCCGCGGGCGTGCCCACGTAGCTGCCGGCCTGGAGGAGGGCGAGCGGCGTGCAGGCGGTGTCGCCGGTCTTCACCTTGTCCTGCGCGACGTCGTCCGTCGCCGGCAACTTGGTGGTGACCTTGCCGCTCTTGACGTCCGCCTGGGTGAGCGCGGCCTTCTCCAGCTCGGCGGCGCCCAGCGCCTTGGCCGGGGCGGCGGAGGCGGTCTTGTCGGCCTGCGCGGTCCTGCCGTCCCCGGCCTTCTCGTCTCCGCTGCCGGAGGAACCGCCGCAGGCGGTGGCGAGCAGGACCAGAGCGGCGGTGGACGCGGCGAGCGCGGTACGGCGGACCACGGGGGAACTCACGGAAGGGCACTCTTTCTCTTCACGACCGGCGGACGGTCTCCGGGGCGGGTTACCGCGCACCCTACGTGCCGCGGACCCAGAGATGATCATGAATCGGCCGCCCGGTATCCGACCGTGACGCCGACGTGACCTCCGCTCCCCGCCTAAGAGGTCATCTCATTTGGCTCGCTAGGCTGTTGGCTGTGACAGTGATCGTTGAGCGGCTGGTGCCGGACGAGTTGTGGGAGCTGTTCCAGCG
>NZ_JBIAXS010000033.1:0-98937 GCF_042896885.1 Streptomyces sp. NPDC001231
GCATCGCCCGCCTGCACAACCTCACCATCGCTGGGTGACCCAGAAACGAGCAGGCCCGCAGGCACGGTCCAGATGATTTACGGGACAGCCCTTAGTAATGCCTTTCGCCTTGCTTGCAGACGGCCTTGAGGAGCGAATGATCCTTCGAGCCGCCGCATCGAATCCAAGTGCTTCCGGAAAGCTCGGAACGTCCCTTGGGCGTTTGGGCAACAAATGGGCATCGCGGCTAGGTGAGATACCAGGTGTCAAGGTTGCAACGGAAGTGAAGGTACTGGCACACAATCGCCGGAAAATTGGAGACCTAGACATCGTCGCTCTCGATCGCGATCGGAAGAGCGGGTTGATAGTTGAGGCAAAGTGGCCGATCGATGCGCGCGTCCTCGCGGACGCCTGGAAACAAGAATCTGCAATAGATAAAGGACGAGAACAGATTGAACGCCTCAAGAGCGAGATATCAGACGGTGCAATTGTGAAACTTCCGCAAGGCTGGCCGCAGTTTTCCGATGTCGAGTGGACATGGATAGTCGGCACTGCTCGCTATTTGGATCCGCGTAGATCCTCGGATGGGCCGCCAGTCACTTGTCTTAGGTTGATCGAACAGCTGCTGCCGGCTACCTCTGTACACGACTTGTTGCAGAGGCTTAAAAATCTTCCGTACCCGCAGGAGGGGAGGGAGTTTACGCTTTCTTGGAAGCGGGTGGTCGTAGGCGGAGTAACAGTGAAAGCGAGAATGATTGAGCTTCTTGCCACTACGCCAAGGGTGCCAACAGACAGGAGGCGTTCACGCGGCTGGACGTGAGGAGCGGTCACGCGTCCGACTCGCCACGAACGCAACCTCAGCTCCCATCCCGTCCGCCGTCGACCCACACGCAGTGGAGCGGGCGTGGCCCCTGGTGTCCAGGTGGAGCGCGCCACTGTACGAACGACCTGGACGCCAGGGGCCACGCCTGCTCGGCTTCGCCTGGGTCGACGGCGGACGGGATGGGAGCCCCCGCAACCACCCACGGACCCGCACCCGGCAGCGCTACCCCCTGGCTCCCGGTGCCGGCCGATCCCCCGCCGGAGGCATCGTCCTTGACTGCGAGTCGAGAAGTGCGAGCCGCCCGCTTCATCGCCCTGGCCCAACCACGTGGGCGGGCGTAGGCGTAGCGCCCGTAGCGCGGGCCGGAGGCATGAGCGCGACTGATCACCGCCGGACTCCGCGGCGGCAAGGGCACCTCCGAACGGGTCGCCACGCATCCGCGCGTCTTCGCTACCTTCACCGCCCCCGGCTTCGGCCCGGTCCACAACCGCCCCTCCGGCGGGCGGAACTGCCGCTGCGGCGTCCGGCACGAGGAAGGTGACGCCGTCCTGGGGACTTCCCTCGACCCGGAGTCCTACGATTACGAAGCGGCCGTGCTGTGGAACGCGCACGCGGGGGCGCTGTGGCGGCGGTTCTCGATCTACCTTCGCCGGGAGGTCGCCAAGCGGGCCGGCCTCACCCAGCGGGCGTTCCGGGAACACGCCCGGGTCTCCTTCGCGAAGGTGGCCGAGTACCAGAAGCGGGGCGCCGTCCATTTCCATGCCGTGATCCGCCTCGACGGCCCGGACGGCGGCGACTCCACCCCTCCCGCCTGGGCCACGGCCGAGTTGCTGACCGATGCCATTAGGGCAGCTGCGACCACAGCGCGAGTCGACGGGCCGGTGATCGACGAACGGGCACACTCTTTCGTCTTCGGCCGTCAGCTCGACGTCCGTACGATTCGCTCCGCTGACTTCGACGGCGGCCAGGAGCTGACCGAGCGGGCCGTAGCGGCGTACATCGCCAAGTACGCCACCAAGGGCGCCGAGACCGCGACGGGCACCTTAGACCGGCCGATCAAGTTCCTCGCCGAGCTGGCCCAAGCACGGATCACCGAACACGCCCGGCGCATGATCCGCACCGCCTGGACCCTGGGCGCCCGGCCCGAGCTGGCAGACCTCCGCCTGCGAGCCTGGGCCCACATGCTCGGCTTCCGCGGCCACTTCTCCACCAAGTCCCGCCGCTACTCGACCACCCTCGGCGCCCTCCGCGACGCTCGCGTCGACTGGCGCCGGACCCAAGCGGCTCCGCCCGTCCCGCAGGACGGGGAAACAACGCTCGTCCTCGCGCACTGGGTCTTCGCCGGTACCGGCCTGTCCCGCGCCGAAGCCTGGCTCGCCGAATCCCTTGAACCCGCCCCCGGAACGGAAGGAGAACCGACATGGACCGCCGACGCGACGAACTGTTGACCGTGAGCCAGGTCCTCGACGAGTTGGGCGGTGTTTCTCGGCGGACCTTTTACCGCTGGCGCGAGTTGGGTCTTGGGCCGGCGGCTTTCAAGCTTCCTAACGGCGAGCTGCGAGTCTGGCGGAGCGACTTCTCCGCCTGGCTCCGACAGTTGGAGGCGGCGGCGTGAAGTCTCTCGACGTAAAGGTGTGGGGCGTCCGGAAGAGGAACACCAAGAAGTCGTCCTATGACGTCCGATGGACCGTTGCCGGGAACGTGTTCTCCGAACAGTTCCGCACCAAAGCGCTCGCGGACCATTACCGTTCCAAGTTGCTCCGTGCCGCTCATGCTGGCGAAGAGTTCGACACGGCGATGGGGCTACCCGACTCAATGGTCGAGAAGGCGGCCTCAATGACCTGGTACGCCTTCGCCCTGAAGTATCTGTCCATGAAGTGGCCGCACGCGGCGCCGAACACGCGCAACGGGATCAATGAGGCGCTGACCGCCCTGACGATGGCCCTTCTCGACGAGCGTCCGGGACGGCCGTCCGAGGAACTGATCAGGAAGGCGCTTCGCAACTGGGCCTTCGTCCTTCCCGGTCCGAATGAGCGTGAATTGCCGAGCGAGATCGCGAACGCTTTGCATTGGGTGGCCAAGGCGTCGCGCCCGCTTTCGGATCTCGGTGACGCCGCCATCGGTAGGGCCGTCCTGGACTCGCTCAAGCTGAAGCTCGACGGGACGGCGGCAGCCGCGGAGACCGTCCAGCGCAAGCGTCGGACACTCGTCAACGCGATGCACTACGCGGTGGACCTTGGTGAGTTCAAGGAGAACCCGGTCACGGGCATCCGCTGGAAGAAGCCGAAGGTCGCCGGGGAGGTCGATCCCCGGGTGGTCGCCAATCCCGAGCAGGCTCGTTCCCTGCTGACTGCGGTCTCGTATGTCGGCGAGTACGGCCGCGCGCGTGGCCGTCGACTCGTCGGCCTGTTCGCCTGCATGTACTACGGCGCTCTACGTCCGGCTGAGGCCGTCGGCCTCGCTGGCGCGGACCTGAAGCTGCCCAAGGTCGGTTGGGGGACGGCACTGCTGAACCGGACGCGCCCCAGTGTCGGTAAGCAGTGGACGGACTCCGGCGAGACCCACGACGACCGCGGCCTGAAGAACCGGCCGGCCGAAGAGGTCCGGCTCGTACCGATCCCGCCCCAGCTCGTCGCCATCCTCCGGCAGCACCTCGACACCTTCGGCACCGCGGAGGACGGGCGCTTGTTCATGAACGAACGCGGGGGAGTGGTCGGCTCCTCGACGTACTACCGCGTCTGGCAGGAGGCTCGGGCGCTGGCGCTCCCGCCTGCTGCGGTCGCTTCGCCGCTCGCTGCCCGGCCGTACGACCTCCGGCACTCGGCGCTGTCGACGTGGCTCAACTCCGGTGTGGACCCCACAGAGGTGGCCGAACGCGCGGGCAACAGCGTTGAGGTCCTGCTGAGCCGCTACGCCAAGTGCATCGACGGACGGCAGGAGATCGCCAACCGCAAGATCGAGGAGCTGTTGCGCGAATACGAGTGATCACTGCTGCGCCAGGCGTAGGCCCCCGGAAATCTCCGGGGGCCTACGTTTTGGCAAGGTCAGCTGTAGATTGTCAGGAGCCGACCTGCTGGTGCGTCGTCAGCCCGAGCTCGGTGTTGAACCAGTTCGGAAGCTCTTGGGCCGCACCCACCTCCAGACGCATGAGCGCCCGCACATGGCCCTGCTGCGGGATGATGGAGTCCAAGCGGCCAATGACCTGGTCGAGCCGCGTCTGATGGGCGGATGACTCTGACTCGCCTGCCGCCTTCATAAGGTGCCTGTAGGCGATCGTGAGCTGGGCGTTGACTTTGCTCTCGAGCTCAAGTACTGCGTCGCTTGCGACCAGCTGAGCCTCAGCACGGGTGTCTCGTTGGGCACGCCGCGCGCTACTCACTTCCGCTGCTTCCGCGTCGGCAGATCCCGATTTCAGCGCGTAAGCGTACGCCAGCATCGCGTCTCTGTAGTGGCGATCATGGGCGTTGAGCTGAACATAGCAGCTCCGGAGCTGATCGATCCTGCGTTGATCTTCAGAAGCCTGCTGTTCTGCGGTGCGGACCCGTTCGTCTTGCTCAGACCTGCGCAACTCCGCCCGCTGAGCGAGGATCTGAGTGATCAATGCGGAGGCCAGCGTGCCGCCTACACCAACGATTGCAACGATTACAGAGATGATCTCGCCGGACATCCCCACCCCCTGGGCTCACCTGAGTTCCCCTGATGTGCAGACGGTAGCTAACGCCCCTGCACGGCTCGCTCTAAACGCTGATGGTCGCCGAGGAGCTGCTGCCGGCGTGGCGTCGCCGACGGCTCATCCCGCGTGGTGCCTGCTACCCGGCCTCTCGACCCGTCCAGGCCCTATTTGGCAGTGCTGACCTGGACAGATGCTTCAAGATCCTGTCCACAAATAGTCCACAGACCCCGTCCTAGGGCCGCTCAGCGCTGCATACGCCTGCACATGCAAGAAGACCCCGGCCTCAGCGTTTCCGCTGGTGACGGGGTCTTTGGGCACCTCATGAGGGGTGCCCCCGGCAGGATTCGAACCTGCGCACACGGCTCCGGAGGCCGTTGCTCTATCCCCTGAGCTACGGGGGCGGGTCGGGCGCGTTGTCTGCGCGGCGACGGGTAGAACACTACCAGTTCCGGGAGGGTGGTCATGAACGTTTTCCGGTGGGGCCGTGGGGGTGGGTCCCCCGGACGGGGTGGAAGTGGGGAAAAGCCGGACGCGGTGGCCGGTGCGGACCTACTCTCGAGTGGTGCCAGCCGCTTCGGGTCGGGTGCTTGTTGTGGACGACAACAAGGTCATCCGGCAGCTGATCAGGGTCAATCTTGAGCTTGAGGGGCTCGAGGTCGTGACCGCGGCCGATGGTGCCGAGTGTCTGGATGTCGTGCATCGGGTGCGGCCCGATGTCGTCACGCTCGATGTCGTCATGCCGCGACTGGACGGGCTGCGGACCGCGGCCCGGCTGCGGGCCGATCCGCTCACCCGCGATCTTCCGCTCGCCATCGTCAGCGCCTGTTCGCAGAATGAGGTCGAGGCCGGGCTCGATGTCGGCGTCGACGCCTTCCTCGCCAAGCCCTTCGAGCCCGCGGAACTCGTGCGGGTCGTGCGGCGGTTGATCGACGGTGGGGCCCGTGGGGCCGGGGAGGCCGAGCCCGCCGGGCGTAGTAGCGGCTGAATCGGTTCATGGGTATGAGCAAGTGGGCGGGGGCGTTCGCCGTTGCCTGAGATGCCTCAGCTGATCGACGTCTTCGCCCAGGCCGGCAGGCCGAGACTCAGGCGCTCCGCAGCTCCGCAGCTCCGTGGATTCCGGCGGTGTTCGTCCACATGGCGATACCGCGCCCAAATGAGTTCGCATACCCACCCCCCTCCTCCCCTACGCTTGTCCCGTGACCCCCGTGGAGCTCTCCCGTACCGTGCTGAGCGCGGTCCGTCGCGCTGTCGACGTGGGGGAGCTGAGCGTCGGCGTGCCCGAGCGGGTCGTGGTCACGCCGCCTCGGCCCGGCGGTTGTGGTGACTACGCCACCAACATCGCCCTCCAGCTCGCCCGGCCCGCCGGACAGCCCGCGCCGCTCGTCGCCCAGGTGCTCCGGGGCCATCTGCTCGGCCTCGACGGCATCGACGACGTCACCGTCACCGGGCCCGGGTTCCTCAACATCAGCCTCCGCGACGCCGACGCCGAGGCCGCCCTCGTCCGGCTGGTGGAGGACATTCGGGGGTCCGGGGAGCGGTACGGATACGCCCCGCGGCCGACCGGGACCGTCGTCGAGCTGCGCTGTCCCCACGAGGTCCGTGCCGTTGTTGTCGCGGATGTCGTGGCGCGGCTTCTCCGGTCCCAGGGGGGCGGGGGAAGGGTGAGCTGCGCGAGTTCTCTCCCCGCCGACTGGGAGCGGGTCCTGGGCGTCCACATCGATGCCACTGGTGACGCGCTCCCCGCCGTCGACATCCGTCCCGTCCCCGCCCTCGCCGACCCCCTCCCCCTCGGCCGCGACGCCGCCCGCTGGGCCCTGTTGCTCCCCGCCGGTCACGACCGGCCCCGTATCGGCGACGAGTGTGACGAGCAGGACGGGCATCTCGTCCAGCGCGAGAGCAACCCTCTCTTCCGTGTCCGGTACGCCCACGCCCGCACCCAGGCTCTCGGTCGCAACGCGGCCGACCTGGGATTCGGTGCCGAGCCGGGGCCCGTCGACGTGGTCCCGTCCGAGCTGGTCACCCTGCTCGCCGACCATCCCCGCGTGCTCGCCCGCGCCGCGGACCACCGCGCTCCCGACGTTCTCGCCCGGCACCTCGTCAGCGTTGCCGATGCCGTGCTGCCCTTCCTCGCGACCGTGCTGCCGCGCGGGGAGGAGAAACCCTCGGCCGCCCACCGCGCCCGGCTCGCCCTTGCCGAAGCCGCCGGGACGGTGCTGGCCGGTGGCCTGTCCCTGCTCGGCATCGACGCACCCGAACACCTCTGAGAGAGTCCACAGAGAGCCGCACTGACATGAGCCGATCCGCACATCCCGCCGGGCCCCGTCACGCCGATGTCCTGCCCGAGGGGCACTACTCCGCCCCGCCCGCCGACCTCAACGCCCTCGACCCCAAGGTCTGGGCGCAGACCGTCCACCGGCGCGAGGACGGTGTCGTGACCGTCGGCGGTATCGCCGTCACCGACCTCGCCGAACGGGTCGGCACCCCCGCCTACGTCCTCGACGAAGCCGACTTCCGGGCCCGGGCGCGGGCCTGGCGCAACGCCTTCGGGCACGACGCCGACGTCTTCTACGCCGGGAAGGCGTTCCTGTCCCGGGCCGTCGTGAGGTGGCTCGACGAGGAGGGGCTGAACCTCGACGTCTGCTCCGGCACCGAACTCGCCACCGCGCTCTCCGCCGGAATGCCGGCCGAGCGGATCGCCTTCCACGGCAACAACAAGTCCCCGAACGAGATCCAGCGGGCCGTCGAGGCCGGGGTCGGGCGGATCGTGCTCGACTCCTTCCAGGAGATCGTGCGGGTCGCCCACATCGCGCAGTCGCTCGGGAAGCGGCAGCGGGTGCAGATCCGGATCACGGTCGGCGTGGAGGCGCACACGCACGAGTTCATCGCCACCGCGCACGAGGACCAGAAGTTCGGCATCCCGCTGGCCGGGGGACAGGCCGCCGAGGCCGTACGGCGGGCCCTCCAGCTCGACGGGCTCGAACTCATCGGCATCCACTCGCACATCGGGTCGCAGATCTTCGACATGTCCGGGTTCGAGGTGGCCGCGCACCGCGTGGTGCGGCTGCTCAAGGACATCCGGGACGAGCACGGGGTCGAGTTGCCGGAGATCGACCTCGGTGGCGGGCTCGGGATCGCGTACACCAGCAACGACGACCCGCGTGAGCCGCACGAGATCGCCAAGGCGCTGACCGAGATCGTCACCCGTGAGTGCGAGGCCGCCCGGCTCCGTACGCCCCGTATCTCCGTCGAGCCGGGGCGCGCCATCGTCGGGCCCACCGCCTTCACGCTCTACGAGGTCGGCACCATCAAGCCGCTGGAGGGGCTGCGGACGTACGTGTCCGTGGACGGCGGCATGTCCGACAACATCCGCACCGCGCTCTACGACGCCGAGTACAGCGTCGCGCTCGTCTCCCGGGTCTCCGACGCCGAGCCGATGCTCGTCCGGGTCGTGGGCAAGCACTGCGAGAGCGGGGACATCGTGGTCAAGGACGCCTTTCTGCCGGCCGACCTGGCACCCGGTGACCTCATCGCCGTGCCGGCCACGGGTGCGTACTGCCGGTCCATGGCCAGCAACTACAACCACGCGCTGCGTCCGCCGGTCGTCGCCGTCGCGAACGGGGAGGCCCGGGTGATCGTCCGCCGGGAGACGGAGGAGGACCTCCTGCGGCTCGACGTCGGATGACCTCAGTGATCCCAATGACTCCGATGACGCCAATGACCCCGATGACGCCCACGGTGACCGCGGCGCGGGGCGGCCGGAAGATCTCCTGTTTTCCAGGCCGACGAAAATGAAATAAACGTCTCACGATCCGGACAAATAGCAGAAACTCCGTTCCGGTGAGTGAGACTGGTCCAACCGTAGACGGTATGAGGAAACGAGGTCGGATGATGCGTACGCGTCCGCTGAAGGTGGCGCTGCTGGGCTGTGGGGTTGTCGGCTCAGAGGTGGCGCGCATCATGACGACGCACGCCGACGACCTCACAGCCAGGATCGGGGCCCCGGTGGAGCTCGCCGGGGTCGCCGTGCGGCGCCCCGACAAGGTGCGCGAGGGCATCCCCGCCGACCTCGTCACCACCGACGCCACCGCGCTCGTCAAACGCGGCGACATCGACGTCGTGGTCGAGGTCATCGGGGGGATCGAGCCCGCCCGGACGCTCATCACCGCCGCCTTCGAGCACGGCGCCTCCGTCGTCTCCGCGAACAAGGCCCTGCTCGCCCAGGACGGGGCCGCCCTGCACGCCGCCGCGGAGGCGAACGGCAGGGACCTCTACTACGAGGCCGCCGTCGCCGGTGCCATCCCGCTGATCCGGCCGCTGCGCGAGTCCCTCGCGGGGGACAAGGTCAACCGGGTGCTCGGCATCGTCAACGGCACCACCAACTTCATCCTCGACAAGATGGACTCCACGGGGGCCGGCTACCAGGAGGCCCTCGACGAGGCCACCGCGCTCGGGTACGCGGAGGCCGACCCGACCGCCGACGTCGAGGGGTTCGACGCCGCCGCCAAGGCCGCCATCCTCGCCGGGATCGCCTTCCACACGCGCGTACGGCTCGACGACGTCTACCGCGAGGGCATGACCGAGGTCACCGCCGCGGACTTCGTCTCCGCCAAGGAGATGGGCTGCACCATCAAGCTGCTCGCCATCTGCGAGCGGGCCGAGGACGGCGGGTCCGTCACCGCCCGGGTGCACCCCGCGATGATTCCGCTCACCCACCCGCTGGCCTCCGTGCGCGGCGCCTACAACGCCGTGTTCGTCGAGTCCGACGCGGCCGGGCAGCTCATGTTCTACGGGCCCGGCGCCGGCGGCTCGCCCACCGCCTCCGCCGTGCTCGGCGACCTCGTCGCCGTGTGCCGCAACCGGCTCAGCGGGGCCACCGGGCCCGGCGAGTCGGCGTACGCGGCGCTGCCCGTGTCGCCCATGGGCGACGTCGTCACGCGCTACCACATCAGCCTGGACGTCGCCGACAAACCGGGTGTGCTCGCCCAGGTCGCCACCGTGTTCGCCGAGCACGGGGTTTCCATCGACACTGTTCGCCAGCAGGGCAAGGACGGCGAGGCCTCCCTCGTCGTCGTCACCCACCGCGCTTCCGACGCCGCCCTCGGCGGGACCGTGGAGGCGCTGCGCAAGCTCGACACCGTGCGGGGTGTCGCCAGCATCATGCGGGTTGAAGGAGAGTAACCAGCAATGACCCACCAGTGGCGCGGAATCATCGAGGAGTACCGGGACAGGCTGCCGGTGTCCGACAGCACGCCGGTCGTGACGCTCCGCGAGGGCGGTACGCCCCTCGTGCCCGCGCAGGTGCTCTCCGAGCGCACCGGCTGCGAGGTCCACCTCAAGGTCGAGGGCGCGAACCCGACCGGGTCCTTCAAGGACCGCGGTATGACGATGGCGATCAGCAAGGCCAAGGAGGAGGGCGCGAAGGCCGTCATCTGCGCCTCCACCGGCAACACGTCCGCCTCCGCGGCCGCCTACGCCGTACGGGCCGGGATGGTCTCCGCGGTGCTGGTGCCGCAGGGCAAGATCGCGCTCGGCAAGATGGGCCAGGCGCTCGTGCACGGCGCGAAGATCCTCCAGGTCGACGGCAACTTCGACGACTGCCTCACGCTCGCCCGCGCGCTCAGCGACAACTACCCCGTGGCGCTGGTCAATTCGGTCAACCCGGTGCGTATCGAGGGCCAGAAGACGGCTTCCTTCGAGATCGTCGACATGCTCGGCGACGCACCCGACATCCATGTCCTGCCGGTCGGCAACGCGGGCAACATCACCGCCTACTGGAAGGGCTACCGCGAGTACGCGGCGGACGGCGTCGCCACCAGGACGCCCCGCATGTGGGGCTTCCAGGCCTCCGGCAGTGCGCCGATCGTGCGCGGCGAGGTCGTCAAGGACCCCTCGACCATCGCCACCGCGATCCGTATCGGCAACCCCGCCTCCTGGACGTACGCCCTGGCCGCGCGCGACGAGTCCGGTGGTGCCATCGACGAGGTGACGGACCGTGAAATCCTGCGCGCCTACCGGCTGTTGGCCGCGCAGGAGGGCGTCTTCGTCGAGCCGGCGTCCGCCGCGTCCGTGGCCGGACTGCTGAAGGCGGCCGAGCAGGGCAAGGTCGACCCCGGCCAGCGCATCGTGTGCACGGTCACCGGCAACGGCCTCAAGGACCCCGACTGGGCCATCGCCGGCGCCCCCCAGCCGGTCACGGTCCCGGTCGACGCGGCCACGGCGGCCGAACGCCTGGGCCTGGCCTGACCGCACCGCCCGCACCGTCGACGACGAGCGCGACGACGGACCGACCGCGTCCGGCTCGCACGGGCCGGCTCCGAACGGGCCGGCTTTGCACGAGTCGGCGCAGGTCGAGCCAGTGACGGCTGGGTCATCACCGGTCGGTCGTCGTCGGCTCAGCTGTTCCGTCGCATGTCAGGGCGGATCGGCCGCCGTCGTCCGGTGCCCTGGCGCGGTCCGGTCGGCGGCACCCGCCGTCGACGCTCCCGACGCCCCCGTCCGCCGACGGCGCCCGTCGGTCCTGCGCTCAGGCCGCTCGCCCGCCGCGTTTCGCCCGGTCGGCGCAACGCGTGCGCACCGCGCAAGGTACGCAACCGCGTGGCGTGCGGAGGCGTCTGTCTCAGGAGACTTCGGAGGAGGGTGGCACGGGGGGCTTGCGACACGCATCGTGCGCCTCCCGTGCGCCCTATGTCGCCACTGAACTTTCCTTCGATAGGCTGTAGGGAACCCGACCGCCGCACACGCCCACGCAGGTGGCGGTGCCGCGCCGTCTCCGCGGCCTGAGGGTCTTCCCCGTTCCTGTCGAGTGTCATTCGACCATCACGCAGCTCAAGGAGAGTCAACGAGCGATGGCCGGTCCCGCGTTCCGCGCCGCCGCCGTCCGGGTGCGCGTCCCCGCCACCAGCGCCAACCTCGGCCCAGGCTTCGACGCCTTCGGCCTGTCGCTGGGGCTCTACGACGACGTCGTGGTCCGGGTGGCCGACTCCGGGCTGCACATCGACATCGCCGGCGAGGGCAGCGAGACGCTGCCGCGGGACGAGAAGCACCTGCTCGCCCGCTCGCTGCGCACCGCCTTCGACGTCCTCGGCGGACAGCCGCGCGGCCTGGAGATCGTCTGCGCCAACCGCATTCCGCACGGCCGCGGCCTCGGTTCCTCCTCCGCCGCCATCTGCGCCGGAATAGTCGCGGCCCGCGCCGTGACCATAGGCGCCGAGGCCAGGCTCGACGACACCGCGCTGCTCGAGCTGGCCACCGAGATCGAGGGCCACCCGGACAACGTGGCGGCCTGTCTGCTGGGCGGGTTCACCCTGTCCTGGATGGAGGCCGGAGCGGCCCGGGCCATCAGGATGGAGCCCTCCGATTCCATCGTTCCGGTGGTTTTCGTGCCGGGAAAGCCGGTGCTCACCGAAACCGCGCGCGGCCTGCTGCCGCGCACCGTGCCGCACGTGGACGCCGCCGTCAACGCGGGCCGCGCCGCCCTGCTCGTCGAGGCCCTCACCCGGCGCCCCGAGCTGCTGTTGCCGGCCACCGAGGACCGCCTCCACCAGGAGTACCGCGCCCCCGCCATGCCGGAGAGCGCGGCGCTGGTGGAGCGGCTGCGGGCGGACGGCATCCCCGCGGTCATCTCCGGCGCCGGACCCACCGTCATGGCGCTCGCGGACGCGGGCAGCGCCGACAAGGTGGAGCAACTGGCGGGCGCCGACTGGGCCGCCAACAGGCTGAGTCTCGACCTGCAAGGAGCTTGCGTACTGCCGCTCGCGGCAGGCGCGGAGATCTGAAATCCGGCGGTTGCCGGATTTCGAGAGGGGGAATGTTTGTTGGATCCGGTAGTGTTAACCTCAAGTCTGCACCCGACCCCACCATGGCGAGGTGCCTTGTGTCCCCGTCCGGGACAGACATTCCTCCGGGAGCCCCCCAAGCCGCACTGTGTGGTGTACGTCGTACCTGGGCAGTACCTCGTATGCGCACACTGAGCGGTCCGCCGGGCACGCTCCGGAATCGGTGCGACCACGCCACGTGACTCAGTGACACTCGATGCCGCTGATGGTCGAGGAAGCGCCAATCACCAGAAATTTCTTCCGCCGCTTTGGGCGGACCACCGCCCCGGCACGGTTCACCTGCAAGGACCGAAGCCGGACAGCACAACCGGTCGCCGAGCCAGACAGGCCGACGTCCGCTCCAGGGAAGGACCCTTCGTGAGCGACACCACCGATCTGATGGGCGCACGTGTCGAGGAGACCGCTGCCGCGCCCGCCACGGACGCCTCCGCGCCTGCCACCGGTGCCGGCTCCCGGCGGCGCCGCGGTACCGGCCTCGAGGGCATGGTGCTGGCCGAGCTGCAACAGGTCGCATCCGGCCTCGGTATCAGGGGCACCGCGCGCATGCGCAAGAGCCAGCTGATCGAGGTCATCAAGGAGGCGCAGGCGGCCGGGGGCGCCCCCGCCGCGAAGGCCGCGCCTGCCGCGGGGGACGCCACCGAGACCAAGCCGAAGCGCCGCAGCACCTCCCGCGCCCGCACGGGCGAGGAGGCCGCGTCCGCGAAGAAGGCGGCCGAGGCCCCCTCCGCCAAGCCCTCGAACGACGTGGAGCAGTCGGGCGCCCCCGCCAAGGCCGTGGCGCAGCAGCAGATCGAGATCCCCGGCCAGCCGGCTGGGGGCACCGCCCGCTCGAGCGAGGCCGAGCGTGGGGGAGAGGACGCTCCGGCCGAGCGTCGCCGCCGTCGGGCCACCGCGGAGGCGGGCGCCCCCGCGGGCAGCGCCGAGACCGTCGCCGCCGAGCCGAAGGCCGAGACCCCGGCCCAGCAGCAGTCGCAGGGCGACGCCAAGGGCGATGCCGGTGACGGCGGCGACGGCCGCCGTCGCGACCGCCGTGAGCGCGGCCGGGACCGCGACCGCGACCGCCGCGGCAAGGGCGACGACCAGCAGGGCCAGGGCGGTCAGCAGCAGCGCCAGCAGGGCCAGCAGCAGAGCGGCGGCCGGCCGGACCGTCAGCAGCGGCCCGACGAGGACGGGGACGACTTCGAGGGCGGCCGCCGGGGCCGTCGCGGCCGCTACCGCGACCGCCGTGGCCGCCGTGGCCGCGACGACGTCTCCGAGCCGCAGATCGCCGAGGACGACGTCCTGATCCCCGTCGCGGGCATCCTGGACATCCTCGACAACTACGCCTTCATCCGCACGTCGGGCTACCTGCCGGGTCCCAACGACGTGTACGTCTCCCTCGCCCAGGTCCGCAAGAACGGCCTGCGCAAGGGCGACCACGTCACCGGTGCGGTGCGCCAGCCCAAGGACGGCGAGCGTCGCGAGAAGTTCAACGCGCTGGTCCGGCTGGACTCCGTCAACGGCATGGCGCCCGAACACGGCCGTGGGCGGCCGGAGTTCAACAAGCTGACGCCGCTGTACCCGCAGGACCGGCTCCGTCTGGAGACCGACCCGGGCGTCCTGACCACCCGCATCATCGACCTGGTCTCGCCCATCGGCAAGGGCCAGCGCGGTCTGATCGTGGCCCCGCCGAAGACCGGCAAGACCATGATCATGCAGGCGGTCGCCAACGCGATCACGCACAACAACCCCGAGTGCCACCTGATGGTCGTCCTCGTCGACGAGCGTCCGGAAGAGGTCACCGACATGCAGCGGTCGGTCAAGGGCGAGGTCATCTCCTCGACCTTCGACCGCCCGGCCGAGGACCACACCACGGTCGCCGAGCTCGCCATCGAACGCGCCAAGCGTCTGGTGGAGCTGGGCCACGACGTGGTCGTGCTGCTGGACTCGATCACCCGTCTGGGCCGTGCGTACAACCTGGCGGCCCCGGCCTCCGGCCGCATCCTGTCCGGTGGTGTCGACTCCACGGCCCTGTACCCGCCGAAGCGGTTCTTCGGTGCGGCCCGCAACATCGAGGACGGCGGTTCGCTGACCATCCTCGCCACCGCCCTGGTGGACACCGGGTCCCGCATGGACGAGGTGATCTTCGAGGAGTTCAAGGGCACCGGCAACATGGAGCTCAAGCTCGACCGGAAGCTCGCCGACAAGCGCATCTTCCCCGCGGTGGACGTCGACGCGTCCGGCACCCGCAAGGAAGAGATCCTGCTCGGCAACGAGGAGCTGGCCGTCGTCTGGAAGCTGCGCCGGGTGCTGCACGCGCTCGACCAGCAGCAGGCGATCGAGCTGCTCCTCGACAAGATGAAGCAGACCAAGTCGAACGTCGAGTTCCTGATGCAGATCCAGAAGACCACCCCGACTCCCGGCAACGGCGACTAGGCGTTCCGCCGAGCAAGCCGGACCAGCCGGGTGAACCGGTAAGTGGTGAGCAGAAGGCCGCCCCCTGTTTCAGGGGGGCGGCCTTCTGCCGTTCCCGGCCGTACGGGCGTTCCCGGCCGTACGGGCGTTCCCGGCCGTACGGGCGTTGCAGGCCGTACGAGACCTCCGCCACAGGCACCGTGCCCCGCTCCGGCTCCCCACGGCGCCGTCCGGACCCGTGTCACCGCAGGTGAGTGGGACTACCAAGCGGTACACAGTCCCGCATGGTGCCTATGTCCGCATGTGGTGGACACAGGGTGTTGTGCAACCCTTTCCCGAGTTCCCCCGTCTGACCGTACGAGCGACGATAGTGCGGTACGGGTCTCATCGACCGAGAACAGACCGGGGTCCGACCCCGACCGCAGGGGGTAGCCGACCGTAGACACGAGAACCGAGGAGCGCATGCCTGCCGACAGCACGCGAGGACCGGGCATACCAGGGGAATCCGGCGACACCGGGCCCCGTCGCCGCGCCAAGGGCCGCCGTCGCAAGCCCCCCACCGGGCGGCGCAGGGCCCTGACGGCCATGGCCTGGACCGCCGCGGGGATCGTCGTGCTCGGCGGCGCGGGGGCCGGCTTCCTCTACTTCAAGCTCAACGGCAACCTCAGGACGATCGACATCAACCAGGCCCTCGGCGGCGACCGGCCCACCAAGGCCGACAACGGATCCGAGAACATCCTGGTCCTCGGTTCCGACACCCGCGCCGGCGGCAACAGGAAGCTCGGCGGCGGCACCGACGACGGCAGCGCCCGCTCCGACACGGCGATGATCGTGCACGTCTACGAGGGCCACAAGAAGGCCGGAGTGGTCTCCATACCGCGCGACACCCTCGTCGACCGCCCCGAGTGCACCGACGCCAAGGGTGGCACGCACGCCGCGGAGCACGACGCGATGTTCAACGAGTCGTACTCCACCGGCGGCGCCGCCTGTGCGGTGAAGACCGTCGAGTCGATGACCGGCCTGCGCATGGACCACTACCTGGAGGTCGACTTCAGCGGCTTCCGGAAGCTCGTCGACGAACTCGGCGGAGTCCGGGTCACCACGACGAGGAACATCGAAGACCCGCAGAGCCACCTCGACCTCAAGGCCGGCACGCACACCCTCGACGGACAGCAGGCCCTCGGTCTGGTCCGTACCCGGCACGGCGTCGGCGACGGCTCCGACCTCGGCCGCATCCAGCTCCAGCAGGCCTTCGTCAAGGCCCTGGCCGACCAGGTCAAGCACATCGGCGTGCTCACCAACCCCAAGAAGCTCTACGACCTCGCCGACACCGCGACCAGGACCGTCACCGCCGACTCCGACCTCGGCTCGGTGAACTCCCTGATCGCCTTCGCCGACGGCCTGAAGGGCATCAGTTCCTCCCGCATGACCATGGTCACGATGCCGGTGCGGTACGACCCGGCCAACCCCAACCGCGTCCTCGTGGAGAAGGTCAAGGCCCAGCAGCTCTGGAACGCCCTCAGGAACGACGAGCCCATCCCCAGGACGGCCACCGAGGGCACGGCCACCGGCAAGGCCAAGGGCGTGGTGAGCGCCCCCTGACTGGAGCGGGGAACTGCGCGACAGGCCACGATCGACCCGCACCCGCCCACGGCGGACACACGTCACCCCGGCATGCGGGAAACCCACCCCCGCCCCGCAGAGACCCGCAGGCACCCGCCGGGAATACCCGACCCCACCCCCCGGTTTGGGTGGATGGCCCCAGTCCTGGCAGACTGGTACGTCGGCTCCGGTTCACGCTCCACATCCCGCGGCTGCGACCCGGCGCCCTCCCGGAACTCTAGGAGACACCTTGAAGCGCGACATCCACCCCGCGTACGTCGAGACGCAGGTCAGCTGCACCTGCGGCGCGTCGTTCACCACCCGCAGCACCATCGAGTCCGGCAGCATCCGGGCCGAGGTCTGCTCCGAGTGCCACCCGTTCTACACGGGCAAGCAGAAGATCCTCGACACCGGTGGCCGTGTGGCCCGCTTCGAGGCCCGCTTCGGCAAGGCTGCCGCCGGCTCCAAGAAGTAGCGAGCCCCTTTTCGCCGGTCCACGGCCGTGCCCCCACCGCGGGGTGCGCCGGGACCGGCGTTTTTGGTCGCCCGCCTTCCCCCACCCCAGCAGTACAGGCAGTACAGGAGCCGAAAGATGTTCGAGGCCGTCGAGGAACTCGTCGCCGAGCACGCCGATCTGGAGAAGCAGCTCGCCGACCCGTCGGTCCACGCCGACCAGGCCAACGCGCGCAAGCTCAACAAGCGCTACGCCGAGCTCACCCCGATCGTCGCCGCGTACCGCTCCTGGAAGCAGACCGGCGACGACATCGACACCGCGCGCGAACTCGCCGCGGACGACCCCGACTTCGCGGCCGAGGTCAAGGAGCTGGAGCAGCAGCGGGAGGAGTTGACCGAGAAGCTGCGCTTCCTGCTCATCCCTCGCGACCCCAGCGACGACAAGGACGTCATCCTCGAGATCAAGGCGGGCGCGGGCGGCGACGAGTCGGCCCTGTTCGCCGGCGACCTGCTGCGCATGTACCTGCGGTACGCCGAGCGGGTCGGCTGGAAGACCGAGATCATCGACGCCACCGAGTCCGAGCTGGGCGGTTACAAGGACGTCCAGGTCGCGGTGAAGAGCCGCGGGCAGACCGAGCCCGGCCAGGGCGTGTGGGCCCGGCTGAAGTACGAGGGCGGGGTGCACCGCGTGCAGCGGGTGCCGGCCACCGAGTCCCAGGGCCGTATCCACACCTCCGCGGCCGGTGTGCTGGTCACCCCCGAGGCCGAGGAGGTGGACGTGGAGATCAGCGCCAACGACCTCCGCATCGACGTCTACCGGTCCTCCGGGCCCGGCGGCCAGTCCGTCAACACCACCGACTCCGCGGTGCGCATCACGCACCTGCCCACCGGAGTCGTCGCCTCCTGCCAGAACGAGAAGAGCCAGCTGCAGAACAAGGAGCAGGCGCTGCGTATCCTGCGCTCCAGGCTGCTCGCCATGGCGCAGGAGGAGGCGGAGCGGGAAGCCGCCGACGCTCGCCGCAGCCAGGTCCGCACCGTCGACCGCTCCGAGAAGATCCGCACCTACAACTTCCCGGAGAACCGCATCTCGGACCACCGCGTCGGCTTCAAGGCGTACAACCTGGACCAGGTCCTGGACGGCGAGCTGGACGCGGTGATCCAGGCCTGCGTCGACGCGGACTCGGCCGCCAAGCTCGCGGCCGCCTAAGACACGTACGCACGCGGGACGTGCGTACGTACGAGCACCAACGGAGGACCAGCGTGCAGCAAGAATCCGGGGGGCGACCCCCGAGCCCCCGCAGCGTGCTGCTCGCGGAGGTGGCGCAGGCCACCCAGCGGCTGGCCGACGCGGGCGTGGACTCGCCGCGCACCGACGCGGAGGAACTCGCCGCGTTCGTGCACGGCGTCAAGCGGGGCCAGCTGCACACCGTGAAGGACGCCGACTTCGACGCCCGCTACTGGGAGGTCATCGCCCGGCGCGAGCAGCGCGAGCCGCTCCAGCACATCACCGGGCGGGCGTACTTCCGGTATCTGGAACTCCAGGTCGGGCCGGGGGTGTTCGTGCCCCGGCCGGAGACCGAGTCCGTGGTCGGCTGGGCCATAGACGCCGTACGGGCCATGGACGTCGTCGAGCCGTGCATCGTCGACCTGTGCACCGGCTCGGGGGCCATCGCGCTCGCCCTCGCCCAGGAGGTGCCGCGTTCGCGCGTGCACGCCGTGGAGCTGAGCGAGGACGCCCTGAAGTGGACCAGCAAGAACATGGAGGGGTCCAGGGTCGACCTGCGCCAGGGCGACGCCCTGACGGCCTTCCCGGACCTCGACGGCCAGGTCGACCTCGTCATCTCCAACCCGCCGTACATCCCGCTCACCGAATGGGAGTACGTCGCTCCCGAGGCCCGCGACTACGACCCGGAGCTGGCGTTGTTCTCCGGGGAGGACGGTCTCGAACTGATCCGCGGCATCGAGCGCACCGCGCACCGGCTGCTGCGGCCCGGCGGAGTCGTCGTCGTCGAGCACGCCGACACCCAGGGCGGACAGGTGCCGTGGATCTTCACCGAGGAGCTGGGCTGGGCCGACGCCGCCGACCACCCCGACCTCAACAACCGGCCGCGGTTCGCCACCGCCCGCAAGGCGCTGCCGTGACCCCCATCAGGACTTCTGACCAGCAGTACGTGTACGAGGAGGCCCGCTGACAATGGCACGGCGATACGACACCAACGACGCCACCGACCGCGTGACGGGTCTGCGCGAGGCGGCGTCCGCCGTCCGCCGCGGCGAACTCGTGGTGCTGCCCACCGACACGGTCTACGGCATCGGCGCCGACGCGTTCTCCTCCGAGGGCGTGGCCGACCTGCTCGCCGCCAAGGGCCGGGGCCGCAACATGCCCACCCCCGTCCTCATCGGCTCCCCGAACACGCTGCACGGACTGGTCACGGACTTCTCCGAGATGGCCTGGGAACTCGTGGACGCCTTCTGGCCGGGCGCGCTGACGCTGGTCGCGCGGCACCAGCCGTCCCTCCAGTGGGACCTCGGGGACACCCGGGGCACGGTCGCGGTGCGGATGCCGCTGCACCCGGTCGCCATCGAACTGCTCACGGAGGTCGGCCCGATGGCCGTGTCGTCGGCGAACCTGACCGGCCACCCCGCGCCGGAGAACTGCGGCGCCGCGCAGGACATGCTCGGCGACTCCGTCTCCGTCTACCTCGACGGCGGCCCGACCCCCGGCAACGTCCCGTCCTCCATCGTCGACGTCACCCGCAAGGTGCCCGTGCTGCTGCGCGAGGGCGCCCTGTCGCCGGAGGAGCTGCGCAAGGTGGTACCCGACCTCGAGGTGGCGAATTGACGGCCCCTGACGCGGGGCGTGGCATAGGCGACACCTTCCGCATCCTGCACGTCAGCACCGGCAACGTGTGCCGTTCGCCCATCACCGAGCGGCTGACCCGGCACTTCGTGGCGGACCGGCTCGGGGATCCGCGGGGCGGCGGGCTGATCGTGGAGAGCGCGGGCACCTGGGGCCACGAGGGCGCGCCGATGGAGGCCAACGCGGAGACCGTGCTGGCCGACTTCGGCGCGGACGCCTCCGGCTTCACCGGCCGGGAACTGCTGGACGAGCATGTGATCTGCGCCGACCTGGTGCTCACCGCGACCCTGGACCACCGTGCCCAGGTCATCTCCATGGGCCACTCGGCGGGCCTGCGCACCTTCACCCTCAAGGAGTTCACCCGCCTGGTGAAGGCGATAGACACGGCCACGCTGCCGCCCCTGGAGGACGGCGTGGTCGAACGCGCCCGCGCCCTGGTCCGTGCCGCCGCCGCTCTACGCGGGTGGCTCCTGGCCCCGACCGCGGAGGCCGACGAGGTCTACGACCCCTACGGCGCCCCCCTGACGTTCTTCCGCTCCGTCGGCGACGAGATACACCAGGCCCTGGACCCGGTGGTAACGGCCCTGACGGGAGTCCCGGCCCGCGCCTGACCCCCGCCGGGCCCCGCAGCGGACGGGGAACCGCCCCCTGGGACGGCGCCAACCACCCAGCACCTGCCGCGCTCCGGCGCGGGGGCCGGGGGTGCCCTGTGAGGTCGTGCGCGGGTCGCCTCGGGTGACGGCCTCGGCGCGTGTCTGCGAAGCTTCTGGCGGGCTGGAAGGCCCGGGGCCCTGCGTTGGGGCCCGGGGTGCCCGTGGGGGCCGCGCCTGCTCTGGGCCGGTGGGCGTGGTGCGGGTGTGCCCTGGGCCGCGTCGGTGATGGTGCCTGTGGGGCGCGTCTGGCGTTGGAGGGCCCGAGTCCCGGCTGGAGGCGCCCTGCGTAGGCGCGTACGGACTGCGTCGGGGCCACTCGGCCTGCTCGGCCGGTGGGCATGGTGCCGGTGCGTCGGTGTGGCCTCGGGGCTGCGTCGGTGATGGCCTGGACGCGTGTCTGCGGGGCGTCCGGCGGGTCGGGAGGCGCGGGGCCGAGGGGGCCCGCTTGGGTCGCGCACGGGGCCGGTCGGCCTGCTCCGGTGGGTCCGTGCGTGGGTTGCGTCTATGGTCGGCCTCGGCGTGTGCCTGTCGGGCGTCCGGCAGGCCGCGGGCTCGTGCGTGGCTCCGGGGCCCGGCCGGAGGCTCCATGGACCGTACGTCCCGGCTGGAGGCTCCTGGAGGGGCCTGTCGGCCCGCGGGTGACCCGGCGGTTGTCGCTGTCTCCCAGGCCCGGCTGCCGGCGTCGTACGGGCGTGAGCAGAGAGGTACGCGAGGGGTAGCCGTGTCGGCGTAAGGGGCCGCGCGGGGTGGGGTTGGTGGGCCTACATTGGACGTACGTCAACGTCGACCGCCCGGAGCCCGACATGTCGGTCATCCCTGTTCTCGAGGCCGATCTCCTGCGCCGGCAGGACCCCGAACTGGCCGACGTCCTGCTCGGGGAGCTCGACCGGCAGTCGACGACGCTCCAGTTGATCGCGGCCGAGAACTTCACCTCGCCGGCGGTGCTCGCCACGCTCGGCTCGGTGCTGGCGAACAAGTACGCCGAGGGCTATCCCGGCGCCCGGCACCACGGCGGCTGCGAGATCGTCGACGTCGCCGAACGCCTCGCCGTGGCGCGGGCCAAGGCCCTGTTCGGTGCCGAACACGCCAACGTGCAGGCCCACTCGGGCTCGTCCGCGGTGCTCGCCGCGTACGCGGCGCTGCTGCGGCCCGGCGACACCGTCCTCGCCCTCGGCCTGCCCTACGGCGGACACCTCACGCACGGCTCGCCCGCGAACTTCTCCGGCCGCTGGTTCGACTTCGTCGGCTACGGCGTCGACGCCGAGACCGGACTCATCGACCACCAGCAGGTGCGCACGCTCGCCCACGCGCACCGGCCCAAGGCGATCGTGTGCGGCTCCATCGCCTACCCGCGCCACATCGACTACGCCTTCTTCCGCTCGGTCGCCGACGAGGTCGGCGCCTATCTGATCGCCGACGCGGCCCACCCCATCGGACTCGTCGCCGGCAAGGCGGCGCCCAACCCCGTCCCGTACGCCGACGTGGTGTGCGCCACCACCCACAAGGTGCTGCGCGGTCCGCGTGGCGGGATGCTCCTGTGCGGCGGCGGGCTGGCCGAGCGCGTCGACCGCGCCGTCTTCCCCTTCACCCAGGGCGGCGCCCAGATGCACACCATCGCCGCCAAGGCCGTGGCGTTCGGCGAGGCCGCGACCCCGGCCTTCTCCGCCTACGCCCACCAGGTCGTCGCCAACGCGCGGGTGCTCGCGGCCCGGCTGGCCGCCGAGGGCCTGACCGTCACCACCGGCGGCACGGACACCCACCTGATCACCGCCGACCCGGCGCCGCTCGGCATCGAGGGACGCACCGCGCGCGGACGGCTGGCCGCCGCCGGTATCGTTCTCGACTGCTGCGCGCTGCCGCACGCCGACGGCCGCGGGCTGCGCCTGGGCACCGCCGCGGTGACCAGCCAGGGCATGGGCCAGCAGGAGATGGAGTGGATAGCCGTCCTGTTGGGCAAGGTGCTGCGCGGCGAGGTCGACGGGGCGAGCGCGCGTGAGGACGTGCGCGAACTCACGGTCCGGTTTCCGCCGTATCCCGGCTGAGACGGGGTAGCGGAACGGTCGTACAAAACCGTACACAGCCACACGTGCAACCATCGTCGCTACCCGGAAGTCCACATACATATGCCTGCGTCGCTAGGGTGTGGGGCTGAGAAGGCCAGCGAGACCTGTGGGGAAGCCCGTGCGTGAATACCTGCTGACGCTCTGCATCACGGCCGCGGTGACGTATCTGCTGACAGGGCCGGTACGCAAGTTCGCGATCGTCGCGGGAGCGATGCCGGAGATCCGGGCACGTGACGTGCACCGGGAGCCCACTCCCCGGCTCGGCGGTATCGCGATGTTCTTCGGCCTGTGCGCGGGCCTGCTCGTCGCCGACCACCTCACCAACCTCAACGAGGTCTTCGAGAAGTCGAACGAGCCGCGCGCGCTGCTCTCCGGCGCCGCCCTGATCTGGCTGATCGGCGTCCTGGACGACAAGTTCGAGATCGACGCCCTGATCAAGCTGGGCGGTCAGATGATCGCGGCCGGTGTGATGGTGATGCAGGGCCTGACGATCCTGTGGCTGCCCGTGCCCGGCGTCGGCACGGTCGCGCTCACCCAGTGGCAGGGCACCCTGCTCACGGTCGCCCTGGTCGTCATCACCATCAACGCGGTCAACTTCGTCGACGGCCTCGACGGCCTTGCCTCCGGCATGGTGTGCATCGCGGCCGCCGCGTTCTTCATGTACGCCTACCGGATCTGGTACTCGTACGGCATCGAGGCAGCCGCCCCCGCCACCCTCTTCGCGGCCGTCCTCATGGGCATGTGCCTGGGCTTCCTGCCGCACAACATGCATCCCGCGCGCATCTTCATGGGCGACTCGGGGTCCATGCTCATCGGCCTGGTGCTGGCGGCCGGCGCGATCTCGGTGACCGGGCAGGTCGACCCGGACGTGATGAAGCTGTTCTCCGGGTCCGAGCGCAACGCGGTGCACCAGATGGTGCCGGTCTACATCCCGCTGCTGATGCCGTTGACGATCATCGCCATCCCGGCCGCCGACCTGGTCCTGGCCATCGTGCGGCGCACCTGGCACGGCAAGTCGCCGTTCGCCGCCGACCGCGGCCATCTGCACCACCGTCTGCTGGAGATCGGCCACTCGCACAGCCGGGCCGTGCTGATCATGTACTTCTGGGCGGCCCTGATCGGCTTCGGCGCGCTCGCCTACTCGGTCAAGTCGGCGTCCATGTGGATCGTGCTGGGCATCGTGGGCCTCAGCTTCCTCGGCCTGGTGCTGCTCCTGCTGCCGCGCTTCACCCCCCGCGCCCCGCGCTGGGCCGAGCGGTTCGTGCCCCCGCGCTACCGGCGCCGGGGCAAGGTCATGGGCCCGGGAACCTCCGAGCCCGCGGCGGCGTCGTCCGCCTCGTCCACCTCGCTCACGGACTCCGCGCCCCAGGAGGCGTCCGTGGGGGCTTCCGCGACCGCGGAGAGCCCTGTGCCGGGGGAGACGCCCGTGGCCGCGGGCGTGCGGGTCCGTGCCGGTGCGGCCGGTGTCAACGGAGCGACCGCCGTCGGAGCCCGTTCGCGCGTTCTGGACGGGCGGAAAGCCGGAACGTCGCGCTGACGGGCCAAGGTAAGAATCTGACTAAGGCGTTGCCAACCCGTGGGGTGCCGAATCCCCCCAATATCGGGCGAACAGGTCTGGATTTTGCACAGAAGTGCAGCTGTACTCTCACGTGTGAGGGTCAGCACACCCAGGAGGTAAAGACCTCATCAAATAGTTTGTGATACCGTTCACGAGTATCCCGGAGAGCCGAAGGGCCACAGTGAGAAGGTCCTGGTGGGGCCGAGGTTTCCTCCCTCGGCACCGGGACTACGCTCGTCCCATGACGACGCCCTGCCCCCTGTGAATGCGGAGTTGCCGCGATGCCGTCCAATGACGCCCGGATCCTGGCCGAGGCCGCTGTGCCCACAGCCGCCGTCGGTGCGGTCGCCGCCGTCGTCAGTGGTGTGGTCGCCGGTGGAAAAGGGGCGATCGGCGCGGTCGTCGCGGCCGTGGTCGTGATCCTGTTCATGGGGCTCGGCCTCTACGTCCTGCAGCGCACCGCCAAGTCGCTTCCGCATCTCTTCCAGGCGATGGGCCTGATGCTCTACGCGGCCCAGATCCTGCTGCTGTTCGTCTTCCTGGCCGCGTTCAAGCACACCACGCTGTTCAACCCCAAGGCCTTCGCCTTCACCCTGCTCGCCGCCACGCTGGCGTGGACCGCGGCGCAGACGCGGGCCCACATGAAGTCCAAGATCCTCTACGTCGAGCCCGACTCGGCCCCGTCTTCGGCGGGCGAGAAGTCCGAAAAGACGGAGCGCTCGTCGTGAGCGGTAGGGCCGGGATAAAGACGCTTGAGAGATCCTGCTATCGTCCGGTGCCAACTGCGGCATCGCGGGCGCGGGCATCACAGCTGACGCCTGTTCGATCGCGAGGCGAGATGCCCCTCTGCCGCCCCCACATCCGTAACACCAGTCCCGTGCCGAACTGCGGCCGCACGCCGCGCCGACACAACGAGGTTGCCGTACCTATGCGCCACGCTGAAGGAGCCCGCGGTGAGTGCTGACCCGACGCAGGTGCTCGCCTTCGAGACCGACTGCCACATCTTCGCCGGCTGTGGCTTCCCCGCTCCGGGCCTGCACTCGTTCCTGTTCGAGCCCCTCTGGGGCAACGCGGACAGCAACCTGTACTTCAACAAGCCGATGCTGCTGGCGCTGCTCGGCTCCATCATCGTCGTCGGATTCTTCTGGGCGGCCTTCCGCAGGCCCCAGGTCGTGCCGGGCAAGCTCCAGATGGTCGCCGAGGCGGGCTACGACTTCATCCGCCGCGGAGTCGTCTACGAGACGATCGGCAAGAAGGAAGGCGAGAAGTACGTCCCGCTCGTCGTCTCCCTGTTCTTCTTCATCTGGATGATGAACCTCTGGTCGATCATCCCGGTCGCCCAGTTCCCGGTGACTTCGATCATCGCGTACCCGATCGTGCTGGCCCTGATCGTCTATGTCCTGTGGGTCTCGCTGACCTTCAAGCGTCACGGTTTCGTGGGCTTCTTCAAGAACGTGACGGGCTACGACAAGTCGCTCGGCCCGGTGCTCCCGCTGGCCATGCTCATCGAGTTCTTCTCGAACCTGCTGGTCCGGCCCTTCACTCACGCGGTCCGGCTCTTCGCGAACATGTTCGCGGGCCACACGCTGCTGCTGCTCTTCACCATCGCCAGCTGGTACCTGCTCAACGGCATCGGCATCGCCTACGCGGGCGTCAGCTTCATCATGACGATCGTGATGACGGCCTTCGAGCTCTTCATCCAGGCACTGCAGGCGTACGTCTTCGTCCTCCTGACCTGCACGTACATCCAGGGCGCGCTCGCAGAGCACCACTGAGCACCCCGCAGAGCAACCCCCTGATCGTCCGGTGGCCAACCCCCACCGGTCCGTAAAGAAAAGGAAGAACTGGCATGTCCCAGACCCTTGCCGCTGTTTCCGGCTCGCTCGGCTCCGTCGGTTACGGCCTCGCTGCCATCGGTCCCGGCGTCGGCGTCGGCATCATCTTCGGTAACGGCACCCAGGCCCTGGCCCGCCAGCCCGAGGCCGCCGGCCTGATCCGCGCCAACCAGATCCTCGGCTTCGCCTTCTGTGAGGCGCTGGCCCTGATCGGTCTGGTCATGCCGTTCGTCTACGGCACCTGATTCGCCGAACAGCGAAAGCTTCCTAGACGAAAGGCACTGACATGAGCCAGCTGCTCATTCTGGCGGCCGAGAAGGAGAACCCTCTCGTCCCGCCGATCCCCGAGCTCGTCATCGGCCTGCTCGCCTTCGTCATCGTCTTCGGTCTCCTCGCCAAGAAGCTCCTCCCGAACATCAACAAGGTTCTGGAGGAGCGCCGCGAGGCGATCGAGGGCGGTATCGAGAAGGCCGAGGCCGCGCAGACCGAGGCCCACAGCGTTCTTGAGCAGTACAAGGCTCAGCTCGCCGAGGCCCGGCACGAGGCCGCGCGCCTGCGCCAGGAGGCACAGGAGCAGGGCGCCACGCTCATCGCCGAGATGCGGGCCGAGGGCCAGCGTCAGCGCGAGGAGATCGTCGCCGCCGGTCACGCCCAGATCGAGGCCGACCGCAAGGCCGCCGCGTCCGCGCTCCGGCAGGACGTCGGCACGCTGGCCACCGAGCTGGCCGGCAAGCTCGTCGGCGAGTCCCTCGAGGACCACGCCCGGCAGAGCCGTGTGATCGACCGCTTTCTCGACGGCCTCGATGAAGCCGCTTCGAAGGCCGAGGCGACTCGATGACCATGCACGGAGCCAGCCGTGAGGCACTGACCGCCGCACGTGAGCGTCTGGACGCGCTGACGGACTCCACCTCGGTGGACGCCGGCCGGCTCGCCGACGAGCTGGCGGCCGTCACCGCGCTGCTCCACCGCGAGGTCGGTCTGCGTCGGGTCCTGACCGACCCGGCGCAGTCCGGTGAGGCCAAGGCCACGCTGGTGCAGCGCCTGCTCGGCGAGCAGGTCGGCGGCACGGCCGTCGACCTGGTGTCCGGCATGGTGCGTTCCCGCTGGTCGCAGTCCCGTGACCTGGTCGACACGCTGGAGGAGCTGGCGGACGTCGCCGACCTCACCGCGGCGCAGCAGGCCGGCACGCTCGACAACGTCGAGGACGAGCTGTTCCGCTTCGGCCGGATCGTCTCCTCCAACACCGGGCTGCGCGCGGCCCTGACCGACCGCGCCGCGACCGTCTCGGCCAAGAAGGAACTGCTGCGCCGGCTGCTCGGCGGCCGGGCGGCCGCGACCACCGAGCGTCTGGTGACGCGCCTTGTGACCGCGCCGCGGGGACGTAGCCTGGAAGCGGGACTGGAGTCCCTGACCAAGCTCGCCGCCGACCGTCGCAACCGCATGGTCGCCGTCGTCACCTCGGCGGTCCCGCTGAGCGACACGCAGAAGCAGCGCCTCGGCGCGGCCCTCGCGAAGCTCTACGGCCACCAGATGCACCTCAACCTCGACGTCGACCCCGAGGTCGTCGGCGGAGTCCGGGTGCAGGTCGGTGACGAGGTCATCAACGGCTCCCTCGCGGACCGGCTCGAGGACGCCGCCCGCCGCATGGCGAGCTAGCAGCAACTCAACACGCAAGACGTACACGACGGCCCTGGTTGGGCCGTGCAGAGGATTCACCTCTTATTGGGGGGAGTCCCGAACTCGTGGAATACCCCCCAAGTGAAACTTCGGGCCCAACAAGGAGAGCAGGGAACCCAGATGGCGGAGCTCACGATCCGGCCGGAGGAGATCCGGGACGCGCTGGAGAACTTCGTCCAGTCGTACAAGCCGGACGCGGCCTCGCGCGAGGAGGTCGGTACGGTCACCCTTGCCGGCGACGGCATCGCGAAGGTCGAGGGTCTTCCCTCGGCCATGGCCAACGAACTGCTGAAGTTCGAGGACGGCACCCTCGGCCTCGCCCTCAACCTCGAGGAGCGCGAGATCGGTGCCATCGTCCTCGGTGAGTTCAGCGGCATCGAGGAGGGCCAGCCGGTGCAGCGCACCGGTGAGGTCCTGTCCGTGGCCGTGGGCGAGGGCTACCTCGGCCGCGTGGTGGACCCGCTCGGCAACCCGATCGACGGCCTCGGCGAGATCGAGACCGAGGGCCGCCGCGCCCTCGAACTGCAGGCCCCCACGGTCATGCAGCGCAAGTCGGTGCACGAGCCGATGGAGACCGGCTACAAGGCCGTCGACGCCATGACCCCGATCGGCCGCGGTCAGCGTCAGCTGATCATCGGCGACCGTCAGACCGGCAAGACCGCCCTGGCCGTCGACACGATCATCAACCAGCGCGACAACTGGCGCACCGGCGACCCGAACAAGCAGGTCCGCTGCATCTACGTCGCCATCGGCCAGAAGGGCTCCACCATCGCGTCGGTCCGGCGCTCGCTGGAGGAGAACGGCGCGCTGGAGTACACGACCATCGTGGCCGCCCCGGCGTCCGACCCGGCCGGCTTCAAGTACCTGGCGCCGTACACCGGCTCGGCCATCGGCCAGCACTGGATGTACCAGGGCAAGCACGTCCTGATCATCTTCGACGACCTGTCGAAGCAGGCCGACGCCTACCGCGCCGTGTCGCTGCTGCTGCGCCGCCCGCCGGGCCGTGAGGCCTACCCGGGTGACGTCTTCTACCTGCACTCCCGCCTGCTGGAGCGCTGCGCGAAGCTGTCCGACGACATGGGCAAGGGCTCGATGACCGGTCTGCCGATCGTCGAGACCAAGGCCAACGACGTCTCGGCGTTCATCCCGACCAACGTCATCTCCATCACCGACGGCCAGTGCTTCCTGGAGTCGGACCTGTTCAACGCCGGTCAGCGCCCCGCGCTGAACGTCGGTATCTCCGTCTCCCGAGTCGGTGGTTCCGCGCAGCACAAGGCGATGAAGCAGGTCTCCGGCCGTCTGCGCGTGGACCTGGCCCAGTTCCGTGAGCTGGAGGCGTTCGCCGCCTTCGGTTCCGACCTGGACGCGGCCTCGAAGTCGCAGCTGGAGCGCGGTCAGCGCATGGTCGAGCTGCTGAAGCAGGACCAGTACCAGCCGATGGCCACCGAGGACCAGGTCGTCTCCGTGTGGGCCGGTACCACCGGCAAGATGGACGAGGTGCCGGTCGCCGACATCCGCCGCTTCGAGAAGGAGCTCCTGGAGTACCTGCACCGCAAGGAGCAGGGCCTCATGACCTCCATCAAGGAGGGCGGCAAGATGTCCGACGACACGCTGCAGGCCGCCGCCGAGGCGATCGCCGAGTTCAAGAAGCAGTTCGAGACGGGCGACGGAAAGCTGCTCGGCGAGGACACCCCGGCCGCTGCCGCCAAGTGACGTAAGGAAGGGACCTGACTCATGGGAGCCCAGCTCCGGGTCTACAAGCGTCGCATCCGATCCGTCACCGCGACCAAGAAGATCACCAAGGCGATGGAGATGATCGCCGCCTCGCGCGTCGTCAAGGCGATGCGCAAGGTGTCGGCCTCCACGCCGTACGCGCAGGAACTGACCCGCGCGGTCACGGCGGTCGGCACCGGGTCCAACACCAAGCACCCGCTGACCACGGAGGCGGAGAACCCGACCCGCGCCGCGGTACTGCTCCTGTCGAGCGACCGCGGTCTGGCCGGCGCCTTCAACTCCAACGCCATCAAGGCGGCGGAGCAGCTGACCGCGCGCCTCGAGAGCGAGGGCAAGCAGGTCGACACGTACATCGTCGGCCGGCGCGGTGTCGCCCACTACAACTTCCGTGAGCGCACGATCACGGAGTCGTGGACCGGCTTCACCGACGAGCCCACGTACGCGGACGCCAAGACGGTGGCGGCCCCGCTGATCGAGGCCATCGGGAAGGACACCGTGAACGGCGGCGTGGACGAGCTCCACATCGTCTACACCGAGTTCGTCTCGATGATGACGCAGACGGCGACCGACTCCCGGCTGCTTCCGCTGCGTCTGGACGAGGTCGCCGCGGAGGCCGCGCCGAAGGGCGAGATCCTTCCGCTGTACGACTTCGAGCCCTCGGCGGAGGACGTCCTCGACGCGCTGCTGCCGCGGTACGTGGAGAGCCGTATCTACAACGCGCTGCTCCAGTCGGCCGCTTCGAAGCACGCCGCCACGCGGCGCGCGATGAAGTCGGCCACCGACAACGCGGGCGAGCTGATCGACACGCTCGCGCGTCTTGCCAACGCGGCCCGCCAGGCCGAAATCACCCAGGAAATCAGCGAGATCGTCGGTGGCGCGAGCGCCCTGGCCGACGCGACCGCGGGGAGTGACAAGTAATGACCACCACTGTTGAGACGGCCACGGCGGCGGGCCGCGTCGCGCGGGTCATCGGCCCGGTCGTCGACGTGGAGTTCCCCGTCGACGCGATGCCGGACATTAACAACGCCCTTCACGTCGAGGTCGCCGACCCGGCGAACGCGGGCGAGAAGAAGACGCTGACGCTCGAGGTCGCACAGCACCTCGGTGACGGCATCGTCCGCACGATCTCCATGCAGCCCACCGACGGCCTGGTCCGCCAGGCTCCGGTGAAGGACACCGGCTCGGCGATCTCCGTCCCGGTCGGCGACTTCACCAAGGGCAAGGTGTTCAACACCCTCGGTGAGGTGCTGAACGTCGACGCCGAGTACGACGGCGAGCGCTGGCCGATCCACCGCAAGGCGCCGAACTTCGACGAGCTCGAGTCGAAGACCGAGATGTTCGAGACCGGCGTCAAGGTCATCGACCTGCTGACCCCGTACGTCAAGGGCGGCAAGATCGGTCTGTTCGGCGGCGCCGGCGTCGGCAAGACGGTGCTCATCCAGGAGATGATCTACCGCGTCGCCAACAACCACGACGGTGTCTCCGTGTTCGCCGGTGTCGGCGAGCGCACCCGTGAGGGAAACGACCTCATCGACGAGATGAGCGAGTCGGGCGTCATCGACAAGACCGCGCTGGTCTTCGGTCAGATGGACGAGCCCCCGGGCACCCGTCTGCGCGTCGCGCTGGCCGGCCTGACCATGGCCGAGTACTTCCGTGACGTCCAGAAGCAGGACGTGCTGTTCTTCATCGACAACATCTTCCGCTTCACGCAGGCCGGTTCCGAGGTCTCCACGCTGCTCGGCCGTATGCCGTCCGCGGTGGGTTACCAGCCGAACCTGGCCGACGAGATGGGTCTGCTCCAGGAGCGCATCACCTCGACCCGCGGTCACTCGATCACCTCGATGCAGGCGATCTACGTCCCCGCGGACGACCTGACCGACCCGGCCCCGGCCACCACCTTCGCCCACCTCGACGCGACGACGGTTCTCTCCCGTCCGATCTCGGAGAAGGGCATCTACCCGGCCGTGGACCCGCTGGACTCCACGTCCCGGATCCTGGACCCCCGCTACATCGCGGCGGACCACTACAACGCGGCCATGCGCGTGAAGAGCATCCTGCAGAAGTACAAGGACCTGCAGGACATCATCGCGATCCTCGGTATCGACGAGCTCGGCGAGGAGGACAAGCTCGTCGTCCACCGTGCCCGTCGCGTGGAGCGCTTCCTGTCCCAGAACACCCACGTCGCCAAGCAGTTCACCGGTGTGGACGGCTCGGACGTGCCGCTGGACGAGTCGATCGCGGCGTTCAACGCGATCTGCGACGGCGAGTACGACCACTTCCCCGAGCAGGCGTTCTTCATGTGCGGTGGTATCGAGGACCTGAAGAAGAACGCGAAGGAGCTGGGCGTCTCCTGAGCATCGAGCTCATCTGAGGGGGCGGGTGCGTCCCGCCCCCTCGTCCACGCCCCTTAGAATTGACCCCAACACCCGGCATTACCGCCGGGTGGTGACCCGAGGAGCCACCCTTGGCTGCTGAGCTGCACGTCGAGCTGGTCGCCGCCGACCGCCAGGTCTGGTCCGGCGAGGCCACCCTGGTCGTCGCGCGCACCACGTCCGGCGACATCGGCGTCATGCCCGGTCACCAGCCGCTGCTCGGTGTGCTGGAGTCGGGCCCGGTGACCATCCGTACGAGTGAAGGTGGGACGGTCGTCGCCGCTGTGCACGGCGGTTTCATCTCGTTCGCGGACAACAAGCTGTCGCTGCTGGCCGAGATCGCCGAACTCTCGGACGAGATCGATGTCCAGCGCACCGAGCGAGAGCTCGAACGCGCGAAGGCGGAGGGCGACGCTCATGCCGAGCGCCGCGCGGAGGTCCGACTGCGCGCGGCGACGGCCAGCTGAACCCAGCCAGCCGTGTGATGACGTCACTCAGCCGCGGTCGGTACCGGAGCAATCCGGTACCGGCCGCGGCTGAGGTGAATGTGGGTGTTTTTTCCGTTCCATTACCTAGGAGACGAGGAGGTCGGTGTCGATGGTCCTCGCTCTGACTGTGTGCGGGCTGGTGGTCTTGCTCGTGGTGGTGGGACTGTTCGTCTTCGGCCTGCGACGCAGGCTCATCCAGCGCTCCGGTGGCACCTTCGACTGCAGTCTGCGCTGGGACGTACCGGAGAAGACCGACACCAGCGGCAAGGGCTGGAGCTACGGCGTCGCCCGCTACAACGGCGACCGCGTCGAGTGGTTCCGAGTCTTCTCCTACGCCCCCCGTCCCCGCCGCACCCTGGAGCGGGCGTCCATCGAGGTGGCCGGCCGCCGTCTGCCCGAGGGCGAGGAGGAACTCGCGTTGCTCTCCGACGCGGTCGTCCTCACCTGCCTGCACCGCGGTACGCGCCTGGAACTCGCGATGAGCGAGGACGCGCTGACCGGCTTCCTCGCCTGGCTGGAGGCGGCGCCGCCCGGACAACGGGTGAATGTGGCGTAGTACGACGGAAGAGCTCCCCCGGACGTGGTCCGGGGGAGCTCTCCTGGTCTCGGGGCCGGTGGGCCCTTACGACAGACCGCTGTTGATGGCGTTCACCAGTTCGCCGTTGCTGGTGTCACCGCTGAACTCCCAGAAGAAGGCGCCGCCCAGGCCCTGGGTCTTCGCCCAGGACATCTTGGTGCCGATGGTGGCCGGGGTGTCGTAGGACCACCAGTTGCTGCCGCACTTCGCGTAGGCCGTGCCCGCGATGGTGCCGGTGGCCGGGCAGGACGTCTTGAGCACCTTGTAGTCCTCGATGCCCTGCTCGTACGTACCGGTCGCCGGGCCCGTGGCCGTGCCGCCCGGGGCGTCCTGGGTGACGCCGGTCCAGCCGCGGCCGTACAGGCCGATGCCGACGAGGAGCTTGCTCGCCGGTACGCCCTTGGCCTTGTACTTGGCGATCGCGTCGGCCGTGGTGAAGCCGGCCTGCGGGATGCCGTTGTAGGAGGTGAGCGGGGAGTGCGGGGCGGTGGGGCCCTTCGCGTCCCAGGCGCCGAAGAAGTCGTACGTCATCACGTTGTACCAGTCGAGGTACTGCGCCGCCCCGCCGTAGTCGGCGGCGTCGACCTTGCCGCCGGAGGTGCCGTCGGCGGAGACGGCCGCCGTGACCAGGGCGCTGTTGCCGAACTTGGCCCGCAGCGCGGCCGCCACGTTCTTGATGGCCGCCGGGCCGCTGGTGTCACAGGTCAGGCCGCAGGCGTTGGGGTACTCCCAGTCGATGTCGATGCCGTCGAACACATTGGCCCAGCGGGAGTCCTTCACCAGGTCGTAGCAGGACTGGGCGAAGGCCGTCGGGTTCTTGGCCGCGTCCGCGAAGCCGCCGGACCAGGTCCAGCCGCCGAACGACCACAGCACCTTGATGTTCGGGTACTTGGCCTTCAGCTGGCGCAGCTGGTTGAAGTTGCCGCGCAGCGGCTGGTCCCAGGTGTCGGCGACGCCGCTGACCGACTGGTCGGCGGTGAAGGCCTTGTCGTAGTCGGCGTAGGAGTCGCCGATCGTGCACTTGCCGCCGGTGACGTTGCCGAAGGCGTAGTTGATGTGCGTGATCTTCGAGGCGGAGCCGGACGTCACGATGTTCTTGACGTTGTAGTTGCGGCCGTAGATGCCCCACTCGGTGAAGTAGCCGAGCCGGACCTTGTTGCCGGGCGGGGGAGTGCCGCCACCGCCGCCGGTGGTGCGCACGGCTACCGAGCCGCTGACCGGGCCGGTCTGGCCGGCGGTGTCACGGGCCTGGACGCTGTAGGAGTAGTCGGTGCCCGCGGTCAGTCCGGTGTCCGTGTACGAGGTCGTCGTCACGGTCGCGACCGTCCTGCCGTCGCGCAGGACGTCGTAGTTCTTGACGCCCTTGTCGTCGGTGGCCGCGCCCCAGGAGAGCTTCACCGAGGTGTCGGTGATGTTCGAGGCGGTCGGGGTGCCCGGCGCGGAGGGCGGGTTGTCACCGGGTACCGTGCCGCCGCCGTCACAACTGCCGCCGTTGAGCTTGCAGTTGCTGGGGGATCCGGCGCCGGCGCCGTTGAAGCCGAAGGAGACGGAGGCGCCCGGGGCCAGGGTCCCGTTGTAGGACTTGTTCTTGGCGGTCCAGTGGGTGCCGGAGCTGGTCACGTCCGCGTCCCAGGCGGAGGTGACGGACGTGCCGGAGGGGAAGTCCCACTCGATCGTCCACGAACTGATGCTCGTGGTGCCGGAGTTGGTCACCGTCCACTTGCCCTCGAACCCGGAGCCCCAGTCCTGGGTCTTGGCGTAGGTGGCGGTGGCCGATGCCGCGGCCTGAGCGGAGCCCGCGAGGCCGACCATCCCGGCCAGCGGGAGCAGCAGGGTCGCGAACCCGGCCGCGGCTCTGTGTCTGAAGCGCATACCGCGCCTCCTCTTGTGATGTCGCCTGCGGGGAGCTACGGCCACCCCTTCGGCGGTGGGGGTTGTGGTCGGGGGGCGTGACTGAGCCATCACGCCCACCGGTGCCGCGAGAATAGAAAGGTCTGGACCACGGGTCAATAGGTCTGGACCAGTTGTCCCGTTGCTCCTCAGATCCCCAACTCCTGTGCAAGTACCGCTGCTTGGACCCGGCTGCGCAGCTCCAGCTTGCCCAGCAGGCGGCTGACGTGGGTCTTCACGGTGCCCTCCGCGAGGTCCAGACGGAGGGCGATCTCCGCGTTGGACAGCCCCTCACTCAGGCGCGACAGCACCTCGCGCTCCCGGGGGGTGAGGGTGCCCAGCGCGGCCGGCGCCGCCTTCGTCTCCCGTACCGGCCCGGCGGCGAACTCGGCGATCAGACGCCGTGTGACGGCGGGCGCGACGATCCCCTCCCCGCGCGCCACCGTGCGCACCGCCTCCACCAGCTCCCGCGCCTCGGCGTCCTTGAGCAGGAACCCGGCCGCTCCCGCGCGCAGCGCCCCGAAGACGTACTCGTCGAGGTCGAAGGTGGTCAGCACGAGGACGTCCGCAAGCTGCTCCGCGACCACCTGCCGGGTCGCCGACACCCCGTCCAGCCGCGGCATCTGAATGTCCATCAGCACCACGTCCGGACGCAGCTCGCGGGCCAGCGCCACCGCCTGCTCGCCGTCCGCCGCCTCGCCGGCCACTTCGAGGCCGGGCGCGCTGCGCAGGATCAGGACCAGCCCGGCGCGAACGGCGGACTGGTCCTCGGCGACGAGGACACGGATCATGCGGGATCTCCTTCGCCGTCACCCAGGGGCAGGGTGGCACGGACGGTCCAGACGGCGCCCTCGGGACCGGCCGCGAACGCGCCACCGAGCAGCGCGGCCCGCTCCCGCATCCCGACCAGACCGGCACCGGAGCCCGGGGCGCGCGGTCCGTCCCGGTGCCCGTAGGGGCTGGTCACCGCCACCTCGAGCGCGCCGTCACGCCGGGCCAGGGCGACGGTGACGCGGCCCGGAGTCGCGTGCTTGAGGGCGTTGGTCAGCGACTCCTGCACGATCCGGTACGCCGCCAGCTCCACCGGTGTCGGCACCTCGCCGTGGCGGGCGTCGAGCATGACCTCGAGACCGTTGCCGCGGGCCGCCTCGGCCAGCGCTTCGAGACCGTCCAGGGTCGGTGCGGCGGCCGGGGCGTGCTCGTCCCCGCTGTCGCGCAGGATGCCGATCAGCCGCCGCATCTCCGCCAGTCCCGCGACGCTGTTCTCCCGGATCACGGTGAGCGCCCGCCGAGAGGTCTCCGCGTCGTCCAGGGACAGCGCGGCCGTGGAGTGGATGGCGATGGCGGACATGTGGTTGGCGATCATGTCGTGCAACTCCCGTGCCACCCGCGCGCGTTCGGCGGCGACCGCCTGCGTGCGGTCCATGTCCGCGAGCAGCGCGGTCTGTTCGGCCCGCAGCCGCTCGGCGACGGCCGTGTCACGGTGGTTGCGCACCACCCAGCCGGTGGCCGCCGGCACCAGGCTGACCAGGGCGACGCCCACGCCCAGCAGCAGTGCCTGCGGCGTGTGCCGGACCACGAGCGGCACGACCGTGCCGATCACCGTGAGCAGACCGGTGATCCAGGGAAGGCGGCGGGCGAAGGCGGGCGGGCCGTAGAGCACCGCCGCGTAGACCAGATCGGTGAACATCACCACGGTGGCCAGGCTGCCCCGCGTCGGGAGGTCCGCGACGACCGCCGCGGTGCCGACGAGCAGGGCGGGCCCCGGCCGGGTGCGGCGCAGCAGCTCGCACCCCGCCATCACCAGCAGCGGGACGGCGACCGCCCAGTCCTGGTCCAGGACGGAGGCCGGGGCGTGGCGGGCGCGGGTGTGCAGCCCGGTCCCGAGCAGCGCAAGACCGCCGAGCAGCCCGCCCACGGCGATGTACACGTCGTGGCGGTGCGGGCGGAGTCCTCGGGCCATGCGTCCATCCAACACGGGGGATCGGTCCGCCGCCTGATGCCCCGGGAGGGTCCGCGCGTACATCGAAGGATGCACGCGCGGTTCGTCACCGCCGACGACGCACCGGACGCGGTCCGCCGCGAGCCTGGAGGAGGAACCGAGAGGAGCAATCGTGATCGTCGCGCTGATCATCGCCTGCGAGGTGGGCTTCTGGGTACTGCTGGCGCTCGGCCTGACCGCCCGCTACCTCCTGCGGTGGCGCCGCACCGGTATGGCCCTGCTGCTGTGCGAGCCGATGCTGGAACTGGTCCTGTTCGCGGCCACCGCCGTCGATCTGAGGAACGGCGCGGAGCCCGGCTGGGAGCACGGACTGGCCGCCCTGTACATCGGTTTCACCGTCGGCTACGGCCACTACACCGTCGGCCGTCTCGACGCCCACGCGGCCCACCGCCTGGCCGGCGGCCCGCGCCCCGGGAAACCGCCCCGTCACGGACTGGCCCGGGCACGCCACGAGGGCGGCCTCTGGCTGCGCACCCTCGTCGCGTCGTGCGTCTCACTGGCCCTGCTCCAGGCGGCGGTCCTGTACGTCGGCGACCCGTCCGCCGCCGAGCCGCTCAGGTCCTGGCAGGGGACGACGCTGCGCATCGCCGGGATCCACGGGCTGATCGCGCTGTCGTACCTGCTCTTCCCCAAGAAGGCTCCGGCCAGGTCGGCCCGCCCGGACGAGGAGCGCACACCGGCCGGACGGTGAGCGGGCGTCGGGGACGGTGAGCGGGCACCGGGCGGGGGCGGGGGCGGGGCGCCGGGGGCGCGGGGCGTCCCTGACGGGGAGGAGCGCTCAGCGTTCGCCGCCCGGTACCCACAGCACGTCCCCGGTGGCCTTGTTGGCCGTGCGCGCCAGGATGAACAGCAGGTCCGACAGCCGGTTGAGGTAGGTCGCGGTGAGCGGGTTCATCGTCTCGCCGTGCGCCTCCAGGGCGGCCCAGGTCGAGCGTTCGGCCCGGCGGACCACCGTGCACGCCTGGTGGAGCAGGGCCGCGCCCGGCGTCCCGCCGGGGAGGATGAAGGAGCGGAGCTTGTCGAGCTCGGCGTTGAAGCGGTCGCAGTCCGCCTCCAGCCGGTCGACGTAGAACTGCTCGACCCGCAGCGGCGGGAACTCCGGGTTCTCCACCACCGGCGTGCACAGGTCCGCGCCCACGTCGAACAGGTCGTTCTGCACCCGGGTGAGGACCTCGACGACGTCCTCGCCGAGCCCGCCCAGCGCGATCGCCGTGCCGAGCACCGCGTTCGCCTCGTTGGCGTCGGCGTACGCCGAGATCCGCAGATCGGTCTTGGCGACCCTGCTCATGTCGCCGAGGGCGGTGGTGCCCTTGTCTCCGGTCCGGGTGTAGATGCGCGTGAGGTTGACCATGAGGCCAATCTAGACGTTCCCGCGACGGGCGCGGTGCGGCGATTTCAGGGTGGCGCCAACCCGGCCCGGGGCGGGAGGATTTCGTGGCCGAGTCCGCCGCACCGGACGTGACGGGCGTCTCACGCCCTGAGACAGTGACACGCATTACTTACGGGTCTCAAGGCCCCGCGTGAGCGCTAATGTCCGCACAGGAGCCATGCGTAAGCAGCGGGTAAGCGCCAAGCGCCCGCGCGGTCGTCGTGCAGTCGTTTCGAAGGGGAGTCGTCAGTGTCACGGAAGCTCGCCGTCATCGGGGCCGGTCTCATGGGGTCCGGCATCGCCCAGGTCGCCGCGCAGGCGGGCTGGGACGTCGTCCTGCGGGACGTCACCGACGAGGCACTGAGGCGCGGCACGGACGGTATCAAGGCCTCGTACGACAAGTTCGTCACCAAGGGCAGGCTGGAGGCGCACGACGCCGATGCCGCCCTCGCCCGCATCACCACGACCACCGATCTGGACGCGGCCGCCGACGCCGACCTCGTGGTCGAGGCCGTCTTCGAGAAGCTCGAGGTCAAGCACGAGATCTTCCGCACCCTCGACAAGCTCGTCCGCGAGGACACCGTGCTCGCCTCCAACACCTCCGCCATCCCGATCACCAAGATCGCGGCCGTGACGGAGCGCCCGGAGCGGGTCGTCGGCGTGCACTTCTTCTCACCGGTGCCGATGATGCAGCTCGTCGAGCTGGTCCGCGGCTACAAGACCAGCGACGAAACCCTCGCCCGGGCACGGGAGTTCGCCGAGTCCGTGGGCAAGACCTGCATCGTGGTCAACCGCGATGTGGCCGGCTTCGTGACCACCCGCCTCATCTCGGCGCTCGTCGTCGAGGCGACCAAGCTCTACGAGTCGGGCGTCGCCACCGCCGAGGACATCGACCTCGCCTGCAAGCTCGGCTTCGGCCACGCCATGGGACCGCTCGCCACCGCGGACCTGACCGGCGTCGACATCCTGCTGCACGCCACCGGCAACATCTACACCGAGACCCAGGACGAGAAGTTCGCCCCGCCGGAGCTGATGCGCCGGATGGTTGACGCCGGTGACATCGGGCGCAAGAGCGGGCAGGGCTTCTACAAGCACTGAGACCGCACAAGGGCCACTGGGGTCACCCTCCGGGGTGAATTCGGTATCGGTTCGCTTACAAGCAGCAACCAGACCGCCGCGGAAGCAGTCAGAGGTTGCACAGCCACCGCCACGGAGTACGCCACAGCATTCACGGGGAGCGCATATGCACATCAGGGGCGACCACGCCGAGCTGGTCGTCGGGGGCCGCCTCGACGTCCGCAGCGCGGCGGACGCCCGTACGGTCCTGCACTCGGCCGTCGACGACGGTGTCGGCGACCTGGTGCTCAACCTGTCCGAGCTCGATTCCTGGGACGCCACCGGACTCGGCGTGATCATGGGCGTGCACCGGCGGGCCGGCCGCTGCGGCCGGCGCCTGGTGCTGCGTGACGTGCCGCCGCAGATGCAGCGCCTGCTGGTGGCCACCCGGCTGCACCGCATCCTCGCCATCGAGGGCGGCATCGGCGTCGAGTCCCTGCCCCGCGTCTAGACCGGGCCGCGTCACCGTCACCCTGGTTCGAACAGGTGTGAACCGGGCGACGGGGGAGACCCGGGCGCACGTCGGCGAACCGTACGTGGTGCGCAATCCTCATGAGACCGTGACGTCTCGGGCCGGTCGGCACCCCGGGCTGTCGTGGATACTGGCCGAAGGTTTAGGGTTCGGTCGCCCGCAGCTCAGCAACCCTCGAGCGGGCCCGGACCAGAAGCGACAGCGCGGTGTGCGGCAAGGCCGGGAGGGGCCGGCCGTGTCCGGCACACGACGCTTTTGGGGGGCTTGGAACCTATGGACCCGAACACCCGGGAACCCGAGGACATGGGCCATGGCGGCGACGGCCACGTGCCGAGCCGGCGCCCACCCAGGGATTCCCTCGCATCCGACTTCGTCCAGCACGCGCCCGCACCGGCCCGCACGGCGCGGCTCGTCTCGGGCGACTTCCTGTTCACCGTCAACCCCGTGGACGGCAGCGAGATCGAGGCCTGCCCGCCCGGGGAGCACCCCGACCGGCCGCGCAAGTACACACCGGCCGAGCGCGCCGAGCACGACCGCGCGGCGGGGCCGCCCATACCGGCCGGCCCGGCGCCGTCCGCCCAACCGCTCCTGGAGCGCCAGGACGAGCGCGAGCAACTGGTACGGCTGCTCGCCCGCGGCCGCTCCGTACGCCTGACCGGGCCGGGCGGCTCCGGTCGCACCAGCCTGCTCGACCTCGTCGCCGACGACTGTTCGGACCTCGCCCCCGACGGCGTCGTCCGCCTCAGCGGCCACCGCCGCACCGCGAGCGACCTGCTGTACGACCTCTTCCACGCGGTGTACAGCGCGCCGCGGTACCGGCCCGACCGGGACGAACTGCTCGCGTACGTCCGGGAGATCGGCGCGGTCGTCGTGGTGGACGACATCGAGGTCGGCGGTGGCGCGCTCGACGAGCTGATCGACGCCACCCCCGAGTGCGCCTTCCTGATCAGCGCGACCCCGGACGTGCCCGCGCCGTCCGCCGAGTCGGAGGTCGAGGAGGTCTCCCTCAGCGGCCTGGACCGGGCCGGCGGAGTCGAACTCATCGAGCGCGCCGTCGCCCGTGTGCTCACCGAGGAGGAGGCCAACTGGGCCGGGGACCTCTGGTTCGAGTCCGAGGGCCTGCCGCTGCGCTTCGTGCAGGCCGGTGCCCTGCTGAGCCAGCACGACCACCTGCGGGCCGGTACCAGCGCCGTCGAGGAGTTCGGCGTCTTCGAGGACGCGCCGCCCGCGGACGCCGTCCTGGACGGGGGCGACGGCGACGCCGTGCCCCTGCCCTCGCTCGGCGAGGCCGCCGCGCCCGCTCCGCTGCTCGCCTCCCGGCTGAGCGCCTCCGCGCGGGCCACGCTGCGGTTCGCCGTCGCGCTCGGCGGCGAGGTGCCCCACCAGTCGCACCTGCCCGCGCTGGTCGGCGACACCCACGCCGACGCCGCGCTCGGCGAGCTGGCGAGCTGCGGCCTGGTCTCCCCGGCCGGCTTCCGCTACCGGCTCGCCGCCGGTGTGCTGACCCAGCTGGAGGCCGCCGGATACGGCGACGACGCCGAGGAGCAGGCCCTCACCGCGGCCCGCCACTACACCTGGTGGGCCGGCCACCCCTCGGTCACCCCGGAGCGGGTGTGCGCCGAGGCGGACGCCGTGCTCGCCGCGCTGGCCGTGCTGGTGCCGGTCACCACGCCGTCCGCCGGGGGCGAGGAGAGCACGGCCGTACGGCTCGCCCGCACCGCCGCCCCCGCGTTCGCCGCGGGCCTCGACTGGAACGCCTGGGAACGGGCGCTGCGTTACGGCACCGAGGCCTCCCGGCTCGCCGGAGAGGTCGCCGAACAGGCCTACTTCCACCACGAGCTGGGCATCATCGCGCTCTGCGGCGGTCAGCTGGACCGGGCCCGCGCCGAGCTGGAGGCCTCCATCGGGCTGCGCGGCGCGCTCGCCGACAAGCGCGGCACGGTCGCCGGGCGCCGCGCCCTCGCCCTGGTCACCGACCGCTCCGGTACGGCAGTGGGCCTCGGCGCGACGGCGGGCGAGGAGGTGCCGGACGCCCGCACCGAGGAGTCGGCCTCCCCGCCGGGCGGAGTGCCCGCGCCCTTCCCGGCGCTCCAGCAGTCCGGCGGGGACGCCTCCACGCTGGTCACCCACCAGGCGTCGGTCCCGGGTTCGCCGCACGCCCCGGCCAAGCACCGCGTCGGTATCAAGGGCCTGGCTCGGCGCAACCTCGTGGCGGCCGGCGCGGGCGCGCTGCTCGCGGCCGTCCTCGGCACCGTGGTGACGCTCGGCGCCACTTCCCAGAACACCCCCGACACCCCCTCCGACAACGTCAATCCGTCCGCCGGCCAGGACGTGGACGACGGCGGCCTGGGCGCCGACACGCCGAAGCAGGACCGCAGCGGGGGAGGCGACACGGGCACGGCGACCAGCCGTCCGACGGACCCGGGCCACGGCTCCGTCTCCGGCACGTCCGAGGACCCGGCGCCGGGCGGCGCCGAGCCGTCGGAGAGCCTCGCGCCGTCCGGCGACGGCACGTCCTCGGGTACCTCGTCCAAGCCCCCGAAGCCGTCGGGGCCCGCCGACTCGTCGGGCGGCGGCACCGGTGGGAAGACCGGTGGGACGACCGGCGGGAACTCCGGGGGCTCCACGGGCGGCGGCACACCGGGCGGGGGCAGCGGAGGCTCTTCCAGCGGCGGCACCGGAGGCCCCACGAGCGGCGGCTCCTCCGGCGGTGGCACCGGTGATCCCACGGGTGGGAGCAGCGGAGAACCCAGCGGCGACCCCTCGGGGGGGAGCACCACGGGCCCCACCGGCGGCACCGACGCCGGTTCGTCCGGGGAGCCGTCCGGAGGCACCTCGGCGCCGACGTCCGGCCTCTCGGCCGGCCCGCCGGCCGACGCCTCCGAGAGCGGCGCGGCCACACAGTCGTCCGACACGGCGACGCTCGCCTGACCCACGAAGAACCGGGGGCCGGGTCCGCATTGACACGGACCCGGCCCCCGGCGTCGTACGAGCGCCCTGCGGCCGTCCTCAGAACAGGCGCAGCTTGTCGTCCTCGATGCCGCGCAGGGCGTCGTAGTCCAGTACCTGGCAGCCGATGCCGCGGTCGGTGGCGAGGACGCGGGCCTGCGGCTTGATCTCCTGGGCCGCGAAGACGCCGCGGACCGGGGCGAGGTGGGGGTCGCGGTTCAGCAGTTCGAGGTAGCGGGTGAGCTGTTCCACGCCGTCGATCTCGCCGCGCCGCTTGATCTCGACCGCGACCGTCCGGCCCTCGGCGTCCCGGCACAGGATGTCGACCGGGCCGATGGCCGTCATGTACTCGCGGCGGATCAGGGTGTAGCCCTCGCCGAGCGTCTCGATGCGGTCGGCGAGCAGTTCCTGGAGGTGCGCTTCCACGCCGTCCTTGATCAGCCCCGGATCCACGCCGAGTTCGTGCGAGGAGTCGTGCAGGACCTCCTCCATCGTGATGATGAGCTTCTCGCCCGCCTTGTTGACGACGGTCCAGACGCCCTCCTCGTCACCGGTGCCCTCCTTGAGCGTGCACGGCGGGGACATCCAGTTCAGCGGCTTGTAGGCGCGGTCGTCCGCGTGGATCGAGACGCTGCCGTCCGCCTTGACCAGGATCAGACGGGGCGCTGACGGCAGATGGGCGGTGAGCCGGCCGGCGTAGTCGACGGCGCACCGGGCAATGACGAGACGCATGGTCGGCAACGCTACTGGACGGACGGCGGTGCGCGCGATTCGCCCGGGGGCCTTCCGCCGGGCGGCCGCCGGGAGTCCTCGTGGGGCGCCCCATTTTTCCCTGGATCACCCGTGTTCACTTGTGGCCGATTGTGTGCCCAACTAGCCCGGTCTGTATATGCATTCGCCTGGTGGGCGTCCGTTCTTGTGCCTACCGTAGTGAACGGGAGGTCGCGACCCGTGTACTCACCGTGTCGGGAGTCGCGTGCCCCCTTATCTGTCCGGCAACCCCTGTCGTTCGGGGGTGCGAGAGGAGAACCCATGTCGCTCGACGTCTCACCGGCCCTACTCGAAGCGGCCGAGCGAGGCGAGGTCGACGAAGCTGACTTCGTCGACTGCGTCCGGACCTCCCTGCCCTACGCGTGGGAGATGATCAGCTCCCTGGTGGCCCAGCTGAAGGTGGACGGCGGCCAGTTCGCCGACAACCAGACGCCCCCGCCGGACGAGCAGGCACGCGGTCAGCTGCTGCGTGCGCTGGCGAGTGACGCCATACGCGGCGCGCTGCAGCGGCACTTCGGTGTGCGGCTCGCCTTCCAGAACTGCCACCGGGTGGCGGTGTTCCCGCTGGACGCCTCGGTCGACGAGACGCTGGCCCGTTTCACCTCGGTGCGCAACCAGCTCCTCAACCAGTCCCCGGAACTACGGGACTGCTGACGCCATGAGGCGCTTGCTTGCCGCTCCGTCCGCGGGAGGTGGATGGACCACAGGGGCGGCAAGCTTCCCACGGCGCGCTCCCGGTCAGCAGAGGTGGGGGAGTACCTCGGCGCCGAGCCGTCGCAGGTTCTCCTCCGTCGCCGCCAGATCGCCCGAGCCCTCCGTGAGCAGGGCGAAGCGGGAGATGCCGGTCCGCTCGGAGGTCGCCGCGAGCCGGTCGGCGCACAGCCGCGGGGTGCCCACCGGGTGCAGTCCGCAGAGCAGCTCGGTGTACTCCAGGGGATCGCGCATCCGGCGGGTCCGGCCGTCCACGGTGACATGGGCGTCCAGGCCCTGTTTCAGCCAGCCCGGCATCGCCTTCAGCAGTGTCTCCACCGCGTCCGTGCGCCGGTCCGCGATCTGGCAGACGCCCGCCGAGACATGGGCGGCGCCACGGATCTCCTCGTCCGGCCGGCCCGCCGCGCGCGCATACCGCTGCCACACGGCGACCATCTCGGCCTTCTCCTCGTCCCCGACGTGCATCCCCAGCAGCATCGGCAGCCCGCGCTCGGCGGCCAGCCGCACGCTCGCCGGGGAGGTGCAGGCGACGACGACCTCGGGGCCCGGGGTCTGGGTCAGCGCCTCCGACGGGCGCGGTACGACGGGGACCTCGCGGAAGGCGAACCGTTCTCCCGAGGCCGACACCGACGGCTCACGCAGCCAGCGCACCAGCAGGTCCAGCGACTCCGGGAACCCCTTCTCGTACGCCTCCAGTCCCATGCCGAACACTTCGAGGTCCACCCACGGGCCGCCGCGCCCCACGCCCAGCGAGAACCGCCCGCCGCTCGTCACGTGCAGCAGCGCCGCCTGCTCGCCGAGCGCGACCGGGTGGACCGTGGGCAGCACGCTGACCGCCGTACCCACCCGCAGACGGCGGGTGCGGCCGAGCAGCAGCGCGGCCAGGGTGATCGCCGACGGGCACGTCCCGTACGGGACGAAGTGGTGCTCGCCCAGCCAGACCGCGTCCAGCCCGGCCTCCTCGGCGACCTCCGCGGAGCGGACCGCCCGGTGCAGCGCCTCGCCTTGGCCCTGCCCGGGGAACTGGGCCGCCAGCACGAAACTTCCTACGTGCATTGCTCTTTCCTGCTTCCTCGGCTCCGACACGGAGCTCCCCCACCCGGCATAACCGGGCGACACGTGCCGAGGACACGGCTTGGCGAAGAGATTTGCGGATTGTCTGCGGAATGGGTTGTCCGGGAAGGGGACTTGTGGTGGTTGGTTCTCCTTACCCGGCCGTAGTGGCGCCGCGTAGGCTGGAGAAGGTCCCTGTCTCCCATACGGCTTCGTGAGGTGTCCCGTGTCCCCCCGCCGCAACCGACCCAAGGATGGGAGAGGCGCCGCCTCGTCCGGCCGGAGTGCCGAGGACGACACCGCGGGCCGCTACGGCGGCTGGCAGTCCACCGAGAGCTGGCAGGGCGACGACTTCAGCGTGCGCCATGTCGCGGGCTCCAGCGCCGATGGCAAGACGTACCGCTGCCCCGGCTGCGACCAGTTGATCCCCTCCGGCGTCCCGCACGTGGTGGCCTGGCCCCAGCACGCGGGCGTGGACGACCGCCGGCACTGGCACAAGGCGTGCTGGAACGCCAAGGACCGCCGCACCACGCGGGTGCAGCGGTCCCGTAACGCGCCGCGGTTCTAGTGCCGCGACGGGGCAAACGTTGCCTGTCGGGGCACTGGTGCTGTGCACAGCACCAGCCGCGGTTCCGGTCGCTCAGACGTCCCGGCTCCGCAGCAGGGCCCAGGCGCCGGCGAACGCGGCGGCCGTCGCGCCCAGCAGGATCCACAGCGGGTCCCAGCCGGTCGGGCCGGAATCGGTGAGGGAGTTGGAGTAGAAGACGCTCAGCTGGTTCGGGATCGAGTACTCGAACAGGAACTGGCGCACCTTCTCCAGCGAGCGAGTGAACATGAACAGCGCGATCACCAGCGGGGCGAGCACGACACCGATCATGATCGTGATGGCGCCCGCCGAGTGCCGCAGCACCGAGCCGATGACGAGCGAGAACAGCCCGAGCAGGGCCATGTAGAGGCTGACGCCCACAGTGGCCTTGAACCACTCCGGTCCGGTGGGCTGCCGGGCGCCGATGCCGTCGAACATGGCCGTCTGCGCGAGGCCGACCACGCCGGTGGAGACCAGGGTCACCGTGAACGCGACCAGGAAGAACACCACCGCCTTGGCCGTGAGCACCCGCCCACGGCTCGGGCAGGCCGTCATCGTGGTCCGGATCATGCCGGTGCCGTACTCCGAGGCCGTGGTCAGCACGCCGAGCGTGATGATGCAGATGCTGCCGAGCAGCAGCCCGAAGAAGCCCAGCGACAGCATGTTCTCGTCGCCGTGTATCTCCCCTGCGGAGTTGGCGATGATCAGGCCGACCAACAGCCCGATCCCGACCACGAGCAGGACGAACACCCCGAGCGTCCAGATCGTGGAGCGCACCGACTTGATCTTCGTCCACTCCGAGGCGAGGGCGTGCCCGAGGTGCGTGCGGACGACGGGGATCGGCGAGGTGTAGCCGGGCTGGGGGGAACCGGTCGCCGCCTCCCAGGCGGGCGGTGCGGCCTGCGGCACAGGAGTCTGCGGCGTGCTCATCGGGTGTCCTCGGGCTTGGTGGAGTCGGCGGCGGGCGCGGCGGCGGCCTGCGGCGCGGGGGAGGCGGGCGCGGCGGCCGGTGCGGCGGCCCCTCCGTGCGGCGCGCCGGCGGACTGGGCGGGCACCTGAGGGGCCTGCGGCGCGCTCTGCGCGTACGGGTTCGGGACGCCCGCGTTCGGGGCGCCGTAGGGGCCGGGGTGGCCCGCGCCCGGAGCGGCGTACGGGTTCGGCTGCGCGCCGGGGGCGCCCTGCGGGCCCGCGAACGGCTGTCCGCCCGGCGGGGGCGGTGGCGGCGCGTACCAGCCGGGCTGGCCCTGACCGGGAATCGGCACGGGCGGCTCGGCACCGGGCGGCAGCGGCTGCATCAGCCCGGCCTTCTGGTCGATCGTGGAGCGGTAGTCGACGGCCCCCTGGGTCATCCGCATGTACGCCTCCTCCAGCGAGGCCTGGTGCGGCGACAGCTCCCACAGGCGTACGTCCGCCTCGTGCGCGAGGTCGCTGATGCGCGGCAGCGGCAGCCCGGTCACGCGCAGCGCGCCGTCCTGCTCGGGCAGCACGTGCCCGCCCGCCTCGGTCAGCGCGGACGTCAGCTTCTCCCGCTGCTGCGGCTCGGTGTCGGGCGTGCGGACCCGCGCGAAGTCCGCGGAGTTCGCGGAGATGAAGTCCGTCACACTCATGTCGGCGAGCAGCTGCCCGCGCCCGATGACGATCAGATGGTCGGCGGTCAGTGCCATCTCGCTCATCAGATGACTGGAGACGAACACGGTCCGTCCCTCCGCCGCGAGCGACTTCATCAGATTGCGCACCCAGAGGATGCCCTCGGGGTCGAGACCGTTCACCGGCTCGTCGAACAGCAGCACCTGCGGGTCGCCCAGCAGCGCGGCGGCGATGCCCAGCCGCTGGCCCATGCCGAGGGAGAAGCCCTTGGAGCGTTTCCTCGCCACGTCCTGGAGGCCCACGACCCCGAGCACCTCGTCGACGCGGCGGGCCGGGATGCCGGACAGCTGCGCCAGGGACAGCAGGTGGTTGCGCGCGGACCGGCCGCCGTGCACCGCCTTCGCGTCCAGCAGGGCGCCGACCTGGCGGGGCGCGTTCGGCAGCGTGCGGTACGGATGACCGCCGATCGTCACCGACCCCGCGGTGGGGTTGTCCAGCCCCAGGATCATCCGCATCGTCGTCGACTTGCCCGAGCCGTTCGGACCGAGGAAGCCGGTGACGGCACCCGGCCGTACCTGGAAGGAGAGGTTGTGCACGGCGGTCTTGTCGCCATAGCGCTTGGTCAGGCCGACTGCCTCGATCATGCTCCGCACCCATCGAATGGTTCAGGTAAGCGGGGCGCACGCCCCCCGTAAGGGTTAGGAGGATATCCGGGCGCTGACGGTTCCGCCCAAAAGAAAGTAAAAGCGTGCGTGCTCAGGCATCCCGCTTCCGCAGCAGTACGTACCCTCCGGCGAGCGCCGCGATCACCCACAGCAGCATGATCCCGAGGCCGCCCCAGGGGCCGTAGGGGGTGTCGTCGCCGACTCGCGGAACCACCTGCATGATGCGGCCGCCGGCCTGGTCGGGCAGGAAGCGGCCGATCTTCTTCGTCGCCGAGACGTTGGCGAGGATGTTGGAGATCAGGAAGAAGAACGGCATCAGGATGCCCAGCGACAGCATCGGCGAGCGCAGCATCACGGTGACGCCCATCGAGAACATCGCGATGAGGGCCATGTAGAGGCCGCCGCCGACGACCGCGCGCAGCACGCCCGGCTCGCCGAGGGAGGTGCCGAGCGATCCGAGCATCGCCTGCCCGAGGAAGAACGAGGCGAAGCTGGTGACCATGCCCACCACGAGGGCCAGCCCGGTCGCCACCGCCACCTTGCTCGCCAGGAAGGCGCCGCGCTGCGGGACGGCGGCCAGCGAGGTGCGGATCATGCCGGTGCTGTACTCGTTGGACACCACCAGCACCGCGAACACGATCATCGCCAGCTGCCCGAGCCCCATGCCGGCGAAGCTGACGTAGGTCGGGTCGAAGGAGAACCGGTCCCGTTCGTCCATGCTGTCGAACGCGTGCTTCGACAGGGCCGAGATCAGCATGCCGAGGGCGATCGTGACGACCGCCGTCAGGGACAGCGTCCACACCGTGGACGCCACCGACCGGATCTTGGTCCACTCGGACCTGATGACCTGAGTCGCCGCCATCGCTCAGCCCTCCTTCTCGCTGTCGGCGCCGCGCGGCTGGGCGGGCGCCTCTTCCGGCACGGCCTGGCCGGTGTGCGCGTGGTACTCCACCGCCCCGGCCGTCAGCCGCATGAACGCCTCCTCCAGCGACGACTGCTGACTGCTCAGTTCGTGCAGCACGACCTGGTGCTGTGCGGCCAGCTCGCCGACGCGCTCGGCCTTGCCGCCCTCGACCTGGAGCAGCCCGCCCTCGCCCGGCACGGCCGTGATCCCGGCCCCGTGCAGCACGTCGAGCAGGCGTTCGTGCTGCGGGGTGCGGACCCGGACGTGGGAACGGGAGTTCCGCTCGATGAAGTCGGCCATGGAGGTGTCGGCGAGCAGCCGGCCCTGGCCGATGACGACGAGGTGGTCGGCGGTCAGCGCCATCTCGCTCATCAGATGCGAGGAGACGAACACCGTACGGCCCTGGGCGGCGAGGGACTTCATCAGACCGCGGATCCAGTGGATGCCCTCGGGATCGAGGCCGTTGACCGGCTCGTCGAACATCAGGATCCGCGGGTCGCCGAGCAGCGCGCCGGCGATGCCGAGCCGCTGGCTCATGCCGAGCGAGAAGCCCTTGGCCTTCTTCCGCGCCACCGGGGTCAGGCCGACGGTGTCCAGGACCTCGTTCACCCGGTGGGTGGGGATACCGTTGCTCTGGGCGAGGCACAGCAGGTGGTTGTAGGCGCTGCGCCCGCCGTGCATGGCCTTGGCGTCCAGCAGCGCGCCGATGTACGTCAGCGGGTCCCTGAGCTCGTGGTAGTGCCGGCCGTCGATGCGGACGTACCCGGAGGTGGGCCGGTCGAGGCCGAGGATCATCCGCATCGTCGTGGACTTCCCGGCGCCGTTGGGCCCGAGGAACCCGGTGACGGTGCCCGGCCGGACGGTGAAGCTGAGGCCGTCGACCGCCAGCTTCTCTCCGTACCGCTTGGTCAACCCCTCCAGTTCGATCATGCCGGACACGCTAGAACGCCGCGAAGCTCTCCGCCACCCCTGGGGCGGAGAGCTTCGCGGTCAGCGGCGGATGTCAGCCGCGGTCGGGCCCGGTGAACGTGGGTCAGCGGGACTGCTGGGCCGGGACGCCGCGGGAGATCGGCTCGTCCTCGGTCGGGGCGCCCGCGGCGGCCACGGCGGCACCGGTGAGGGTCGCCAGCATCTCGCGCACGTTCGTCAGCTGAGCGTTGATGGAGTCGCGGCGGTTGGTGAGCGCCGCGAGCTCGCGCTCGGATTCCGAACGGATGCGGTCCGCCTTGGCGTTGGCGTCGGCCACGATGTCCTCGGCCTGGCGCTGGGCCGTCTCCACCGTCTGGCGGGCGCGGCGCTCGGCGTCGGTGCGCAGCTTCTCCGCCTCCAGGCGGAGCTGCTCGGCGCGGTGCTCGATCTCCGCCAGCCGCTTCTCGGCCTTGGCCTGACGGGAGGCCAGGTCACGCTCGGACTGCTCGCGCCGCTTGGCGAGGTTCGTCTCGAAGTCGGCGGCGGCCTGCGCGGCCTTGGCGCGGGTCTCCTCGAAGAGGGCGTCCGCCTCCTCCCGCTTGGACTGCGCGTCCTTCTGCGCGTCGGCGCGCAGCTGGGAGGCCTCGCCCTTGGCCTTCTCGACGATCCGGACGCCCTCGTCCTCGGCCTTGGCCTTGCGGTCCGAGGCGAAGGACTCGGCGTCGTTGCGCACCTGCTGGGCCGCCGACTCGGCGAGTTCGCGGTGCTGTTCGGCCGCGCGCCGGGCCTCCTCACGCAGGTCCTTGGCCTCCTCCTCGGCGAGGCGGAGGATCTTCTCGACCCGCGCGCCGAGGCCCGCGTACGACGGCTCGGCGTCGCCGACCTGGGCCTGCGCATTCTGCGTCTCGAGGTGGAGCTCCTCGATGCGCTTCTCCAGGGCGGTGATGCGGGCGAGAGCACTGTCACGATCGGAGACGAGCTTGGAGATACGTTCGTCCACCTGAGCGCGGTCGTACCCACGCCGCACAAGCTCGAAGCCGTAGGGGGAAGTGTCGCTCATGGGGTTCCTGTCCGAATGAGACCGGTGAGGTGATAGGTGGAATCCTAGGGGCCGAAGCGGTGTGTCATCGAGCGGATACGTGTTTGATCTGGAGAATGACACCTCTTTTGAGTGGCTGACCGTTCCAGGGCTTGCCAAAGAACCGGTCAAACCACCCAGAAGGCCGGAATCCGCCTACAGGCTAGCTGTCTGACGACTTGCCACCCGACCGGGGTGCCCCCACCGTCGCGCCGGCCTTCACCGCGCCGTCCTTCCCGGACGGCGCCTCGAACGATTCCAGCGCCTCCAGCACGTCCTGGACCCGGGAGATCTCGGCGTTGATGTCCTCGCGCCGGCGCACCAGGATCTCCAGCTCGCGCTTGCCCTCCTCGACCGTGCGCCGGGCCTCGCGGACCGCCTCGGCCTTGAGCTCCTCGGCCTCCTTCACGAGCGTGGCCTTCTTCAGCTCGGCCTCCTTCAGCAGCCCCTCGGCCTTCTTCACCGCGGCGATCCGCACCTTGCCCGCCTCGGAGTTGGCCTCCGAGACGATCTCCTTCGCCTTGGACTGCGCCTTGGCCAGCTGCTCCTCGGCCGCCTTGATGAGCGCGTCGCAGCGGTCGCCGGCCGACTTCATCGTCTCGGCCGCCTCGCGACGGGCCCGCTCGTGCAGTTCCTCGATCTCGGTCGTCAGGCGCTCGCGCAGCTCCTCCGCGCGCTCCCGGATCTGGGTGGCGTCCCGGCGGGCGCCGACGAGCAGCTCGTCCGCGTCCGTACGGGCCTTCTCCACCGTGGTGTTGCCCTCGACCTTCGCCTCGGACAGGATCCGGTCGGCCTCCTTGCGGGCCGCGCCCACCATCGTGTCGGCCTGGGACTCGGCGTCCGCCTTCGTCTTGACCGCGCTCGCCTGCGCCTCGGTGAGCAGCTTGTCGGCCTCGGCGGTGGTCTCGGTGATGAGCGTGTCGACCTGCTCGGCCGCCTCCGAGCGCCGCTTGTTGGCGTCCCGGCGGGCCTCGTCCAGGGTCCGGTCGGCCTCCTCGCGGGCCGTGCCCACCAGCCGCTCGGCCTCCGCCCGCGCCTCGGACCCGACCCGCTCGGACTCGGCGCGGACCCGCTCGGCGTGCGCCTGCGCGGAGCCGACCGTCTCCGCGGCGCCGGCGCGCAGCCGCTCCGCGTCCCCGGTGGCGTCCGAGATCAGCTTCTCCGCCTTGGCGACGGAATCGGCGCGGACCCGGTCGGCCTCCGCGATCGTCTCCGTCTGGAGCCGCTCCGCCTCCGAACGCGCCTCGGAGATGAGTGTGTCCGCCTGGGTGGCCGCCTCCGACCGGATGCGGTTGGCGTCCTCGCGGGCCTCCGCGCGGGTGCGGGAGGCGTCCTGCTCGGCCTGCGCGATGGTGTCGGAGGCCTCGGTGCGTACCCGCTGGGCGTGCTCGGAGACGTCCGCGCGGATCCGCTCCGCCTCCGCGATCGCCTCGGACACGGTCCGCTCGGCGAGCACCTTGGCGGCCTCGGTCTCCTCCCGGGCCTCGCCGCGCAGCCGGCCCGCGTCCTCGCTCGCCCGCTCCCGCTCGGCGTAGGCGTCGGTGCGGACCCGGTCCGCCTCCTCCTCGGCCTCCCGGCGGGTCCGCTCCGCCGCGTGCTCGGCGGCCGAACGCAGCCCGGCGATCTCCTCCTGCGCCTGCTCGTGCAGCCCGGCGACGGAGTCCCGCACCTGCTGCGCGTGCTGCTCGGCGGCCGACACCATCTCGGTGGCGCGCCGATCGGCCTCCTCCACCAGACGGGTGGCCTCGGCCTGCGCCTCCTCCACCCGCTTGCGGGCCGAGGCCAGCAGCTCCTCGCTCTGCTCGCGGGCCCGCTCGCGCTCCTGGTCGGCCTCGGCGCGCGCGGCACCGAGCAGTTCCTCGGCCTCACGGCGGCGCCGGGCGGCCTCCTCCTGGGCGGCGGCCAGCGTCTCCGACGCCTCCGCGCCCAGCCGCTCCGCGGCTGCCTGCGCCTCCGCGCGCACGCGGTCCGCGGTGTCCTGGGCCTCCGCCTTGAGCCGCTCGGCCTCCGCCGCGGCCTCCGAACGCAGCCGTACGGCGACGGACTCGCCCTCGGCGCGGGAGGCGGACGCGTCGGCGGCGGCCTCGGTACGCAGCCGCTCGGCCTCCGTCTCCGCCTGCTGCTGCAGCGTCCGGATGCGCTCGGCGGCCTCGGTGCGCAGCCGCTCGGCCTCCTCCGCCGCCTCACGGCGGATGCGGGAGGCCTCCTCGCGGGCGTCGGTCAGCGCCTTCTCGGCGTCCGCCAGCCGCTCCTCGGCCTCGGTGTGCAGCCGGGTGAGCTCCTCGGTGGCCTCCGCCTTCCGGGCGGCTACCGCCTGCTCGGTCTCCTCGCGCAGCTCGCGCGCGGCCCGCTCGGCGTCCGCCTGGACCGACTCGGCCTGCTCGGTGGCCTCGGCGCGGTGCCGCTCGGCCTCCTTGCGGGTGCGCTCCAGGGTCTCCTCGGCCTGCCGGCGCAGCGTGGTGGCCCGCTCGATGGCCTCGGTGCGGACCTTCTCGCTGTCGCTCTGCGCGGTGCCGCGCAGCTCGTCGGCGTCGGCCTTCGCCTTGGCCAGCAGCTCCTCGGCGGACTTGGCCCCCTCCTCGATCTGCACCACGGCCTCGCGCCGGGCCTCGGAGCGGATCTTCTCGCCCTCGGCGACCGCGTCGGCCCGCAGCTGCTCGGCCTCGCCGCGCAGCCGGCGGGCCTCCTCCTGGAGCTCGACCGTCTTGGCGCGGTACTCCTTGGTGTCGTCCTTGGCGGCGCCCTTGAGCTGCTCGGCCAGGTCGTGCGCCTCGGAGCGCAGCCGGTCCGCCTCGGCCTCGGCCTCCTTGCGGATCCGCTCGGCCTCCTCGGCCGCCGCCTTCGTGGTCCCCTTGGCGTCCTCCGACGCCTTGTTCAGCACGTCCTCGGCGGTCTTCGCCGCCTTGGACAGCTGGGTCGCGCTCTCCTCGGCGGTGATCGTACGGGCCTTCTCGGAGGCCTCCGCGACGATCTTCTCCGCCTCGGCGCGGGCGTCCGCGACCAGTTGCTCGGCCTCGGACCTGGTGGCCTCGGCCTCCTTGGTGGCCTCCTGGACCAGCCGGGCGACCTGCTCCTTGGCGGTGCGTGTGCGCTGCTCGTTGGCCGACTCGGCGCCGGCGAGCGTCTTGGCCGCGGAATCCTTGGCCTCGGTGACCAGCTTCTCGGCCTCGGTCTGCGCCTTGCGCAGCGCGTCCTCGGCCTCGGCCATGCGCTGCTCGGCGGACCGGCTCAGCTCGGCGGCCTGGCGGCGGGCGGCGTCCGACTCGCTGGCGGTGGCGGAGCGCAGCCGCTCGGCGTGGTCGGTGGCTTCCTGGGCCTGGTTGGAGGCGGCGTTCAGCAGCCGCTCGGCGTCGGTGCGGGCGCGGCGCAGGATCTGCTCGGCCTCCGCGCGGGCCGCCTCGGCGTCGCTCTGCAGGCGCTGCCGGGCCTCGGTGGCCAGCCGCTCGGCCTCGGCGCGGGCGGCCGACATGGCCTGCTCGGCCTCGGCGCGGGACTCGTCCAGCAGACGCCGGGCCTGCTGCTCGGTGCGGGCGCGCAGCTGCTCCGCCCACGCCACGTTCTCGTTGACGTGCGATTCGACGGTCTGCCGGCGCTCGGCGAGCTCCTGATCGAGCTGCTGGCGCCGGTTGACCGCCTCGGCGTGCAGCTCGGCCTGAAGGCGAGCGGCCTGCTCCGCGTGCTCCTGAAGGATGCGCTGGGTCTGCGCCCTGGCCTGGCTCAACTCGCGCTCGGCGTCGGCGCGGATCTGGTCGGCCTGCACCTGCGCGTTGCGCAGCAACTGCTCGGCCTGGTAGCCGAGGTCGGCGCCGTCGTAGGCGGGCCGGGACATGATGGTGCGGCGCGCCTCGTGCAGCTTGGCGCGCAGCACCTCGACCTGGTAGCCGAGGTCCTCGGCGTGCTGGATCGCCTTCTCCCGCTCGGTCTTCAGCCGATCCATCTCGGCCTCGAACCGAGAGAGGTGGTCGACGTCAGCCGCCGGCTCTCGCTCCTGGCGTTCGTAGCCCCGCACTGCGCGGTCCCATCCGTCCCCTGGTCGCAAGCCTGTCCAAACGAGCTCCGTCCATCCGCCGGACGGGGCCCCCGGGAAATGGTGTCAGATCAACAGCGGAGCACGGGCTGCTGCCCCGCCGCTCGTCCCCCGAAACACGGACCCCGGCGGTCCTGTCGTTCTCGACGGCAGGACCGGGTCGTCCCCGCTCGGGGGACGACCGCCCCCAACCCTACCGGCCCTTATGTACGGGAGTCAGTGCTCAGCCGACTCAACAGCCGCCGAAGTGACCAGTTCTGTCAGGACACCGTGGCAATCCTTGGGGTGCAGGAAGGTGATCCGGGACCCCATCGAGCCGCGTCGCGGCTCGTCGTACAGAACGCGTACGCCCTTGTCGCGGACGGCGGCCGCGTCCGCGTCGACGTCCGCCGTGCCGAAGGCGATGTGGTGCACGCCCTCGCCGTTCTTGGCGAGCCACTTCGCGACGGTGGAGTCCTCGCGGGTCGGTTCGAGAAGCTGCAGGTAGGAAGCCCCTCCGTCGGAGGTGTCGTTGATCTTGAGCATGGCCTCGCGCACGCCCTGCTCCTCGTTGACCTCGGTGTGGAACACCTCGAAGCCGTACGTGGTCCGGTAGAACTCGACGGTGGCGTCGAGGTCGTGGCAGGCGATCCCGATGTGGTCGATTCGCGTCAGCATGGAATCAGTGCATCGCCACCGGGGTGGTTACGCAACGTGCGCGCGATCACACCGACGGCCCGATGACGGGGCGGAGTACGCCTCAGTACATTCGAAGTAAACCCTCGTTCACTCCTCGGCTGTGCAGGCCGGTAAGGGGATCGCAGCTCATGTCTTCTGGAACTTCCGGTACGACCGGCTCGGTGATCGTCGCGGGCGCTCGGACGCCCATGGGGCGGCTGCTGGGCTCGCTGAAGTCCTTCTCCGGAGCCGACCTCGGCGGCTTCGCGATCAAGGCCGCCCTCGACCGCGCGGGGATCGGGGGCGACCAGGTGCAGTACGTGATCATGGGCCAGGTGCTGCAGGCCGGGGCGGGGCAGATCCCGGCCCGTCAGGCCGCGGTCAAGGCCGGCATCCCGATGAGCGTTCCGGCGCTCACCATCAACAAGGTGTGCCTGTCCGGTCTGGACGCCATCGCGCTCGCCGACCAGTTGATCCGTGCGGGTGAGTTCGACGTGGTCGTGGCCGGCGGCCAGGAGTCCATGACCAACGCCCCGCACCTCCTGCCGAAGTCCCGCGAGGGCTACAAGTACGGCGCGGTGGAGATGCTGGACGCGATGGCCCACGACGGCCTGACCGACTCCTTCGAGGGCATCGCCATGGGCGCGTCGACGGAGAAGCACAACACCCGCCTGGGCATCGGGCGCGCCGAGCAGGACGAGATCGCCGCCCTGTCCCACCAGCGGGCCGCCGCCGCGCAGAAGAACGGCGTCTTCGAGGCCGAGATCACCCCGGTGGAGATCCCGCAGCGCAAGGGCGACCCGGTCCTGTTCAGCAAGGACGAGGGCATCCGCGGCGACACCACGGCCGAAGGCCTGGCCAAGCTGCGCCCGGCCTTCGCCAAGGACGGCACGATCACCGCCGGCTCCTCCTCGCAGATCTCCGACGGCGCCGCGGCCGTGGTCGTGATGAGCAAGGCCAAGGCCGAGGAGCTGGGCCTGGAGTGGATCGCCGAGATCGGCGCCCACGGCAACGTCGCAGGACCGGACAACTCCCTGCAGTCCCAGCCCTCCAACGCCATCCAGCACGCCCTGAAGAAGGAGGGGCTCGAGGTCTCCGACCTGGACCTCGTCGAGATCAACGAGGCGTTCGCCGCCGTGGCCGTGCAGTCAATGAAGGACCTGGGCGTGTCCACGGAAAAGGTGAACGTGAACGGCGGCGCCATCGCCCTGGGTCACCCGATCGGGATGTCCGGCGCCCGTCTCGTGCTGCACCTGGCGCTGGAGCTGAAGCGGCGCGGTGGCGGCGTCGGCGCGGCCGCGCTGTGCGGCGGCGGCGGTCAGGGCGACGCGCTGATCGTCCGGGTGCCGAAGGCCTGAGCCGGGTAACACCCGCCCGACCTCATTCGTAGGACCTCTCGTACGCGGACCGCGTACGTGGATCATGTGAACGGAGCTGTGATGCAGGACGTCTCCTCTCTGGTGGCCCAGGCCAGGGAAGGCCGGCCGAGGGCCGTGGCCCGGCTGATCTCCTTGGTCGAGGGGGCGTCCCCGCAGTTGCGGGAGGTCATGCGGACGCTCGCGCCGCTGACCGGCAACGCGTACGTCGTCGGTCTGACCGGCTCCCCGGGCGTGGGCAAGTCGACGTCCACGTCCGCGCTGGTGACGGCGTACCGCAAGCAGGGCAAGCGGGTCGGTGTCCTGGCCGTCGACCCGTCCTCGCCGTTCTCCGGCGGCGCGCTGCTCGGCGACCGGGTGCGGATGTCGGAGCACGCCTCCGACCCGGGCGTCTACATCCGCTCCATGGCCACCCGCGGCCACCTGGGCGGGCTCGCCTGGGCCGCCCCGCAGGCGATCCGCGTACTGGACGCGGCGGGCTGCGACGTGATCCTGGTCGAGACGGTCGGCGTGGGCCAGTCGGAGGTGGAGATCGCCTCCCAGGCCGACACGTCCGTCGTCCTGCTGGCCCCGGGGATGGGCGACGGCATCCAGGCGGCCAAGGCCGGCATCCTGGAGATCGGCGACGTCTACGTCGTCAACAAGGCCGACCGGGACGGCGCGGACGCCACCGCCCGCGAGCTGAACCACATGCTGGGCCTCGGCGAGGCCCGCGGCCCCGGCGACTGGCGCCCGCCCATCGTCAAGACGGTCGCCGCGCGCTCCGAGGGCGTCGACGAGGTGGTCGAGGCGCTGGAGAAGCACCGGGCCTGGATGGAGGAGCGGGGCGTCCTCGCGGAGCGGCGCCGCGCCCGCGCCGCCCACGAGGTGGAGACCATCGCGGTCACGGCCCTGCGCGAGCGCATCGGCGACCTGCACGGCGACCGCCGGCTGAGCGCCCTCGCGGAGCGGATCACCGCCGGTGAGCTGGACCCGTACCAGGCGGCGGACGAGCTGGTGGCGGGCCTGACCGAGGGCTGATCCCGGCCCGCTTCGGGAAACCCCGTGGTCAATCACGGCGGATATCGCTAACTTGACCGGCATGTTCCTCCACTTGGCATAGACCGCACACCCGCGCCGCGTCCCGGACCGACGACCGACCGTCGGCGGACGCGGCGCTCCGGTGTCCCGTCTTCATGCCTTCATGTGAGGAACCACTCATGTCCGCGCCCACTTCGTCGCGCCCGGCCCTGCCCGCGCGGCCCTCGTACGCCGCCGTCCTGCGCGTCCCGCACGCGCGCCGCACCTTCACCGCCGCCCTGACGGCACGCCTGTCCTACGGGATGGTGGCGCTCTCGGTGATGCTGTCCGTCACCCGGGCCACCGGGTCGTATGCCGTGTCCGGTGCCGTGATGTCCCTGTTCGGCGCCACGTCGGTCTTCCTGATGCCCCTGCGGGCGTCCCTGGTCGACCGGTACGGACCGCGCCGCGTCCTGCTCCCCATGGCGGCGCTCTACGGCGCTCTGCTGTGCGCCCTGGCCGTCCTGACCTGGGGCCCCGGCGCACCGGCCGCGGTCGTCGCCACGGCCGCCGCCCTCGCGGGCGCCTGTGCGCCCCCGCTGGGTCCCACCATGCGCGCCCTGTGGTCCGAACTCGTCGCGGACCGAGGCCTCCTGCTGCGGGCCTACAGCCTGGACGGCGTCGCCGAGGAGTTGCTGTTCGTCTCCGGCCCGGTCCTCGTCGGCGTGCTGGTGGGCTTCGCGCCCCCGGCGTCCGGCCTCCTGCTCAGCGCGCTGCTGATCGTCGCCGGCACCTGCGCCTTCGTCACGTCGCCGGCGATGACCGGCCCCCGTCCGGCGCCGCGGCGGGAGAAGTCCGGCAGCCGCCTCGCCGGGCTCCGCGGCCTGCTGCCGCCGGTCGCCGTGGCCTTGGGGGTCGGCCTGGCGCTCAGTGGGGTGGAACTGCTGGTGATGGCGTTCGCCGCCGAGCGGTCGTACGACACGGCCCTGGTGCCGTGGGTCCTGGGCGCCCTCTCGGCAGGCAGCGCGGTGGGCGGCCTCGTCAACGGGGCGATCGACTGGCGTACACCCGCCCGTGTGCGTCTGACCTGGTTCGCGGCGGGTCTTGGTCCCGTGGTCGCGGCGGCGGGCCTCGCGCCCGGCATGTGGACCCTGACGGCGGCCATGGCCTGCGCGGGCGCGTTCATCGCTCCGGCGCTGACCACGGCGTATCTGCTGGCCGACGAGACGGCGGCGGAAGGCTCTCGGACGCGGGCCGGAGCGTGGGTGAACGCGGCGGTGAACGCCGGCGGGTCAGGTGGAGCGCTGGTGACGGGACTGCTGATCGGCGCCCTGCCGCTCGGGGTGTGCTTCCTGCTGGCGGGCGGGGCGTCCGTGGCGGCGGCGCTGATCGCGGGAGCGTGGCGGCGCCGGTAGGCGTGTTCCGCCCGGCGTCCGGGTTTCGGGCCGGCCCGAAACCCGGACGCCTCGAGCAGGCTCAGTTGCGGCCCCGCTGCCCCCGCAGATGCTCGGCGATCGGCTTCAGGGCCTTGTCCAGCTCCATCAGCGTCTCGTGGTCGACCAGATCGATGAAGTGCCTCCGCACGGACGCCACATGGTGCGGCGCGACCTTCTGCATGGTCTCCATGCCGTGCTCGGTGAGGACCGCGTACAGGCCCCGGCGGTCGGACTCGCAGTTCTCACGGCGCACCAGGTCCGCGTTCTCCATGCGGGTGATCTGGTGCGAGAGGCGGCTCTTGGACTGGAGGGTGGCGGACGCGAGGTCGCTCATGCGCATCCGGACGTCCTCCGACTCGGAGAGATTCACCAGGATCTCGTAGTCGTTCATCGTCAGGCCGAACGGCTGCAGGTCCTTTTCGAGCTGGTACGTCAACAGCCTGTTGACCTCCAGGTGGGTGCGCCAGGCGCACTGCTCCGCATCGGTCAGCCAGCGCGTGGCCGTCTCGGTCTCCATGAATGAAGTCTACCTAAGAAGTTGAAAGGCGAACTAGTGACGGTGGTGTGACGGCGCGCACGCGTTCGATGTCACACTCCGCAGACTACCGCTCACACCCCGAAGCGACGCTGGAGATCTCCCAGCTGTCCGGGAAGGCGCGGTTGCCCGCCCTGCTGTCCGCGGGTTCCGGACACCCTTCCCCCTCCGGGTACCCCGGGCTCGTCCGGAAGCACCCCTGCCGCCAGTTCGGCCATGAGGCTCTCGCTGGACTGCAGCAGGACCGTCCCGGCCCCCACGAACTCGAACTGGTGCTCCTCCCCGGAGACCGGCCCGAGGCCCGTCATGGAACGCAGCCCGCCCAGTACGCCGGTCAGGTACCCGTGGTCGTAGTGATGGCACGGGGACGGGCAGTCGGCCCAGCCGACCAGCGCCTGCGGGTCCACCCGGATCGGGGGCTCCATGAACACCACCGGCCCGTTGGACGCGGCCACGAACTTTCCGGTTCCGATGAGGGTGAGAAAGCCGGGCACGATCGACTGCTTGAGCGACAGACTTGGCTGAAAAGCGAGCAGATTGCCGGAGCGAATGGTCAGATTGCCGTCGTCCAGGTCGAAGGAGTTGACATCGAAGGCCCGGTCGGCGAGCAGCATCCGGCCCGAACCCTCGGCCACCACCCAGTCGCTCGCGTGCAGAGGCGAATGAAAGGCCGTGCGGACCAGATGGTCCAGTCGGCCGTGTCCGATGCCGTTGAACTCGATCGCCCCGTAGTAGGCGATCATCTTCCCCTTCTGGAGGAACCACTGGCTTCCCTTGAGCTCCACGCAGAAGGTGTACGGGTTCACGTTGTCGTCGGCCGGCAGGGTCGTCGGGTCGTGGACCACCGGCCCGGCGCCGGGCGTTCCGTACGCGCTCACAGCTTCTCCTCCGACGCCTGGACGTACACCGTGCCGTTGCCGCTCAGTTCGAGCTGGAAGCCCTCCCCGGAGCCGCGTCCCACCATCTCGCGCCAGCCCAGCGCGGTGGACAGCTTGTTGCGGACGTCGCCGTGGTGGGCGACGTAGGCCTGCGGGTCGACGTGGACGGGGCGCTGCGGGGTGATCGGCACCTCGAAGACGCCGCCGTGCGCCATGACCGCAACCGAGCCGTGTCCCTGGAGGGTCGTCGTGAACAGTCCCTGACCCGTCACCTGGCCCCGCACCATGCCCATGACCCCGCCCTGCGAGCCCATGAACATCGTGCCCTGCTGGAGCGTGCCCTCGAAGGCGAGCAGACGGTCCGCCTCCACGTACAACGTGTCACCCGTCATCTCGATCACGTGCACATGGTGGCCGCCGTGCCCGAAGAAGACCGTGCCGCTGCCCTCCACGGTCATCAGCGGTGTCGCCTCACCCGCCACCCGGCGCCCGATCATCGACATCAGACCGCCCTGGCCGCCCTGGATGTTGGGCGTGAACGCCACGTCACCCCGGTAGGCGAGCATCGCGCCGCGCTGACTGAACAGGCGCCGGCCGGGCACGACCGTCGCCTCGACCATTTTCGAGTTGATCTCCCGGAAGGTCATCTCACAGGTCCCCCGCGATCGTGTTCCGCTCGCTCGGCTGGACGTACACCAGCCCGTCCCCCTCGAACCGGATCTGGAAGGCCTCCCCGCCGCCCTCCCCGAGGAACGTGCGGAAGGTCACCCCGGACTGGAAGGACTGCCGGACGTTGCCCTGGTGCGCGATGTAGGCGCCGGGGTCGACGATCAGCGGGTACTGCTGACTGACCCTGAGCACCACCGCCGGCCCGTCCGACATGATCGCCGCCTGCCCGTGCCCCTCGACCGTGGTCGTGAACAGTCCGTTGCCCTGGGAGGCGCCGCGCAGCCCGGTGAACGTCGTCCCCGTGCGCAGCCCGGCGTCCGTCGCGAGCAGGTTGCTCGACTCGACGTACAGCTTGTCCCCCTGGAGCCGCACCAGATTGATCTCGGCCGCCCGGTCGGCGAACCAGCACGTTCCGTGCCCCCGCACCTCCATCACGGTCATCTGCTCGCCGGTGAGCCGCCGGGTCACCATGCCGCGCAGTCCCTCGCCGCCACCGGTCAGCCTCTTGAAGGCCATCTGCCCGTCGTACGCGACCATCGAGCCGTTCTTCGCCTTCACGGCGTCCCCGGTCATGTCGACGGCGAGCACCCTGCTGTCTTGAAGTCGGAACATCGCCACGGAGCGAAGGTAGCGGCGGACGGGGCAGGCCGACAGGGCCCACGGGGGGACAACGACCCTGATTCACACCCTTACGGGACGGCCGCGCCCACCCCCTGACCGGACCCGCCCCGCGGGTTTGCCACAATGGACGAACGTTTGTGCTCGCATTCACAAGCCGGTCCGCGTCACTTCAGCGGCCCGCCCGTCCGTCTCCCACCGAAGGTGACCCGTGGACATCAAGACCGCCACCGCCCTCCGCCGCCTCCGCCTGGTCTCCGCCCCCGAGGCGGTCTCCTTCCTCCTGCTGCTGGTCTGCTCGGTCCTGAAGCGGACCACGGACTTCAACGCGGTGCCCGTGATGGGCGCGATCCACGGCGTCCTGTTCATCCTGTACGTGATCTTCTGGGCCGACGCCTGGAACCGTGCCAAGTGGTCGCTGGGGACCGCCGCCCTCTACTTCGTCCTCTCGGTCCTGCCCACCGGTGGCTTCTTCGCCGAGCGCAGGCTCAAGCGCGAGGCCGAGGACGCGGTGATCGCCTCCCGCGCCCGCCGCGAAGGGGTCGTGAGCGCATGATCGTCGCCTTTTCCGTGACCCCGCTGGGCGTCGGCGAGGACGTGGGGGAGTACGTCGTCGACGCCGTCCGGGTCGTCCGCGAGTCCGGCCTGCCCAACCGCACCGACGCGATGTTCACCTCAGTCGAGGGTGAGTGGGACGAGGTCATGGACGTCGTCAAGCGAGCCGTCGCCGCGGTGGAGGCACGCGCTCCGCGAGTGTCCCTGGTCCTCAAGGCGGACATCCGTCCCGGTGTCACGGACGGCCTCACCGCCAAGGTGGAGCGGGTCGAACGGCACCTCGCCCAGCAGGCGGAGTGAACACCCGGCGGCGCGTCGCGGGACCCTCCGGCCCACCCGCGCCGCCCCTCTCGCGAGGGCCTCACCCGCCCGAGACCAGTGCCATCCCCAGCGGAGTGCGTTCGTAGAGCACCTGGTGCCCGTACCGGCGGGACGTGAGCAGGCCCGCGTCCCGCAGCACCGTCAGATGCGCCGACACCGACGACGGGGCCAGGTCCAGACGGTGGGCCAGCGCCGTCGTCGACGCCGGATCGGTCAGCGCGGCCAGCACCGCGGCCCGCCCCCGTCCCAGCAGCCGGACCAGGGCCTCGCCGGCCTCCGCGCCCCGCGGCACCCACAGACCGCCCAGCCCGCGCGCCGGGTACACCAGCGTGGGCTGCCAGGGCGGATCGAAGCCGCTGATCACGTCCGGCCAGGAGAACACGCTCGGCAGCAGCACCAGCCCCTGCCCGTCGAGGTCGCGCCCGTGCTCGCCCGGCCAGTCGACCGTCAGCGTCCGCCCGTCCCAGGACAGCCGCCGGTCCAGCTCCGGCAGCAGCGCCCCCAGTCCCACCTCGGCCAGCCGCCGCGAGTGGAAGGCCACATCGGCCTCCAGCAGCGCCCGCAGCCGAGGCCACTCCGGCTCGACCAGCGCGTGCCACGCGGCCTCCATCAGATCGGCCAGCTCCCGCACCGCACGCCCCGGATCGGCGAGCATCGCCCGCCCCCGCGACGACTCCAGCGCACCCGGCGTCTCGGCGAGCGCCCGCGCCAGGTCCTCCCGCGCCGCCCCGGGATCCGCCGCCCGCACCTGGGCGATCTCGTCCTCGAACACGGCCGCCGGCCCGATCGGTGGCGGCCCGAGGAAGTCGGGGCTGTGCCCCCGCCGGGGCATGAGCAGCCACAGCGGGGCGAGGTCCAGCCCCTCTGCGGCCTCCCGGATGCGGCGCAGCCAGTGCGGGTGGTACCCGTGCCGGTCCGGCCGTCGCAGCGTGCGCACCGCCTCCTGCGTCTCCCACAGCGGCGACACCGCGAACCGGCACCGCATGAGGTCGTCCTCCCCGAAGTGCAGACGGAACGGCACGGCACCCCCAGGAAAGACAGGCGAAGACAGGAAAGGCAGGTGAAGACGGGGAAGGCAGGAGAGACGGCAAAGATTCGGCAGTGGCCGAAACTCTACGCCGACCGCCCCTCCCACCGGCACGCTGCCGCCCATGCAGCAGCAAGCCCCCGAGCCCACCCCGACCCCGCAGGCCCCGGACCGGCCCGCACCCACGCCCGCCCCCGTGCCCGTGGCCGAAGCGGCGGTCGGCTACGCCCGGGTCTTCGCCGTACCCGAGTTCCGGGCGGTCTTCGCCGCCCACGCCCTCTCCCTGCTCGGCGTGATGGTCAGCGAGATCGCCCTGTCGGTGCTCGTCTACGACCTCACCGGCTCGCCCCTGATGAGCGCCCTCACCTTCGCGCTCGGCCTCATGCCCTACGTCGTCGGCGGCACCCTCCTCAGCGGGATCGCCGACCGCTTCCCGGCCCGCCGGGTGCTCGTCACCTGCGACCTGGTGTGCGCGGCCTGTGTGGCGCCGATGGTGGTGCCCGGTGCCCACATCGGCGTCCTGCTCGCGCTGCGCTGCGCCGTCGCCGTCGTGTCACCGGTGTTCCAGGGAACGCGGATGGCCAGCCTCACCGACATCCTCGGCGACGGCGAGCTGTTCGTCCTCGGCCGCTCCCTGCTGCGGATCGTCTCGCAGAGCGCGCTGCTCGTCGGCTTCGGCCTCGGCGGCCTGCTGCTCACCGTGGTCAGCCCCCGGCACGCCCTGCTGATCACCGTCGGCACCTTCCTCGCCTCCGCCGTCCTGCTCCGCCTCGGCACCCGGAACCGTCCCGCCCGGACCGGGCAGCCCGGCGCCCTGGTGGGCGACTCGCTGCGCGGTGCCCGGCAGGTGCTCGCCGACCGCCGGATCCGCGTACTCCTGCTGCTGTTCTGGGTGCCGCCGATGTTCGCGGTCGTGCCGGAGGCGCTGGCGGCCGCGTACGCCGACGCGCTCGGTGCCGGCTCCGTCGGGCTCGGTCTGCTGATGTGCGGGCTGCCCGTCGGCACGATCGCGAGCGAGTTGTACGCCGGCTCCCGGCTGCGGCCCGCCGTCCGGGAGCGGATCGCCCTGCCACTGGTCTGCCTGACCCTGCTGCCCTACCTCGGCTACGCCCTGCGTCCCGGCCTCGCCGTCTCCCTGCTCCTGCTGGTGCTCTCGGGCGCCGGGTCGGCGTACACGCTGGGCCTGGACCAGTGGTTCGTGCGGGCGGTGCCCGAGGAACTGCGCGGCCGGGCGATGACCCTGCTGACCGCCGGACTCATGACGATCCAGGGCGTGGGCATGGCACTGGCCGGGGTCGCGGCGGAGTTCGCCGGGGTGGCGGCGACGGTCGCGGGGGCCGGAGTGCTGGGGACGGTGTGCTGCGTGGGGCTGGCGGTGGCCGCCCGCCGGACCGGGAGCTGAGCCCGCCGGACCGAAAGCTGAGACGGGGCTGAGCCGCATATGACCGACCGGTAGGGTCTGGTGACGTGCCGAAGCCCCTCAGTCTCCCTTTCGACCCCATCGCCCGTGCCGACGAGCTCTGGAAGCAGCGCTGGGGAAGCGTGCCGTCCATGGCCGCGATCACCTCGATCATGCGCGCCCACCAGATCCTGCTGGCCGAGGTCGACGCGGTGGTCAAGCCGTACGGGCTGACCTTCGCGCGCTACGAGGCCCTGGTGCTGCTCACCTTCTCCAAGGCCGGCGAACTGCCGATGTCCAAGATCGGCGAGCGTCTGATGGTGCACCCCACGTCCGTGACGAACACCGTGGACCGGCTGGTGAGATCCGGTCTCGTCGCCAGGCGCCCCAACCCCAACGACGGGCGCGGCACGCTCGCCGTCATCACCGACAAGGGCCGCGAGGTGGTCGATGCCGCCACCCGCGACCTGATGGCGATGGAGTTCGGCCTCGGGGCCTACGACGCCGAGGAGTGCGGCGAGATCTTCGCGATGCTGCGGCCGCTGCGGATCGCCGCGCACGACTTCCACGAGGACTGACGCGCACGGCTTGCGCGAGGACCGAGGGGCCGGGGCGCGGACCGCCGCGGCAGGGCCACCCGGGGCAAGATCTCCCGGAACGGGTGGTTACGCTCGTCCCCATGAAACGAAGCGTGCTGACCCGCTACCGGGTCATGGCCTACGTCACCGGTGTGCTGCTGGTCCTGCTGACTCTCGGCGTGATCGCCAAGCACCTGCTCGGCATCAACGGCGCGGCGGGGTTCACGAGCGTCGTCGGCATCGCGCACGGCTGGCTGTACGTCGTGTACCTGGTGTTCGCCTTCGATCTGGGCTCCAAGGCCAAGTGGCCGGTCGCCAAGCAGCTGTGGGTGCTTCTCGCGGGGACCATCCCGACCGCCGCCTTCTTCGTCGAGCGCAAGGTCAGCCGCGAGCTGGAGTCCCGGCTCGCCGCGCAGGACGAGGCCCCCGCGGTCGCCAAGGCCTGAGCACGCGCCACCGCCGTACGGAACCCGTACGGCGGTCAGCCGTCGACATTTACTTGGACGTCCTAGTAAATTCGAGGGTATGGACGCTGACGCCATCGAGGAGGGCCGCCACCGCTGGCAGGCCCGGTACGACGCCGCACGCAAGCGCGAGGCGGACTTCACCACGCTCTCCGGCGACCCCGTGGAGCCGGTGTACGGTCCCCGGCCGGGAGACACGTACGAGGGATTCGAGCGGATCGGCTGGCCGGGGGAGTACCCCTTCACCCGCGGCCTGTACCCGACCGGCTACCGGGGGCGTACGTGGACGATCCGGCAGTTCGCCGGGTTCGGCAACGCCGAGCAGACCAACGAGCGCTACAAGATGATCCTCGGCAACGGCGGAGGCGGGCTCTCGGTCGCCTTCGACATGCCGACGCTCATGGGCCGCGACTCCGACGACCCGCGTTCGCTGGGCGAGGTGGGCCACTGCGGCGTGGCCATCGACTCGGCGGCCGACATGGAGGTGCTGTTCAAGGACATCCCGCTCGGTGACGTCACCACGTCGATGACGATCAGCGGGCCGGCCGTCCCCGTCTTCTGCATGTACCTGGTCGCCGCGGAGCGGCAGGGCGTGGACGCCTCCGTCCTCAACGGCACGCTCCAGACCGACATCTTCAAGGAGTACATCGCCCAGAAGGAGTGGCTCTTCCAGCCCGAGCCCCATCTGCGCCTCATCGGCGACCTGATGGAGCACTGCGCCAGCAAGATCCCCGCGTACAAGCCGCTGTCCGTCTCCGGCTACCACATCCGCGAGGCGGGGGCGACGGCCGCGCAGGAGCTGGCGTACACGCTGGCGGACGGCTTCGGGTACGTCGAACTCGGGCTCAGCCGCGGTCTCGACGTCGACGTCTTCGCGCCCGGCCTGTCCTTCTTCTTCGACGCGCACGTCGACTTCTTCGAGGAGATCGCCAAGTTCCGTGCGGCGCGCCGCATCTGGGCCCGGTGGATGCGCGACGTCTACGGTGCGAAGACCGACAAGGCGCAGTGGCTGCGCTTCCACACGCAGACCGCCGGGGTCTCGCTGACCGCCCAGCAGCCGTACAACAACGTCGTGCGCACGGCCGTGGAGGCGCTCGCGGCGGTGCTCGGCGGCACCAACTCGCTGCACACCAACGCGCTCGACGAGACGCTCGCGCTGCCGAGCGAGCAGGCCGCGGAGATCGCGCTGCGCACGCAGCAGGTGCTGATGGAGGAGACCGGGGTCGCCAACGTGGCCGATCCGCTGGGCGGTTCGTGGTACATCGAGCAGCTGACGGACCGGATCGAGGCGGACGCCGAGAAGATCTTCGAGCAGATCAGGGAGCGGGGACTGCGGGCGCACCCCGACGGGCAGCACCCGATCGGGCCGATCACGTCCGGCATCCTGCGGGGCATCGAGGACGGGTGGTTCACCGGCGAGATCGCGGAGTCGGCGTTCCGGTACCAGCGGGCGCTGGAGAAGGGCGACAAGAGGGTCGTCGGCGTCAACGTCCACACCGGCTCGGTCACCGGGGACCTGGAGATCCTTCGGGTCAGCCACGAGGTCGAGCGGGAGCAGGTGCGGGTGCTCGGGGAGCGGAAGACCGGGCGGGACGAGAGTGCCGTGCGCTCCGCGCTGGACGCGATGCTGGCGGCCGCGCGGTCCGGCGCCAACATGATCGAGCCGATGCTCGACGCCGTGCGCGCCGAGGCGACGCTGGGTGAGATCTGCGGGGTCCTGCGGGACGAGTGGGGGGTGTACACGGAGCCCGCGGGGTTCTGAGGGACCGGAGCCGGGGCGGGCTCGTCCGCCCCGGCGCCCCTGTCAGCCGTCCGTCGCGAGCCCGGTCAGAAGGACCCGGGTGAAGCCGCGCACCCATTCCTCGTCCGCCGGTTCGGCGCTGACCAGGGTGCGGTGCACCACCGCGCCCGCGACGATGTCGAAGATCAGGCCGACCGTGCGGGCGGCTTCCTCCGGGTCCGGTTCCGGGGGGAGTTCGCCCCGGGTCTGGGCGCGGGCGCGGCCCTCCAGGACCAGGCGCTTCTGGCGGTCCACGATCGAGGTGCGGATGCGTTCGCGCAGGGCCTCGTCGCGCGTCGACTCGGCGACCACGGCCATCAGTCCGCTCTTGGCCTCGGGCCGGGCCAGGATCGCCGCGAACTGGAGGACCACGCCCTCGATGTCGGCGGCGAGGCTGCCGCGGTCGGGGAGGCGGAGTTCGTCGAAGAGCTCGGCGACGGCGTCGACGACGAGTTCGTTCTTGCCCGCCCAGCGGCGGTACAGCGTCGTCTTCGCGACCCCGGCCCGGGTGGCCACGTCCCCCAGGGTGAGCCGGGACCAGCCCAGCTCCACCAGCGCCGCCCGGGTGGCGGCCAGGATCGCCGCGTCCGCGGCGGCGCTGCGCGGCCGGCCGGCGCGGGCGGCGGGGGTGCGGCTCTGCATCCCATGACCATAACCGGACCGAAAACGAGTGGTTCCTGTCCGGTCGTGAGAGAGATCACCACGGCGTGCTTCCGCGCGGGCGTCCGCTGCCATTACGCTACGGGTCGTAGCGAAACGCGGGCGTGAACCCGTGTCCGAGCGATGACCACAGGGTGTCAGGTGGGGACCGGGCGCCCGGCGCGGTACGGCTTTCCCGGCGGTTTTCACTCAGGCGGGCAGAACGGGGGAGGATAGACGCATGCAGCCACGGAACATGTCCATGAGCGGAGTCGTCGACCTTGCCGCGGTGAAGGCGGCCCAGGAGGCCAAGGCGAAGGCGGAACAGGCGCGCGCCCAAGCGGCCAGGGAGGGCGGCGCGGGGGCGGTCTCCCCGGCCGATCTCGTCATCGACGTCGACGAGGCCACTTTCGAGCGCGATGTCCTCCAGCGGTCGGCCGAGGTGCCCGTCGTCATCGACTTCTGGGCCGAGTGGTGTCAGCCCTGCAAGCAGCTGAGCCCGGTCCTGGAGCGACTGGCCGTCGAGTACAACGGGCGCTTCCTCCTCGCCAAGATCGACGTCGACGCCAACCAGTTGCTGATGCAGCAGTTCGGCGTCCAGGGGATCCCCGCGGTCTTCGCGGTGGTCGCGGGCCAGGCCCTGCCCCTGTTCCAGGGGGCGGCGGGCGAGGAGCAGATCCGACAGACGCTGGACCAGTTGGTGCAGGTCGCCGAGGAGCGGTTCGGACTGACCGGTCTGACCGTCGACCCGGACGCCGAGGCGGGCGCACAGACGGCTCAGCAGGTCCCGGTCGGCCCGTACGAAGCGCTGCTGAACGCGGCCTCGCAGGCCCTGGACGCCGGCGACCTGGGCGGCGCGGTGCAGGCGTACAAGAACGTGCTGGCCGACGACCCGGCCAACCCGGAGGCCAAACTCGGCCTGGCGCAGGCCGAGTTGCTCCAGCGGGTGCAGGACCTCGACCCGCAGCGGGTGCGCAAGGAGGCGGCCGAGAAGCCCACCGACGTACAGGCGCAGATCACCGCCGCCGACCTGGATCTGGTGGGCGGTCACGTGGAGGACGCGTTCAGCCGGCTCATCGACACCGTGCGGCGGACCGCCGGTGAGGACCGGGACGCGGTGCGGCTGAGGCTGCTGGAGCTCTTCGAGGTCGTCGGCGCCGAGGACCCGCGAGTGACGGGGGCGCGCCGGGCGTTGGCGCGGGCGTTGTTCTGATCCGGGCCAACCCTCTTGTGCTGACCAGTCGTTAAACGCCACGGCATGTGATGCCCGAGTGAAAGATTGGCCGAGGAGCCGTCAGTGCGGCCGCGCTTTACCAAAACTTGGTAATCGCGGCCGCTGTTACTGGCAGTAAATCGAGGGTGTGGTTCCGCCCGGTTCCGTCCAGAGGTGAACCGTTTTGTTCTGCCCTTTGTTACCACCGAGTGTTGCCGTTCGGAACCGGTGAGTCGTGTCCCGGTTATCCAGCCGTTACTAGCGAGTAACGAACCCCCTTGTGCGGGCGGCGAGAATGCACCACGATCGGCGACGCTCGGTCCGTCCCCGTACCCCGGCAACCGGTCGGGTCATGGGGTGTCTGGGTCCCCACCGAGCAGGGCCGGCGGCAGTGGCGCCGTCCCTTGGGGCAGGGGGGTCTTCGCCGGCTGGCGAAGCCTGTCCAGCAGGGTTGTGCGTGATGCGTGTCAGGCGCGACCAGTGGTTGTCGCTCGGGGGTGATCGCCGGTGATTCGGGCGCGGTTGGCGCCACCGAGCGCGGGCGCTCTCCTTCCCGAGGACGTAGCACTTCTCCCATCCCTGCCCGGCCGAGCCGCCGGCCGGTGGTGAGCCGGGCCAGGAGATGTACGTCCGAGAAGGAGGAAATATGGAGTCCCAAGTGCGTGGCGGGACCAGATGGAAGCGGTTCGCTGTGGTCATGGTGCCCAGCGTGGCCGCGACGGCGGCGATAGGCGTGGCCCTGGCTCAGGGTGCCCTCGCCGCGTCGTTCAGCGTGTCCGGTCAGTCGTTCAAGGTGACGGCCGACAGGCTGGAGGGCAAGGGGTTCGCCCAGTACGGCGCGATCGACTCGGGGAAGAGCCTCGACGGCAGCAAGGACGAGCACCACCCGGTCGCGGTCTCGGCGTTCAGGACGGCCACGATCAACAACCTGTGCCAGTCGGTCGTCACTCCGACGCCCTTCGGCAACGTGAGCCTGCTGCTGAAGGCGGGTGGCGGCAAGACGCCGGTCGAGGCCGAGAACCTCTACATCGACGTCGCCGACCTCAAGGCCGATGCCACGTTCAACAACATCGACATCGGTGTTGCGGCCGGCTCCGCCAGCAAGGGGCCGGGCATCAAGCCGGGCGAGATCGCCAACAAGCAGACCAGCCCCTTCGGGTTCGCTCAGCAGGCCGACTCGGCCACGCTGACCGGTGTGAAGCAGACGGCGTGGGCGACGACCGCCGGGACCTTCAAGCTCAGCGGACTCAGCATGTCGCTGGCGACAGGTACCAAGGAGTGCTACTAGGCACTCGGTGACGGGCGGGGGAGCCGACGGCGCCCCCGCCCGTTCCACCTTCCACCAGCTCTTCACACACCCCCCACACCGACCAAGCACCACCCTCATCACAGCAACGCCGCACCAGGGAGCTGTTTTCCATGAGCGCCGAGACTCCTGCCGTAACCGGCCAGTTCACCCGCCGGAGGCTGCAGTTCCGCGCCTGGCGGGGCACACGTCCGTTCTGGGCCGGTCTGTTCGTCCTGCTCGGCGGCTTTCCGATCATGTACTTCCCGTACGCCCACCTCCAGCTCGGTCATCTGACGCTGGCGATGGCCACCACCGCGGGAGCCGGATCTCTGATCATCGGCGTGCTGCTCGTCGTCCTCGGCATCAGCCTCTGGTTCCAGAAACACATCCGGGTGTTCGCGGGTGTCGCGGCGATCCTGCTGGCGCTGGTGTCCATCCCCGTGTCCAACTTCGGCGGCTTCGTCATGGGCTTCCTGTTCGCGCTCATCGGCGGCGCGATGGCCGTGGCGTGGGCGGAGGGCGTACCGCCCGCGCGGGAGGACGCCGGGCAGGCCGGCCCGGTACGGGGCGGTGCCCCCGAGGCCGCGCCCGGCCCGGTGGTGGACGGCCCGGCGCCGGCCGGCCCCGCGGTGGACCCGACGAGCGGTGGGGGCCCCTCCCAGGCCTTCGAGGCACTGGGGGAGAACGACCTGTCAGGAACGAGCCCGGCCAACGGGGCGAACGGGAGGCAAAGTGCCGGCTGACGAGGTGACTCACGGGACGGGAGTGGAGGAGTCCCGTGTGAGAACCGGGCCGCGTCACGCGGCACCCAAGAAGCCGCTGTTCACCAGGTTCCACATGCCGGCCGGCAGGGCGATAGCCATGGCGGCGATGCCGACGGCGGTCCTCATGGGGATGGGCTTCACATCGACCCACGCCGTCGCCGACAACAACGCGGCGACGCCGTCCGCCAAGAGCCTGACGGCCGACGAGTACAAGGACTGTGTCGCGGCGCTGGACGGCTCCCAGGACAAGGCCTCGGCCTCGCCGACGCCGTCCGCCTCCGCGAGCGCCGGTGACCCCGCGGAGGACGGTGAGGACGCCACCGCGCAGCCGGCCCCCTCGGCCACGTCCTCCACGGGCACCGCGGACCAGGACGGGCAGGGGGACCAGGACGGCGAGGGGGACGAGGACTCCTCGCACACGTCCCCCTCGCCTGATCCGGCTTCCGGTGACAAGGCCGCGCCCAAGCCCGACTCCACCGCCTCGCAGAGCAAGCCGGGCGGTTCGGACACGGGAGGCGCCGCCACGGCGGCCCAGTCGGCGCCCGCGGGCGGCGGCGGTCTGCTGGGGACCATCGGTGACGCGCTCGGAGGCGTGCTCACCGGCGGCCAGCAGGGCTCAGGGTCCGGGGCCTCCGCGGACTCCGGGGCCACGCCGTCCGCCTCCGCCACGCCTTCGGCGGGCGGGGCCGGGGACGCCGGCGACGACGCTGCCGACACGGTCAAGGACACGGCCCAGAAGGCCACCGACACGGTCAAGGACACCGTCAAGGACGCGACCGGCACGGTCTCCGAGGCGGCCGGGGAGGCCGGGAAGACCGTCGAGGGCGTCAAGGACACAGCCGGCGAGGCGGCCGGTGAGGCGGCCGACGCGGCGACGGCCTCGCCGGGCCCGTCGGCGAGCTCCACGACGGACCCGGAGGACTGCCCGGTCGCCACCGACGCCGTGGGCGGCGTGGACAACAAGGTGCTCCTGGCCGACGATCCCTGGTACCTGAACGCGAGTTCGCTGCTGCTGAAGGGTGCCGACTACCAGGGCATCGTGGAGGTGCGCACGGCCGGCGGAAAAGTCAAGAAGGTGCTGAAGTACGTCATCTCGGATGGCACCGACATCGGCGACCTGCACCAGACGGTGAAGGACAAGCGGGCCGGCAAGACGTACCACGTGCAGGCCGCCAAGGGTTCGACGTCCACGATCCGCGGCGGCGACACGGTGATGTACACCGAGAGCATCTCCGGCAACCTGCTCGGTCTGATCCCCGTCACCTTCAGCCCGGACAGCCCTCCGCCGCTGAACATCCCGCTGATCTACTTCACCAAGGTCAAAGTGGTCCAGGCGGCCCAGTTCGGCGGCAACCTGCACGTCCCCGGAATGCACGTGTACACCACCGACTGACCGGCCAAAGGCCCGTCCCGGAGCCGCGACACCACCGAGGGCGCCCCCTGTTCGCGGGGGGCGCCCTCAGTGGTGTGCCGATCGACCGTGCGCTTGGCCGGTCTCAGTCGCGCGAGCCGCCGCCCAGGTGGTGGACGCGGACCATGTTGGTGGTGCCGGGGACGCCGGGGGGCGAGCCGGCGGTGATGATGACCGTGTCGCCGGGGGCGAAGCGGTTGAGCTTGACCAGCTCCTGGTCGACCAGGTCGACCATCTCGTCGGTGCTGTTGACGAACGGCACCACGTGCGGCTCCACGCCCCAGCTGAGCGCGAGCTGGTTGCGGGTGGACTCGTCGGTGGTGAAGGCCAGGATCGGCTGGCAGGCGCGGTAGCGGGACAGCCGGCGCGCGGTGTCGCCGGACTGGGTGAAGCCCACCAGGCCCTTGGCGCCCAGGAAGTCGGCGATCTCGCAGGCGGCGCGGGCCACCGAACCGCCCTGCGTGCGCGGCTTCTTGCCCGGCACCAGCGGCTGCAGGCCCTTGCCGAGCAGCTCCTCCTCGGCCGCCTTGACGATCTTCGACATCGTCTTGACGGTCTCGACCGGGTAGGCGCCCACGCTCGACTCGGCCGACAGCATGACCGCGTCGGCCCCGTCCAGGATCGCGTTGGCCACGTCGGAGGCCTCGGCGCGGGTCGGACGGGAGTTGGTGATCATCGACTCCATCATCTGGGTCGCCACGATCACCGGCTTGGCGTTGCGCCGGCACATCTCGATCAGGCGCTTCTGCACCATCGGGACCTTCTCGAGCGGGTACTCGACGGCCAGGTCGCCGCGGGCCACCATCACACCGTCGAACGCCATCACGACGTCCTGCATGTTCTCCACCGCCTGCGGCTTCTCCACCTTGGCGATGACGGGGACGCGGCGGCCCTCCTCGTCCATGACCCGGTGGACGTCGGAGATGTCCTTGGCGTCGCGGACGAAGGACAGGGCGACCATGTCGCAGCCCATGCGCAGCGCGAAGCGCAGGTCCTCCACGTCCTTCTCGGACAGCGCGGGCACGTTCACCGCGGCGCCGGGCAGGTTGATGCCCTTGTGGTCGGAGATGACGCCGCCCTCGATGACGATCGTCTTCACCCGGGGGCCCTCGACGTCGAGGACCTTCAGCTCGACGTTGCCGTCGTTGATGAGGACCTGGTCGCCGCGCGAGACGTCGGCCGGCAGCCCCTTGTACGTCGTACCGCAGATGTGCTTGTCGCCCGGGACGTCCTCGGTGGTGATGGTGAACTCGTCACCCCGCTCGAGTTCCACCGGCCCCTCGGCGAAGGTCTCCAGCCGGATCTTCGGGCCCTGGAGGTCGGCGAGGACGGCGATGGCCCGGCCGGTCTCCTTGGCCGCGGCGCGGACACGCTCGTACCGTGCCTGGTGCTCGGCGTGCGTTCCGTGGCTGAAGTTGAAACGGGCCACATTCATGCCCGCCTCGATCATGGCGACGAGCATCTCGTGGGAGTCGACCGCTGGGCCGAGAGTACAGACGATTTTCGAACGGCGCATGGGGCGATCCTATCGGTTTGTTTCGCTCCGGAATATTCCGTCTGGTGGAAGGTACAAATGGGCGCCTTCGCGCTCAGTCGAGTGCCGGCCGGAATTCCGTGGACGCGCTCAGCCGTCCTTTCCGACCAGTGCGTAAGTCTGGGTGGCGATCTCCATTTCCTCGTCCGTGGGAACCACGGCCACGGCGGTTCGCGCGCCCTCGGGCGAGATCAGCCGCGCACCGTCGCCGCGTACGGCGTTCCGCTCGCGGTCCACCGTCAGGCCCAGCCCCTCCAGGCCGTCGAGGGCGGCCTCGCGCACAAAGGCCGCGTTCTCGCCGACGCCTGCCGTGAAGGCGACCGCGTCCACCGTGCCGAGTACCGCGTAATAGGCGCCCACGTACTTCTTCAGCCGATGGATGTAGATCTCGAACGCGAGCCGTGCCTCGTCGTCGCCCTCCTCCATCCGGCGCCGAATCTCCCGCATGTCGTTGTCGCCGCACAGGCCGAACAAACCGCTCCTCTTGTTGAGGAGAGTGTCGACCTCGTCCATGGACATTCCGCCGACACGCTGCAAATGGAAGATGACGGCCGGGTCGAGGTCACCGGAACGCGTTCCCATCACCAGCCCCTCCAGCGGGGTGAGCCCCATGGAGGTGTCCACGCACAGGCCGCCCCGGACCGCCGAGGCCGACGCGCCGTTGCCCAGGTGCAGCACGATGACGTTGACGTCCTCGGGGGCCTTGCCGAGCAGCTCCGCCGTCGCCCGGGAGACATAGGCGTGCGAGGTGCCGTGGAAGCCGTAGCGCCGCACCCGGTACCGGTCCGCGATCTTCGTGTCGATCGCGTAGCGCGCCGCGGACTCCGGCATGGTCGTGTGGAACGCCGTGTCGAAGACGGCGACCTGCGGCAGGTCGGGGCGCAGCGCCATGGCCGTGCGGATGCCGGTGAGGTTGGCCGGGTTGTGCAGCGGCGCCACCGGGATCAGCCGTTCGATCTCGGTGAGCACGGCGTCGTCGATGACGGTGGGCTCGGTGAAGAACATGCCGCCGTGCACCACCCGGTGCCCGATCGCGGCCAGTTCGGGGGAGTCCAGGCCGAGCCCGTCCCGGGCCAGTTCCTCCGCGACCGACTTCAGCGCGGCGTCGTGGTCGGCGATCGGCCCGTTCTCCTCGCGGGTGGCCCCCGTGGTCAGGCAGGTGTGCCTGAGCCGGGAGGTCTGCTCGCCGATGCGCTCCACCAGGCCGACGGCGAGCCGGGTCGCGTCGCGCATGTCGAGCAGCTGGTACTTCACCGACGAGGAACCGGAGTTGAGGACGAGGACGCGGGTCGCGGTCACGAGCGCTGGCGCTTTCTGGTCGGGAGCTCTGGAGGTCTGCGGCCGTGTGCGGCCGGGGCGGCGGCCCCGGTCGCACACGGCCGACGGGAGGTCAGTTGCCGGACGACTGGGCCTGGATCGCCGTGATGGCCACGGTGGTGACGATGTCCTGCACGAGGGCGCCGCGGGACAGGTCGTTGATCGGCTTGCGCAGACCCTGGAGGACCGGGCCGACCGCGATCGCGCCGGCCGAACGCTGCACGGCCTTGTACGTGTTGTTGCCGGTGTTCAGGTCCGGGAAGATCAGCACGGTGGCCTGCCCCGCCACCTTTGAACCGGGCAGCTTGGTGGCGGCCACCGACGGTTCCACGGCCGCGTCGTACTGGATCGGCCCCTCGATCATCAGGTCCGGGCGGCGCAGCCGCACCAGCTCGGTCGCCTCGCGCACCTTGTCCACGTCGGCGCCCGAGCCGGAGTCGCCGGTGGAGTACGAGAGCATGGCGATCCGCGGCTCCACGCCGAACCGGGCGGCGGTGGCCGCCGACTGGATGGCGATGTCGGCGAGTTGCTCGGCGTCCGGGACGGGGTTGACCGCGCAGTCGCCGTAGACGAGGACCTTGTCGGCCAGGCACATGAAGAACACCGACGAGACGATCGAGGCGTCCCGGCGGGTCTTGATGATCTCGAACGCGGGCCGTATGGTCGCGGCCGTGGAGTGCACCGAGCCCGACACCATGCCGTCGGCCAGACCCTCCTGCACCATGAGCGTGCCGAAGTAGTTCACGTCCGAGACGACGTCGTACGCCAGCTCGACGGTGACGCCCTTGTGGGCGCGCAGCAGCGCGTACTGCTCGGCGAAGGCGTCCCGCAGGTCGGAGGTGGCCGGGTCGATCAGCTGCGCGTCCCCGAGGTCGATGCCGAGGTCGGCGGCCTTCTTGCGGATCCCCTCCACCGGGCCGAGCAGCGTCAGGTCGCACACGCCCCGGCGCAGCAGCACCTCCGCCGCGTGCAGCACGCGCTCCTCGGTGCCCTCCGGCAGCACGACCCGGCGCCTGTCGCTGCGGGCCTGTTCGAGCAGCTGGTGCTCGAACATCATCGGGGTGACCCGGTCGCTGCTGGGCGCGGAGACGCGCTTGCTGAGGTCGGCGGTGTCGACGTACCGCTCGAACAGGCCGAGCGCGGTCTCCGCCTTGCGCGGGGTGGCCGCGTTCAGCTTGCCCTCCAGGGAGAACAGCCGCTCGGCGGTGGGGAAGCTGTTGCCGGACACCGAGACGACCGGGGTGCCCGGGGCGAGCCGGCCGGCCAGGGTGAGGATCTCCTGCCGGGGCGCCTCGTTCAGGGTGAGCAGCACGCCGGCTATCGGCGGGGTGCCGGCGCTGTGCGCGGCGAGCGAGCCGATGACCAGGTCTGCGCGGTCGCCGGGGGTGACCACCAGGCAGCCGGGGGTCAGCGCCTTGAGGAGGTTGGGCAGCATGGCGCCGCCGAAGACGAAGTCGAGGGCGTCGCGGGCCAGGCCGGAGTCGTCGCCCAGCAGGACCCGGCCGTCCAGGGCCTGGGTGATCTGCGCGACCGTGGGCGCGGACAGGGCCGGTTCGTCCGGCACCACCCAGCAGGGCACCGGCAGCCGGCCGGCCAGCCGCTCGGCGATCTCGTCGCGGTCCTCGCGGGCGACCCGGTTGGTGACCATGGCCAGCACGTCGCAGCCCAGGCCGTCGTAGGCGCGGTAGGCGTTGCGGGTCTCGGCGAGCACCGACTCGGCGTTCTGCCTGCGGCCGCCCACGACCGGCAGGACGGAGGCCCCGAACTCGTTGGCGAGCCGGGCGTTGAGGGACAGCTCGTCCGGGAGCTGGGTGTCGGCGTAGTCGGTGCCGAGGACGAGTACCACGTCGTAGTCGCGGGCGACCAGGTGGAAGCGGTCGACGAGGGCCGACACCAGTTCGTCCGTGCCCTGCTCGGCCTGGAGGGCGGACGCCTCGTGGTAGTCCATGCCGTAGACGGTCGCCGGGTCCTGGGGGAGCCGGTAGCGGGCGCGCAGCAGTTCGAAGAGGCGGTCGGGGCCGTCGTGGACGAGGGGGCGGAAGACGCCCACCCGGTCCACCTGCCGGGTCAGCAGTTCCATGACTCCCAGCTCGACGACCTGTCGGCCGTCACCGCGGTCGATGCCGGTCACGTACACGCTGCGGGTCACGCGGGCTCTCCGTTTCCTCGGGGGATCACTCGTCGGCCGGGGATGGCGTCCTGCAAAAAACGCCCACCGGGGTGAGCGGAATCCTCTTGACAATACCCCCGCCGGTAGATATGGCGCCCGTCAGGCCATGGTCGCCTCCCGGACATGAAACAATCGGACGGGATCACCGGTGTCAACAGCGAGCAGGAGACACAGCAGGATGCGTATCGGAGTTCTCACGGCGGGCGGCGACTGCCCGGGGCTCAACGCGGTGATCCGGTCGGTCGTGCACCGGGCGGTCACCACGTACGGCGACGAGGTCATCGGCTTCGAGGACGGCTACGCGGGCCTGCTCGACGGCCGTTACCGCGCTCTGGACCTCAACGCGGTGGGCGGCATCCTCGCCCTCGGCGGCACCATCCTCGGCTCCTCCCGGCTGGAGCGCGACCGGCTCCGCGAGGCCTGCGAGAACGCCTCGGACATGATCCACCGGTTCGGCATCGACGCGCTGATCCCGATCGGCGGCGAGGGCACGCTGACCGCGGCGCGCATGCTGTCGGACGCCGGGCTGCCGGTGGTGGGTGTGCCGAAGACGATCGACAACGACATCTCCTCCACCGACCGCACCTTCGGCTTCGACACGGCCGTCGGCGTGGCCACCGAGGCCATGGACCGGCTGAAGACCACGGCCGAGTCGCACCAGCGCGTGATGGTCGTCGAGGTCATGGGCCGGCACGCGGGCTGGATCGCGCTGGAGTCCGGCATGGCGGCCGGCGCCCACGGCATCTGCCTGCCCGAGCGCCCCTTCGACCCGGCCGACCTGGTGAAGATGGTCGAGGAGCGTTTCGCCCGCGGCAAGAAGTTCGCGGTGATCTGCGTCGCCGAGGGCGCCCACCCGGCCGAGGGCAGCATGGACTACGGCAAGGGCGAGATCGACAAGTTCGGCCACGAGCGCTTCCAGGGCATCGGCACGGCCCTGGCGTACGAGCTGGAGAGCCGGCTCGGCAAGGAGGCCAAGCCGGTCATCCTCGGCCACGTCCAGCGCGGTGGCGTCCCGACCGCCTACGACCGCGTCCTCGCCACCCGCTTCGGCTGGCACGCGGTGGAGGCCGCCCACCGCGGTGAGTTCGGCCGCATGACCGCGCTGCGCGGCACCGACATCGTGATGGTCCCGCTGGCCCAGGCGGTGACCGAGCTGAAGACCGTCCCCAAGGACCGCATGGACGAGACGGAGTCGGTGTTCTAGGAGCCGGTGGCCCGCGCGGAGCCGGTCTCCCGAAGAGGCCCGCGCGGAGCCGGTCTCCCGAAGAGGCCCGCGCGGAGCCGGTCTCCCGAAGAGGCCCGCGCGGAGCCCGCGGCCGTGAACGCGGCCGGTGCGGCTGTCGCGGTCGTCTCTCCCGCTCCGGACGGGTTCCCCGCCGCCCCACCGGCTCCCGAGGACCTACGAGGCCACTCGCGGACGTGCGGTTCCGGCCCGCGATTCCGCGGGTGGCCCCGCCCGTTGACCGCGCCGCCCCGGCGCGAAGCTGTCCACAGAACCTCTCCACAGGGGTGCGGCCCCCCTCTACCGGTCCCCGCCGCTCTCCCGCACCCACCGGTACACCAGTTCCGGCCGGCCCACCTGCCCGTACAGCGGGCTGCGTACGGCCCGGCCCGCGTCCACCAGGTGCTCCAGGTAGCGCCGGGCGGTGATCCTGGAGATGCCGACCGCCCCGGCGACCCCCGCCGCCGTGAGCCCTTCCCCCGCTTCGCGCAGCGCGTCCGTCACCCGCTGGAGCGTCGGCGCGCTCAGGCCCTTGGGGAGGGCGGCCGGGCTCGGGGCACGCAGGGTCGCCAGCGCCCGGTCCACCTCGTCCTGGCCGCCCACCTCCCCGACCGCCGCGCGGAACTCGGCGTACCGCACGAGCCGGTCCCGGAGCGTGGCGAAGGTGAACGGCTTCAGGACGTACTGGACCACCCCCAGCGAGACCCCTTCGCGCACCACCGCCAGGTCCCGTGCCGAGGTCACCGCGATCACGTCCGCGTGATGGCCGCCCGCCCGCAGGGACCGGGCCAGCTTCAGTCCGTGCACGTCCGGCAGGTGGAGGTCCAGCAGAAGCAGGTCCACCGGGGTGCGCTCCAGCGCCCGCCGGGCCTCGGCGCCGGTGTGCGCCTTGCCGACCGCGACGAATCCCGGCACCCGGCCCACGTACATCACATGCGCGTCCGCCGCGACCGGGTCGTCCTCCACCACCAGGACGCGGATCGGCTGCGTCCCGCTCCCGCCGTCCGTCATGCCACGCCTCCGGGCAGGCCGCGCTCGGCCCCGGACACGGCCTTGCGGCTCACGTGGTTCTCCGTCCCCTCCGTCAACGGCAGCCGTGCCTCGAACACCGCGCCGCCCCCTTCGGCCTCCGTCACCGTCAGCGTCCCCTCGTGCCGCCGTACCGCCTGCCGTACCAGCGTCAGGCCCAGTCCCCGCCCGCCGGGACCCGTCGGCTTGGTGGAGAAGCCGTGCTGGAACACCCGGTCCGCGTGGGCCGGGTGCACGCCCGGCCCGGTGTCCGCGACCCGCAGCACCAGCTCGCCGTCCTCCGCGCACGCCGTGACCGTCACCCGCGCCGGCATGCCCCCCTGCGCCGCGTCCACCGCGTTGTCGACGAGGTTGCCGAGGATCGTCACCAGGTCCCGGGGCGGCAGGCTCCGCGGCAGCAGACCGTCGTCCAGACCGCTGTCCGGGGACACCACCAGCTCCACGCCGCGCTCGTTGGCCTGGGCCGCCTTGCCGAGCAGCAGCGCGGCCAGCACCGGCTCGCTCACCGCGCTGACCACCTGGTCGGTCAGCGCCTGGGCCAGCTCCAGCTCCGCCGTCGCGAACTCCACGGCCTCCTCCGCCCGCCCCAGCTCGATCAGCGACACCACCGTGTGCAGCCGGTTGGCCGCCTCGTGCGCCTGGGAGCGCAGCGCCTGGCTGAAGCCGCGCTCCGAGTCCAGTTCCCCCATCAGCGACTGGAGTTCGGTGACGTCCCGCAGGGTCACCACCGTGCCCCGGCGCTGCCCGCCCGACACCGGTGAGGTGTTGACCACCAGCACACGCGAGTCGGTCAGGTGCACCTCGTCCACCCGCGGTTCGGACGCCAGCAGCGCGCCCGTCAGCGGGGCCGGCAGGCCAAGGTCCGCCACCGACCGGCCCATCACGTCCTCCTGACGTCCCACGCCCAGCAGTTCCCGCCCGCCGTCGTTGATGAGCGCCACCCGGTGCTGCGCGTCCAGCATCAGCAGGCCCTCGCGCACCGCGTGCAGGGCGGCCTGGTGGTAGTCGTGCATACGGCTGAGCTCGGCCGCGTTCATGCCGTGGGTGTGGCGGCGCAGACGGGCGTTGATGACGTACGTGGCGATGGCGCCGAGCGCGAGGATCCCGGCCGCGACCGAGAGCAGGGCGATGACCTGTTCCCGGACCCGCTCGCTGATCGCCTCCACCTTGATGCCGGCGCTGACCAGACCGACCACGCGGCCGTGCTCCTCGACGGGTGTGACCGCGCGGACGGACGGGCCGAGGGTGCCGGTGTAGGTCTCGGTGAAGGACTCGCCTCGCTGGGCGCGGGAGATGTTCCCGAGGAAGGGCCGCCCGATCTGGTCCGGATCCGGGTGCGTCCAGCGGATGCCACCCGGAGTCATGATCGTGACGAAGTCGACGCCGGTGTCCTGCTGGACCTTCAGCGCGTACGGCTGGAGTTCCGACGAGGGGTCGGAGGTGTGGACGGCCGCCAGGACCGAGGGGGCGTCGGCGATCGAGCGGGCCACCGCCGTGGTCTGGCGCCGGGCCGACTCCTCGGCCTGGCTCCGGTCGCTGACGTAGCTGAAGAGCGCGTACCCGGCCACGACGAGGGCCAGCAGCACGGCCTGCATGGCGAACAGCTGGCCCGCCAGGCTGCGGGGTCTGGGGAGGACGGGTATGCGCATGCCGCCAGTCTGCCTCTTTCGTTCTGGCGTGAACTATGTGGCGTGAACTTAATGAACGGAAGCGTGACCGCCCTCACAGGACGGGAGATAGTCGCGGCATTCCCCCACACCCGGACGTGAGCCGCACGCCGGTGATGCCGATGACGTCGTCAAGGAGGGCCGCCTTGAGCAGCGCAGCCGATACGGCACCTGCCGCACCCGCACCCGCAGCCAAGCGGGACCGTACCCACTATCTGTACATAGCGGTGATCGCCGCGGTGGTCCTGGGCGTCGCCGTCGGGTTCGCCGCGCCCGACTTCGCCAAGGAGCTCAAGCCGCTCGGCACCGGCTTCGTGAGCCTGATCAAGATGATGATCTCGCCGATCATCTTCTGCACGATCGTGCTCGGCGTCGGTTCGGTGCGCAAGGCCGCGAAGGTCGGCAAGGTCGGCGGACTCGCGCTCGGCTACTTCCTCGCGATGTCGTTCGTCGCCCTGGCCATCGGACTCGTGGTCGGCAACATCGTCCACCCGGGCAGCGGGATGCACCTGACGGAGGCGGTCAAGGGCGTCGGCCAGGCGCAGGCGCAGGCCGCGAGCGAGGGCCCGGTCGACTTCGTGCTCGGCATCATCCCGACCACGCTCGTGTCGGCGTTCACCGAGGGCCAGGTGCTCCAGACCCTGCTGGTCGCCCTGCTCGTCGGGTTCGCGCTCCAGGCCATGGGCCGCAAGGGCGAGCCGGTCCTGCGCGGGGTGGAGCACATCCAGCGGCTGGTCTTCCGCGTGCTCGCCATGATCATGTGGGCCGCCCCGGTCGGCGCCTTCGGCGCCATGGCCGCCGTCGTCGGCGAGACGGGCATCGACGCCCTGAAGGCACTCGCCGCGATCATGCTCGGCTTCTACGTCACCTGTCTGCTGTTCGTGCTCGTGGTGCTGGGCGCGCTGACCCGGCTGGTGGCCGGCGTCAACATCTTCCAGTTGCTGAAGTACCTGGGCCGGGAGTTCCTGCTGATCCTGTCGACGTCGTCGTCGGAGTCCGCGCTGCCCCGGCTCATCGCCAAGATGGAGCACCTGGGCGTGAGCCGTCCGGTCGTCGGCATCACCGTGCCGACCGGCTACTCCTTCAACCTCGACGGCACGATGATCTACCTGACCATGGCCTCGCTGTTCATCGCCGACGCGATGGACCAGCCGCTGTCCATCGGCCAGCAGATCACGCTGCTGCTGTTCATGATGATCGCCTCCAAGGGCGCCGCCGGTGTCACCGGCGCCGGACTGGCCACCCTCGCCGGTGCCCTTCAGTCCCACAAGCCCGCACTGGTCGACGGCGTCGGCCTGATCGTCGGCATCGACCGCTTCATGAGCGAGGCCCGCGCCCTGACCAACTTCGCGGGCAACGCGGTCGCCACCCTGCTGATCGGCACCTGGACCGGCGAGGTCGACAAGGACCGCGTCCGGCGCGTCCTCGCCGGCGAGCTGCCCTTCGACGAGAAGACACTGCTGGACGACGCGGACGATTCCGCCGAGGTCCCCGAGCAGCGCGAGCTGGCCAAGGCGTAGCGCTCCGCGGGACACCGAGACCCCGCGCCCCTTCAAGGGGCGCGGGGTCTCTTCGCGTTCCGGGGCGGTCAGTCGCTGAGCCTGGCCACCAGGGCGGCGGCGAGGGAGGCGGGCACCCCGGCCGCCGTCAGTACCGTCACCGCGGCGGCGCGCCCCGCCGCGTGTGCAGCCAGCAGGTCCTCGTTCACGGCCTCCATCAGCGCGAACAGGATCTGCTCGTGGACGTACGCCAGCGCCGACGCGGGCAGCGGGGAGCTGAAGGTGCCCTGGTCGAGGCCGCGCTGGAGCACTTCCGCGCAGTGGTCGCGGACCGGGGCCAGACGCTCGCGGATGCCCTGCACGGTGACCGTGCGCTGGGCGAGCGCGACCAGCAGCCGGTAGCGGTCGGCGATCTCCCAGACCGCCAGCACCGAGCGCGCCACCGCCTCCGCCGGGTCCTCGACGCCCTCGCGGCCCGCCGCGTGCGCGGTGGCGAGCGAGAGCACCGCCTCGTCGACGAGCGTGCTGATCAGCGCCTCCCGGCTGGGGAAGTGGCCGTACACCGTGCGCCGTACGACACCGGCCGCACGCGCGATCTGGTCCATGGACGCGTCGGGGTCGCGCAGCAGCTCCGCGAGGGCGACATCGAGGATGCGGCGCCGGTTCGCGTCGGCGCGACTGGTGTTACCCGTGGTCATGACTGACATTCTGCCCTCCTTCGACTTGCACAGCGTTGTGCAAGGGCCGTACATTGCACATCGTTGTGCAATTGCACTCCGCTGTGCAAGTAGATCGAGGAAGGCGACCCCTGCCCATGCGACTCGTCATGAACGAACCGGCCGAAAGGATGGACCGCCCCTACGCCCGGCGCTGGTGGGCGCTCCTCGTGCTCTGCCTGAGCCTGCTGATCATCGTGATGGCGAACACCGCGCTCACGGTCGCCGCGCCCGACATGACCCGGGACCTCGGCCTGTCCAGCGCCGACCTCCAGTGGGTCATCGACGGCTACACCGTTCCGTACGCGGCGCTGATGCTGCTGCTCGGCGCGATCGGCGACAAGTACAGCCGGCGCGGCGCGCTCGTGCTCGGGCTCGTCGTGTTCGGCGGCGGCGCCGTCTTCGGCTACCTCGCCGACAGCGCGGCGACCGTCATCGCGGCCCGCGCCGTGATGGGCGTGGGCGCCGCGCTGATCATGCCTGCCACCCTCTCCCTGCTGGCCGCGACCTTCCCGCGCGCCGAGCGCGCCAAGGCGATCACCCTGTGGACCGCAACCGCCGGCCTCGCCATCGCCGCCGGTCCCCTCGTCGCCGGCGCGCTGCTCCAGGACCACGGCTGGTCCTCGACCTTCCTGATCAACGTGCCGGTCGCCGCCGTCGCCCTGGTCGGCGCCTTCGTCCTCGTACCGTCCTCCAGGGCGGCGCACCACGGCCGGATCGACTACGTCGGCGGGCTGCTGTCCGTGGTGTGGATCGGCTCGCTGGTCTACATGATCATCGAGGGTCCGCACTTCGGCTGGGACGCCAAGGCGGTCACCGCGGCCGCGGTCGGGGGCGTGTGCCTGGTGGCCTTCGTCCTGTGGGAACTGCGCCACCCGCGCCCGGTCCTCGACGTACGGCGCTTCGGGCAGCGGCGCTTCGCCAGCTCCAACCTGGCCGTCGCCCTGTTCTTCCTGGCCGTCTTCGGCGCCTTCTACTACCTCACCCAGCACCTCCAGTTCGTCCTCGGCTACGACGCCCTGGCCACCGGCCTGCGCATGCTGCCGCTGGCCGGCGCCGTCTTCGCCGGCTCGGCGCTGACCGGCTACCTCACCCCGCGGGTCGGCATGAAGTGGACGGTGACCGCGGGCATGGTCGGCGGCACCGCGGCCCTGGCGCTGCTGACCCGGGTGGAAGGCTCGTCCGGCTACGGCGACCTCGTGGCACCCCTGGTGATCCTGGGGCTGGCGATCGGACTCGCCCTCTCGCCCTGCACCGACGCCATCATGGGCGCCTTCCCGGAGTCCGAGCTGGGTGTCGGCGGCGCCGTGAACGACACCTCCCTGGAGCTGGGCGGCTCGCTCGGCATCGCGATCCTCGGCTCCCTGCTGTCCACCTCGTACGCCCGGCACCTCTCCGACGCCACCGCCGGCGGCGGGCTCCCGGCGGGTGCCCTGTCCACGGCCCAGGACTCGGTCGGCGCCGGATACGCCGTCGCCCAGGGCATCGGTGAGAAGGCCCGGCAGCTCGCGGCGCAGGCCGCCCACGCGACCGACCCGCAGCAGGCCGCGCAGCTCAAGGCGCAGGCCGGCCAACTCGCCCAGGGCGCACAGCGGATGAAGGACGCGGTCGGCTCGTCCTTCTCCGACGCGGTGGCCCACACCAGCCTGGTCGGCGCGGTGATCCTGGGCGTGGGCACCCTCGCCGTCGCCCTGCTGCTGCCGCGCGGCGCCGCCCGCGACGAGCAGCCGGCCGAGGAGGCGAAGGAGCTGGTGGGGGCGCTCTGAACGGAAACCTCCCGGCGGTCGTCTCTTACTGTGATGCAGTACCTTGCCGTGCCGGATTGATCCGGCACGGCACAACCCCAGGTATGTATGTATGGAGGCACGGGGGATGGCGATCGACTGGGACCGGCGCACGTGTGCGCGCAAGGGGCATGTGACCTACGCCCCGGACGACCCGAGACTGCGGATCCGGCTGCGCGCGCAGACCGCACTGGGGGACGTGTGGCGCTGCCTGCGCTGCGGCGACTTCACACTCGGCGAGCCGCACGGCTCGGGCCCGGCCGGCGACGCCCCGCTGGTGCCGCGCGGCAAGGTGCTCCGGGACCTGTTCATCCTGCGGTTCCTCGCCGTCGAGCGGGCCCTGCGTGGAGTGTTCATCGTGCTGGTCGCGGTAGCGGTGTGGAAATTCAGCAACAGCCAGGACGCGGTACGTCGGCTGTTCGACGAGTACCTGGACGCCTTCCGCCCGGTCTTCCAGCACTTCCACTACGACCTCGACCACTCACCGGTCGTCGGCACCGTCCGGAAGACCTTCGGCTACCAGCACTCCACGCTGCTCCTGGTGGCCTCCCTGCTGCTGGCCTACGCGCTGGTCGAACTGATCGAGGCGGTCGGCCTGTGGTACGCCAAGCGCTGGGCGGAATACCTGACGGTGGTCGCCACCGCCGCCTTCCTGCCGCTGGAGATCTACGAACTCACCGAGCACATCAGCGCGGTCAAGATCACCACGCTCGTCCTCAACATCGTCGCCGTCCTCTACATCGCCCTCGCCAAGCGCCTGTTCGGCCTGCGCGGCGGGCGCGCGGCCTTCGACGAGGAGCGCCGCAGCGCCTCACTGCTGGAGGTGGGGGAGTCGGCGGGGGTGATGGTCTGAGCGGCTCGGTATCCGTTGCAGCATCTGAACGTACTGCTGCCGCCGCGAGCCGTACGCTCGGAGCATGGCTGAGCACCTTGGGGACCGCGTCGCGCGGCTCCGGAAGATGGTCAAGCTGATTTAAGAGGGGCTGGCCGAGCGGTCCGGCACGTCCGTGGACGTCGTCAGGAAACCGGAGCAGAAGCGTAAGCACTCGGCGCACCTGCCCACCCTGCACGCTCTGGCGAAGGGCCTCGGCGTCGAACTGACCGCCCTTCTCGGCGACCCGCCCGGAAAAGCTGAGGGAGAAGGTAGCCGAGGCCAACGCCCGGAGCCGGGGCGAGATCCTGTGAATGGCCCGCACACGGCATCGCCTTCACCGGCTAGCCGTCCCGTGTCCATGGCCGCAGCTTCTCCGGGTTGCGGACCACCCAGATCCGGGTGACGCGCCCGTCGAAGACGTCGAACGAGGCCACGGTCAGGACGACGCCGGCACGCTGGGCCACCAGGCCCGGCACACCGTTGACCGACCGCTCCAGCAGTTCGAGCCCCGGAGCCTTGTCGGCAATGGCGACCATGTACTGGGCGATGCGCGCGCCGCCCTCGACCGGGCGCAGGACGGTGCCGACCATGCCGCCGCCGTCGGCGGTCATCACGGCGGCCGGGTTGAGGAGCCCGACGAGGGCTGCGATGTCCTTGGTCTCCCATGCCTCTTTGACGTGCCTCACCACGTCGGCCCGGCCGGTTGCCGTCACCGGCGGGTGTGCGATGCTCACCCGCCGCCGGGCGGAGGCCGCCAGCTGCTTGCAGGCCGCAGGGGTCCGGCCGAGAACGTCGGCGATCTCGGCGAACGGGTACCGGAAGACGTCGTGCAGGACGAACGCCACCCGCTCGGCGGGCGTCATCGACTCCAGGACGACGAGGAAGGCCATGGCCACCGACTCGTCCAGGACGATCTGGTCGGCGGGGTCGGCAGGGCCGGTGGGGTCGGCGCCGCCCGCGTGGTCCCACTCGGTGCGGTCGGGCAGCGGCTCGGGCAGCCACGCGCCGACATAGCGTTCACGGCGGGCCCGCGCCGAGCCGAGCAGGTCCAGGCAGATGCGGCTGGTCACCGTCGTCAGCCAGGCGCCGGGGGACAGGATCTCCTCCTGCCGGCTTCGTGGCAGCCCGTACCAGCGTGCGTAGGCATCCTGTACGGCGTCCTCGGCCTCGGTCACCGAACCGAGCAACCGGTAAGCGACATTGATCAGTTGGCGTCGCTCGTCGGCTATCCCATCTGCGCTGGTCCCGACAGTCCCCATGCTTCCGGCCGCCCCCTCGCCTTACCTTTCGCAGGCCCGCGTCGTCGAGCTGGTGAGACCTTATCGATCTACTGCCCGAGGGCGGAAAAGAGGACTGCGACATGGCCACTCAGGTGACGGCGAACGCACGGCGCGGCTCCTCGTTCCTACAGATCGCGATCGCCCTCCAGACCCTGACCATCTTCCTTCAGGCGGTCTCCGCCGGACTGCTGCTGACCTCGTCCTACGGAGAGACGCTGCACAGTGTCGGAGCCCGTGTGATGTACGGGGCGTCGATGCTGTACGTGCTCGCGGCGGTGCTGGCGTGGAAGCCGGGCGGCGGCTCGCCCCGGCCTGTCTGGCACGCGTCAGGTTTCCTCGTACTCGCCTCGGTCCAGGTCGTGCTGGGCATCGCGCACGTCCCGTCGGTCCATCTCCCCCTGGGTGTCTTGATGTTCGGTCTGAGTGTGCTGGCGCTGGCCCGGCGCTGAGGTCCCGTACGGGGCCCACCGGTATCAGCTTCTCGTGATCTCAGCTACGCCGGGCGGCCGATTCCAGGAGCGCTTGTTCCTCCCCGCTCAGCTCCAGGTCGGCTGCGCCCGCCGAGTCCCGGATCGTCTCCGGTCGGCTCGCCCCCGGAATCGGGATCACTGCCGGAGACCTGGCCAGCAGCCAGGCCAAACAGATCTGCTGGGGGCCGGCCCCGCGCTCCCGCGCCACGGAGTGGAACGCTGCGAAGCGGTCGGCGCCCTCGGTCCTCGACGGCCCGTCCAGGGAGCTGCGGGAGATGCCCCCGAGCGGGCTCCATGGCAGGAACGCCAACCCCAGTTCGGCGCACAGTCGCAACTCCGGATCGCTGCTGCGTACGGTGGGGGAGCAGCGGTTCTGCACCGAGACCAGGCGGTCGCCGAGGATCGTGCGCGCCCGGCGGATCTGGTCGGCGTCCACGTTGGAGAGCCCGGCCAGCCGGATCTTCCCCTCGTCCAGCAGCTCCCGCAGGGCGCCGACCGACTCCTCGAAGGGCACCGCCGGATCGGGCTTGTGCAGCTGGTAGAGGCCGATCGCCTCCACACCGAGCCGTTTCAGGGACGCCTCGGCGGCCGCCTTCAGATGGGCGGGCGTGCCGGTCACCGTCCAGCTGCCGTCGGTGGACCGGCCCCGGCCTCCCTTCGTCGCCACCAGCACACCGCCGGTGTCACCGCCGTACGTCGCGAGCGCGCGGGCGAGCAGCAACTCGTTGTGGCCGGGCCCCTCGCCGGGCAGGTGGTACGAGTCCGCCGTGTCCAGCAGCGTCACACCCGCGTCCAGCGCCGCGTGCACGGTGGCCAGGGCACGGGCCTCATCCGGACGGCCCTCGATGGACAGGGGCATGGCCCCGAGCCCGACCGCACTCACCCGAAGATCGCCAAGGTTGCGGTACCGCACTTCAGCCGTCCTTTCCCAGCGTCTCGGCGACCGCCCTCGGCAGCCACTCACGCACCTGCTCGAATCCGTAACCGAGCCCAGTGGCCCGGGAGTTGTCCATGCAGTGGCGGCGGAAGAAGGAGAACGGGGAGACCTCCCCGCCCTCGACCTCCTGGAACACCACCCTGCCGCCGGGCAGACGTGTGGCCACCACCTCGCACAACTCCCCGGTGGTCAGCTCCCCGTGGGAGGCAGCGTTGACCGGCCCGGTGAAGTCCTCGCCGGCCGCCCAGGCCAGGAAACCGGCGATCTCGTCGACGTGGATGTAGGACGCCGGATGGTTCACAACGGGTACGGAGATCGGCTCGCCGGCTCGGATCCGGTCCGCGTAGTGCCGTAGGCGTCCCGTGAAGTCGTCCTCCCCGCCCAGCACATGGGCCACCCGCACCGCGACGTACGGGAGTTCCGCATCGGCGGCGAGGACCGCCTCGGCCTGCCGCTTGCCCTCGCCATAGTGGTTTGCGAGGAATTCCGCGTTGTGCCAGGGGAGTTCGAGGTCGACCGGGACGGTGAGCGGGTCGACGTGCTCCTCGCGGACGGGGGCGGCCGAGTCCTCGTACTCGTAGACCTCGACGGTCGAGGTCATCACATAGCGGCGGGTGCGCCCGGCGAAGACGCGGCGCGCGGTCGCCGCCTGGCGCGGTGTGTAGCAGACCTGGTCGACCACGACGTCGAAGGTACGTGAGCCGATCGCCGCGGCCAGAGACGCATCGTCGTTCCGGTCGGCGACCAGGTGAAGCGCGCCGGAAGGCGGGGCGGACGAGCCGCGGTTGAGGACCGTGACCCGGTCTCCGGCCGCCAGCAGTCGCGCGATCAGGCGCTTCCCGAAATAGCGGTTGCCGCCGATGACCAGTACATCTCGCGGCTCTTGAGCCCCTCGTCCCGTTCGCATGACCATAATTCTCCCGGCGTGTCCACGACGTCTGAAGGGGAAGACATGGGATTTGGCGCCTCCGCACCGAAAGAACCACGGCATCCGCGCCTCGCCGCCGAGGAAACCTCGGTGGCGTTCGACGCGCTGGACCGGCAGATCCTCGACCTCCTGCAGACCGACGGCCGGATCAAGCTGAGCGAACTGGGGCGGCGGGTGCGGCTCAGCCCCGCGGCGGTCACCGAGCGGGTACGGCGGCTGGAGGCGGCGGGTGCGATCACCGGGTACGGCGCGCAGGTCGCTCCGGCCCGGCTCGGCTACGGCATCCAGGCCTTCATCCGGGTCAACCCTCACGGTGGCTACACCCTCAAGCACCCTCGCACCTTGGAACTGATCGACCGCCCGGAGATCACCGAGGTACACCATGTGGTCGGCGAGGACTGCTGGATCCTCAAGGTTGCCGTCACCGACACCGTGCACCTGGAGGAGGTCCTCGAGCAGACCTCGGTGCTGGGCCGCACGACCACGTCGATCGTGTTGTCCTCCCCGGTGCGGCGGAAGCCGTTGCTGCCCCCCGGCTGAGCTTCTTGCCCTGACGTCGGCGTCAAGCCGTACGGTCGAGGACATGCGAATCGGCGAGCTGGCCGAGCGGGCCGGGACCACGACGCGGGCGCTGCGGTACTACGAGTCGCGGGGGCTGCTGCCCGCGCGGCGGGACGCGCAGGGCCACCGCTCCTACGACGAGCGCGACCTGCGGCTGCTCACGCAGATCAGGACGCTGCAGGACTTCGGGTTCGAGCTGGAGGAGACCCGGCCGTTCGTGGAGTGCCTGCGGGCCGGACATCCGGAGGGCGACTCGTGCCCGGCGTCCCTCGCGGTCTACCGGCGCAAGCTGGACGAGCTCGACGCGCTGATCGGCGAGCTGCGGGCGGTGCGGGAGCAGGTCGGCACGCAGCTGGCCAAGGCCGAGCAGGCGCGGGAGGCGCTGGCCGCCGACGCGCGGGTTCCGGGAGGTCCGGAGCCCAGGTGCGAGCTGGGAGGGCAGCAGCGGTGATCAGGGCAGCGGGAGTGGCGGAAGTGACGGACGCGGACTTCGCGGCGGAGGTGCTCGGCGCGGACCGGCCGGTGCTGGTGGAGTTCACCGCCGACTGGTGTCCGCCGTGCCGGCAGATGGGGCCGGTGCTCAGCGCGCTGGCTGCCGAGCAGGGCGAGCGGCTGAAGGTGGTGCAGCTCGACGTGGACACCAACGCGGACACCACGAACGCCTACAAGGTGCTGTCGATGCCGACCTTCATGGTCTTCCGCGCCGGTGAGCCCGTGAAGTCCATGGTGGGCGCACGGCCCAAGCGGCGGCTGCTGGAGGAGCTGTCGGACGTGGTGTGACCCTCCGGACCTGCTGTGACGGCGGGCCCGAGAACCAGAAATCCCCCGGGTAATTGCGCCCGGGGGATTTCTTTGCGTATATTCGGTGATTCGTGACTTGGTATTCATCGAATCACGAAGAAGTTCAGTGAGCACAGTATATCCGGGCGGGAGCTGAATTGTCAAACACCGAATTTCCAGACGATGAATTGCGGCAGGAGCAGGAATTCATCGACGGACTGTACGCGCGCGTGGACGCGCTGCGCGGCGACACCGAGGACTCCGTCACGGACGCGCTCGCCCAGGGGAACACGCCCATGCAGGCCCGGCTGGAGCGGGACATCCTCGTCGCCGAGCGGTCGGGGCTGCTCGCCGCGCTGAACGCCGTGGACGGCTCGCTCTGCTTCGGCCGGATCGACCTCACCGACGGCGACAGCCACCACATCGGCCGTATCGGCCTGCGCGCCGACGACGCCGAGCGCACGCCGATCCTGATCGACTGGCGCGCCGACGTCGCCCGCCCCTTCTACCTGGCCACCGGCCACACCCCGATGGGCCTGCGCCGCCGCCGGCACATCTCCACCGAGGGCCGCCGGGTCTCCGCCCTGCACGACGAGATCCTCGACCTCGGCGACACCACCCGGACCGGCCACGAGGACCCGACCGGCGACGCGGTGCTGCTCGCCGCGCTCGACTCCGCCCGCACCGGCCGGATGGGCGACATCGTGCGGACCATCCAGGCCGACCAGGACCGCATCATCCGCGCACCGCACCGCGGAGTGCTCGTGGTCGAGGGCGGCCCGGGTACCGGCAAGACCGCGGTCGCCCTGCACCGGGCCGCGTACCTGCTGTACGAGCACCGGGAGCTGCTCGCCCGGCGGGCCGTGCTGATCGTCGGTCCGAACCCCGCCTTCCTCGGCTACATCGGCGAGGTGCTGCCCTCCCTCGGCGAGACCGGGGTGCTCCTGGCGACCGTCGGCGAGCTGTTCCCCGGAGTGAGGGCCACCGCGGCGGACACTCCCGAGGCCGCCGCGGTGAAGGGCCGCGCCGGCATGGCCGACGTGCTCGCCGCCGTCGTACGGGACCGGCAGGCGCTGCCCGATCCGGTGATCGCCATCGAGCACGACCGCGAGATCCTGATGCTCGACGACGGCCTGGTGGGCGTCGCCCGTGAGCGCACCCGCGCCGCGAAGCTGCCGCACAACGCGGCCCGCGAGCACTTCGAGGGCCACATCCTCAACACGCTCACCGACCTGGTCGCCGAGCGCATCGGCACCGACCCCTACGACGGATCCAACCTCCTCGACCCCAGCGACATCACCCAGATCCGCGACGAACTCGCCGAGAACCCGGAGGTCTGGTCGGCCATCGACCAGCTGTGGCCGCGGCTGACCCCGCAGCGGCTGGTGGCGGACTTCCTGGCGGACCCGGAGGGGTACGTCGGTGACGAGGAGGCGGCCGCGATCCGCCGCCCGGTGACCCGGGCATGGACCGTCGCGGACGTCCCCCTCCTCGACGAGGCCGCCGAACTGCTCGGCGAGGACGACCGCCTGGCCCGCACCCGGGCCGAGCGCGAGCGCGAGACCCGGATCGCCTATGCCCAGGGCGTGCTCGACGTGTCGTACGCGTCCCGGACGTACGAGTTCGAGGACAAGGAGGACGGTGACCCGGACGCCTCGGAGGTGCTGTCCGCGCACGACATCATCGACGCCGAGCGGTTCGCCGAACGCCAGGAGGAGGAGGACCACCGCAGCGCCGCCGAGCGCGCGGCGGCCGACCGCACCTGGGCGTTCGGGCACATCATCGTCGACGAGGCGCAGGAGCTGTCACCGATGGCGTGGCGACTGCTGATGCGGCGCAGCCCGACCCGTTCCATGACCCTGGTCGGCGACCCCGCGCAGACGGCGGAGGCGGCCGGCGTCGGCTCCTGGGCGGACATCCTGCGGCCGTACGTCGAGGACCGCTGGGAGCACACCCGCCTCGGCGTCAACTACCGCACCCCGGCCGAGATCATGGACGTGGCGGCGGCCGTGGTCCGCGCCGAGCATCCCGGCTTCGAGCCCCCGAGCTCGGTCCGCTCCACGGGCGTACGGCCCTGGGCCCACGCCACCGACGACCTGCCCGGGGCGGTGGAGAAGGCCGTCGCGGAACTGACCCCGGAGGAGGGCCGGCTCGCCGTGATCGCCCCGCGCGACCTGCACCGGCGGCTGGCGGCCCGCCTCGAGGGGGTCGAGGCCGGTGCCGAGCCCGACCTGACCCGGACGGTCGTCCTTCTCGACCCGCGCCAGGCCAAGGGCCTGGAGTTCGACTCCGTCCTGGTGGTCGAACCCGCCCGCTACGGCACGAGCGACCTGTACGTGGCGCTGACCCGCGCCACACAGCGGCTGGGCGTGCTGTACACGGAGGTGTTGCCTCCGGCTCTGGCGGAGGCGTTCGGGGAGTAGGGGGGCTGTCCCGGGGGCTGCCGCCCCCGGGACCCCCGCTTCGGCCTGGACGGCCTCGTCCTCAAACGCCGGACGGGCTGGTCGCAGTCGGCCAGGCATCTTCCAGATGCCGGAGGAATCCTTACGCCGGTCGCAGCCACACCGTCGCCAGAGGTGGCAGCGTCAGGCGGATGCTCGCCGGACGGCCGTGCCGCCCCTGGGGTTCCGGCTTGACCGGGTCCGGGTGGACGACGCCGCTGCCGCCGTAGCGGCCCGCGTCGGTGTTGAGGACCTCCAGCCAGGCGGGCACGTCGTCGGGGACGCCGACGCGGTAGTCGGGGCGGACGACCGGGGCGAAGTGGGACACCGCCAGCAGCGGGGTGCCGTCGGTGTCGTAGCGCAGGAAGGCGAAGACGTTGTCGTCCGCCGCGTCCCCGGTGATCCACTGGAAGCCGTCGGGGTGGACGTCGCGCGCCCACAGGGCGGGCGCGGCCCGGTAGACGGTGTTGAGGTCGCGGACCAGGTCCAGCACCCCCCGGTGGTCGGCCGCGGCACCGTAGTTCGGGTCGAGCAGCCACCAGTCCGGGCCGCGGGTCTCCGACCACTCGGCGCCCTGCGCGAACTCCTGGCCCATGAACAGCAGTTGCTTGCCCGGGTGGGACCACATGAAGCCCAGGTAGGCGCGCAGGTTCGCCCGCTGCTGCCACCAGTCGCCGGGCATCTTCGACACCAGCGAACGCTTGCCGTGCACCACCTCGTCGTGCGAGATCGGCAGCACGTAGTTCTCGCTGTAGGCGTACACCATCGAGAACGTCATCTCACCGTGGTGGAACTTGCGGTGGACGGGATCGTGGCTCATGTACTGGAGCGAGTCGTGCATCCAGCCCATGTTCCACTTCAGCCCGAACCCCAGGCCGCCGAAGCCGCTCGGGCCCCGGTGGTGGGTCGCGCGGGTCACGCCGTCCCAGGCCGTGGACTCCTCGGCGACGGTGACCACGCCCGGCACCCTGCGGTACACGGTCGCGTTCATCTCCTGGAGGAACGCCACGGCGTCCAGGTTCTCCCGGCCGCCGTGCTCGTTCGGCGTCCACTGGCCCGGCTCGCGGGAGTAGTCCAGGTACAGCATGGAGGCGACCGCGTCCACGCGCAGGCCGTCGATGTGGAACTCCTCGCACCAGTAAAGGGCGTTGGCGACGAGGAAGTTGCGCACCTCGCGGCGGCCGAAGTCGAACTCCAGGGTGCCCCAGTCCGGATGCGCGGCCCGCAGGGGGTCCGCGTGCTCGTACAGGGGCCGGCCGTCGAACTCGGCCAGGGCCCACTCGTCGCGCGGGAAGTGCGCCGGCACCCAGTCCATCAGGACGCCGATGTCCGCCTGGTGCAGGGCGTCGACCAGGAACTTGAAGTCGTCCGGGGTGCCCAGGCGCGCGGTGGGCGCGTAGAAGCCGGTGACCTGGTAGCCCCAGGAGCCGCCGAAGGGATGCTCGGCGACCGGCATCAGCTCCACGTGGGTGAAGCCGAGGTCCTTGACGTACGCCGGCAGATGCTCGGCGAGCTGGCGATACGTCAGCCCCGGCCTCCAGGACGGCAAATGCAGCTCGTACACCGAGAACGGGGCCTCGTGCGCCGGGCGTTGGGAACGGCTGGCCATCCACTCCGCGTCGGCCCACTCGTGGTGCGAGGCGTGGACGATGGACGACGTGGCCGGCGGCACCTCGGTACGGCGGGCCAGCGGGTCGGCGCGCAGTGTCCTGGAGCCGTCCGGCCGGGTGATCTCGAACTTGTACAGCTCGCCCTCGCCGATCCCGGGCACGAACAGCTCCCACACACCCGTGGCGCCGAGCGAGCGCATCGGGTACCCGGTGCCGTCCCAGAAGTTGAAGCCACCGGCGACGCGCACCCCCCGGGCATTGGGCGCCCACACCGCGAACCGGGTGCCGGTCACGCCCCCGTGGGTCATCGGATGCGCCCCGAGCGCCTGCCACAGCTGCTCGTGCCGGCCCTCGCCGATCAGGTGCAGATCGAACTCGCCCAGCGTGGGCAGGAAACCGTAGGCGTCCTCGGTGTGCTGCACCGTCCCCGCGTACTGCACCTCCAGCCGGTACGCGGGCACCTCCGGCAGCGGCAGCAGGCCCGAGAAGAACCCCTCCCCGTCGTCGCGCAGCCCGGCCCGCTGCTCCCCGGCGACCACGGTCACGCCCAGCGCGTACGGCCGGAACACCCGGAAGGCGACCCCACCGGGTACCGGGTGCGCGCCGAGCACGGAATGCGGATCGTGATGCGTCCCCGCGAGCAACCGCTCCCGGTCGCCGGCCCCGACGGCGACCAGAGCGGGGTCCTCCGGGCGCCAGGCGGCTGCCGGGTCCGGTGCCACGGGCTCCGGCGCCGCGGGTCGGGCTGCTGCCTTCGTGGCTGGTGTCTTTTTCACCGCCGTTGCCGCCTTCCTGGCGGTCTTCCCGGCGGCGGCCCCGGTGGCCGCGGCCTTCGCGGCCGTCGTCCTCGCGGCGGTCTTCTTCGCCACTGCCTTCTTGGCCGTCGTCGTCTTCGCGGCGGTCTTCTTCGCCACCGCCTTCTTGGCCGTGGCCTTCTTCGCGGCTGCCTTCTTCGCCGGTGCCGGCCGGTCGTGGCCCGCGGCCTCGGCCGTGTTCTTCGGATCAGAACCGCTGGACGGGGTGCGGGGAGTCACGGGTGGAGCCTCCTCGGCGCAGTTCGGTGCGGTGGACGGGGGAGACGGGGGACAGGGGAAGGGGGTCAGGTCGTGTCCGGAGCGGCCAGGCGGTGTACCGCGGACATCGGTACCGGGAGCCAGTCAGGGCGGTGCCGGGCCTCGTAGAGCACCTCGTAGATCGCCTTGTCCGTCTCGTAGGCGCGCAGCAGGACGGGGTCGGTGCGCGGGTCGCTGCCGCTGACCTCGGCGTATCCGGTGCAGTAAGCGGCGCGGCAGGCTTCGGCCCACTCCGGTGCCGGCGGGCCGCCGGCCGAGTGCGCCGCGTAGTCGAAGGAGCGCAGCATCCCGGCCACGTCCCGCACCACGGGCTGGGCCATCCGCCGCTCGGCCAGCGGTTTCGCCGGCTCGCCCTCGAAGTCGATCAGCCACCACTGTCCGGAGGCGGAGCGCAGGCACTGCCCGAGGTGGAGGTCGCCGTGGATGCGCTGGGCGGTCCAGGTGTGGCCCTCGGCCGCCAGATCGGCCAGCGCCTCGAACGCGGAGCGCAGACCGGGGACGTACGGGCCGAGCGCGGGCACCGCCTGCGCGGCCGACTCCAGGCGCTCGGTCATGCCGTTGACCAGGGTCTCGAGCTGCATGTGGCCGAGTGTGACCGTGGGCAGCGCGCGGGCCAGTGCGGTGTGCACCTCGGCGGTGGCGCGGCCCAGCGCCCGCGCCTCGGCGCCGAAGTCCTCGCCCTTGGCCAGTTCGCGCAGTGCCAGCTCCCAGCCGTCCGAGGCGCCCTGCACGAAGGGCTGGAGCACCCCGAGCACGTACGACTCGCCGTCCAGCTCCGCCGTCATCCACGCCGTCGGCGGCGGCACCCGCGAGCAGCCCTCCTCGGCCAGGGCCAGCGGCAGTTCCAGGTCGGGATTGACGCCGGGCAGCACCCGGCGCAGCAGTTTCAGGATGAACGTGTCGCCGTAGACCACCGACGAGTTGGACTGCTCGGCGGTGACCACGCGGGGGACCAGGTCGGGGCGTATCTCGTCCCGCCGTTCGAAACGCAGCCCGCCGATGCGGGCCCGGGTGCGCAGTGCCTCCAGGATCACCTCGGCGGGCCGTGGGTCGTACAGGGCGTCGTACACCGTGCGTCCGGCGAGCGGCCCCTCGTGCACATGGCCGATCAGCGCGGGCGCCAGCCGTGGGGGCAGCGCCTCGCGCACGCCTATGAGCAGCTGGTAGCAGTCACCGGGGTGCGGGACCGTGCCGTGCACGGGCGCAAGCGGCTGGTGGGCGCGGACGAGCAGGTGGTACAGGCCCAGCTTCCGGTCGCCCGGCAGCAGCTCGGTGGCGGCGACCAGCGAGAAGCCGGTCACCGGACGGCCCTTTCCCGAAAACCAGCGCTGCCGCGGCAGCCACTCCCGCAGCAGCGGGTCCAGTGACGCGAGGAGACCGGGGCTGCCGGTGGTGACAGAGCGTGTGACGGCTTGCGACATGGCTTCCGACATGGCGTCGCGTCCAATCGCTGGTCGGGTGTGACTGACGCGTGCCCACGGGCGGGGCGAAGGAAACGCCCGCCCCGCCCCGGGTACCGGACGAGCCCTAGACGGTTGCGTCCTTGCGCAGCCGGAACCAGTAGAAGCCGTGGCCCGCCAGGGTGAGCAGGTAGGGGAGTTCACCGATGGCCGGAAAGCGCACCCCGCCGAACAGCTCCACCGGATGCCGTCCGTGGAACGCGCTCAGGTCCAGCTCCGTGGGCTGGGCGAAGCGGGAGAAGTTGTGGACGCACAGGACCAGGTCGTCCTCGTACTCCCGCAGGAAGGCGATGACCGCGGGGTTGGAGGACTG